>JBELHK010000151.1:0-2605 GCA_042091415.1 Polaribacter sp. | reverse complement strand
CTCTTAAAAAGGGACTTCTGAGATTTTATTTAGGTTTTTTAGTGGCTTGTGCAACGGTTACCGGTGTTGTAAGGCGTAATTTTTTATAACAAACTGTTCTTCAAACCCTAGTTTTAGATATAGGTTTTTTCCCATATTGGATGCTTGTAATGTCATATATTCATTTTGATCTTCAACAGCCATATTTATTAGCAACTTCATAATTTGCTCAGCATATCCTTTTCTTCTCATTTCAGGTGGTATACCAACAGAATGAATGCCCATAACATTATTAGTTTTATGTGAAATAGCTGTTCCTATAGCAATGCTATGCTTATATGCCATATAATAATTAACCTTATTAAGTGTTTTATTGATTGTTTCAGTACTTGTCTTGTATCCAAATGATTTTATAAATAACTCTGACCAGAGTTTGGCTTCATTGCTGTCTGTAACAAGTTGAATTTTTACATCACTTTTAATGTCAAATGGTTTGTCCAGTCTCAAAGACATACCAACTTGCTCAAATTTTATATTGAAACCGTTATGTTCTAAAATAAGGTCTTCATTATTATTATAAATATTCCAAATTGGTATGATGATATTTGAGGTTGTAGCCGCTAATTTTTTTTTTATTAATCTGAGGGTGTCTTGAGTTATATTTTGATGTAACCATAACCTATTCGGCCACTCAGAATTTTTAATTTCACTATACTCAAAATCTGGTGTTTTGAAGTAAGAGTCAAAGGAGATTCCAACAGTTTCCCAAAGAGAAGTTAGATTTTTTATATTAGCATTTATTAAGTCCATTGTCTCTTTCATTTTATATTTATTAAAATTATTCCTGACATCATTATAATAAGGCCTAAGCCTCTTTTAAAAGTTATTGGTTCCATTGGTAAGTTTAACCATCCAAAATGACCAGCGATTACAGAGAATGCTATTTGTCCAAATAATCCTAATGAGATCATCATTGAAATACCTAGTTTTGGAATAGTATAATAGTATAAACTAATTCCTAATACACTGAATAATCCTCCGGTAAACCATAAATAAAGAGGAATTTGTTTTATATCTGCCAAATTCGGAGAACTCTTTACGCTAATTAATACAAAAGCCATTGCAAAAATGGTGCTACTAAAAAAGGCAACCACCGATGCTAATAAAGGGTTTTTTAGCAGAACACCTAAATTGGAGTTTAGTCCGCCTTGTGCGGCTAAAAAGACTCCACCTAATATTGCTAATCCCGATAATGAAAATTGATTCATAATACTTCAAATAAGTCATTAATAGGTTTTCTAACCTTCGGACGATTTTGCGTGTGGTCTTCATTAGAACGATATCCTATAGTTGCAATTACAGCTGCATTTAATCCTTGTTTAGAAAGTCCTAATATTTCATTATACTTTTCAGGTTCAAAACCCTCCATAGGGCATGAGTCAATTTTCAATTCAGCACATGCACTAAGCAAATTTCCTAGAGCTAAATATGTTTGTCTAGAGGTCCAATGAAATGAATCGGATGTTGTCATTTCCTTAATTTTACTTTTCATAAAGTCACCATATCCACTTAGATTTTTCACTTCTATACCCTGTGATTTGGCAGTCATATTCAGAAAATCGTCTACATGTTTATCGTTTACATCAGTATAATTACAAAAGACGATTAAGTGCGAGGCTTCCGTTATTTGATCTTGTCCCCAAGAAGCAGGTTTCAATTTTTCTCTTAAAGCAGCATTTTCTACAATTTTAACTTTATACAATTGTAATCCGTAAGATGACACTGATAATTGAATAGCTTCTTTTAATTTTTCTAATTTATCAGTTGAAATCTTTTTTGAAGAATCAAATTTTTTAGTTGCGTAACGCCATTTTAAGTTTTCGATATAGTTCATAATACTCTTGTTTTAAAATTATAAGACAAAAGTATTGGAAGTAATAGTCTCCGGCATTTACATATGTTGATTCAATGCTTTTTTTTCAAATCTTTACGAATTCTGCTTAGTTGGGTTGGAGTTATGCCAAGATGTGATGCAAGATGTAATTGTTGTATTCTCTGGTCAATATTGGAATGTTTTGAAAGTAATTTTAAATATCTATCAGTTGCATTCTCCATAACAAGGGAAACTTCTCTTTTTTCCTTTTCTATTACCCAGTTATTTTCCAAATAGGCAATATAGAAATTCTTTAGGTCAATGTTGTCATCAATAAATTGTCTATATTTTTTATAATTAAGACTAATCAGAATTGTGTTTTCCAATGCTTGCAAGGTGAAATTTGAAGGTGTACTTTGAAGGTATGAAACTGTTGAGCCTGCAAAATCAGTTTCAAGAAAAATATTTTTATTATAAATATTTCCGTCATAATCTGTTACATATGCCCTTAAAGCTCCCTTGCAAACAAAATGGATATTTTTTGCAATTTGCCCGTTTCTTAGCAATATTTCATCTTTTTCTAACTCTTGAAACTTGATTATTGATTCAATTAACGACCAAGATTTCACAGAAATTTGAGCGTAACTCTCAAACTTTAATTTTAAATCTGAAATGTATTTTTCTTTTGTCAAAAGTGGTTTTTTTTATGACTTACAATGGTAAATTGTATGAGTAGTGGCAGATTGCGTGGTA
>JBELHK010000150.1:0-2693 GCA_042091415.1 Polaribacter sp. | reverse complement strand
GACGGAGTAATCTTCATATATTTTTAATTTTAAACGCAATTTAAATATATTTTATCAATAAACATATATGTTAACAAATTGTTAATTATTAGTACTATGTATTGCATAATACCTTTTTAAAAATATATATTTGCAATAGAAAGTATTATATCAATCAACTTTTATGAAACAAAATAGAGAAAATACCAATGCCTTTTTAATTCATATTTCTGCTTTTGCAGGATTTATATTTCCTTTCGGAAATATTATTACACCATTAATTGCGTGGCAAACTTTAAAAGATAGAAGTTTATTCTTAGATGAACAAGGCAAAGAGGCTATTAACTTCAATATTAGCTATACATTATATATTTTTCTAATTTCAATAACTTTTATACCAATTGCCTTTAGTTCTTTTTTTAATGGACACAATAACTTTTTAAATTTTAGAGATTTTAATTTAAATTTCGATTTAAACTTTTCTAACATTTTTAGCTTTATTGGTTTAGGCTCTGTTACTGGCATTATCTATTTGATTGAAATTGTTCTAATAATTATAGCTTCTTTAAAAGCTAGAGAAGGAGAAAATTACAAATATCCTTTTACAATAAAATTTATAAAATAAACACAATATATGAAGATAGAAAACACTAAAGCGCAAATGCGTAAAGGGGTTTTAGAATTCTGTATTTTATCCATTTTAAAACATGGTGATGCCTATACTTCTGAAATACTCTCTACATTAAAAAATGCAGAAATGATTGTGGTTGAAGGTACAATTTATCCATTATTAACTCGCTTAAAAAATGCAGGTTTACTAACATATCGATGGGAAGAATCTACTTCTGGACCACCTAGAAAATATTATGTTTTAACTGAAAACGGAACAATGTTTTTAAAAGAACTAAATAAAACATGGAGCAATTTAGTAAATGCTGTAGACCAAGTAACAAGTAAAAAATCAACTACAAATGAATAAGACTATAAATATAAACTTAGGCGGATTTTTCTTTCACATAGATGAAACTGCTTACCAAAAATTAAAACGATATTTAGATTCCATTTCTAAATCATTAAGTGATGATCAACAGGGTAAAAATGAAATTATTGCTGATATTGAAGCAAGAATTAGTGAACTATTATCAGAAAAAATAACAGACTCAAAACAGGTTGTAAATGACGGAGATATCGATAACATTATAAAAATAATGGGACAACCTGAAGATTACGTTGAAGCCGAAGAAACTTTTAGTGATTCTAGTTATTCATACAAAAGAAACAATTCATCTACTAAAAAATTATTTAGAGATACCGATGATAAATTTTTAGGAGGTGTAGCTTCAGGTATTGCTCATTATCTTGATTTAGATACAATTTGGATTCGTTTAGGGCTATTAGCTTTATTTATTTTCGGAGGTTTTGGTGTTTTGCTTTACATCATCTTATGGATTTTATTACCCGAAGCAAAAACCACCGCAGAAAAATTACAAATGCATGGAGAACCTGTAAACATAGATAATATAGAGCGTAAAATAAGAGAAGAATTCAATAACGTATCAGAAAAAGTAACTACAGTTGCAAATCAAGCATCTCAAAAGTTTAAAGAAGGAGCCACGGAATTTTCTGAAAAAATGAGTAAGAATTTTGCGGGAAAGCAACAAAAAAATAACGGAGTAAGTGATTTTTTTAACACCATAGGCAGTATTATTTTATCAGTATTTAAAATTGTTGGTAAACTTATTGGTGTATTAATAATATTTATTTCTGCTACCGTTATTTTATCTCTAATTATTGGAGGGTTTTCTGTAGGAAGTTTAGAGTGGCTAAATGTTGATAGTGAGTTTTTAAATTATCCACCATTTTTTTATGACTCAGTACTACCAAAATGGTTATTAACCTTATTCGGATTTTTATTAATTGGTATTCCTTTTTTAATCTTATTTATTTTAGGTCTAAGATTACTTTCAAGTAATATCCAAAGAATAAATAAACCAACATCACTAATCTTATTAGGTATTTGGCTAGTTTCTCTTTTAGGACTAATTTTTACTGGTTTAGAATTTGGAACATCCCACTCAATTTCTGGTAAAGCTTTTGATAAAAATAATTTAAACTTAGCTAAAACTGATACCCTAAATTTAAAAATATTAAATAACGATAATATTTTTTATCGTCATAATTTAAGAAGAACAACATATAAGGAAAAAGTAGAAATTAAAGGTAAAATAATGACGTATTCTAACAACATAAAAGTTGATATTCGAAGAAGTAATTCGTCTGAAAATTATTTTATGATTCAAAAAATATCAAAGGGTAAAAACAAGATAAAAGCAAAAGAAAATGCAAATAAATTAATGTACAATTTTAATATAGATAATGATTCTCTTGTTTTAGATGCATACTATCTATCTGATTATAAAAACTATTGGAAAGAAGAAGAAATCAATATTGTAATTTATATTACACAAGGAGTACAAATTTATCTTGATAATTCTATCAAAAACTTTTTATACAACGTTGATAACGCAGATGACTTATATGATAAATCTATGGGAAATCATCATTTTATTATGACAGATACAGAGCTGAAATGTACTGATTGTAGTTTTGATAAAAAGAAAGAAATGGTTAATAAAGAGAAAACTAAGAGAGCTATGATACAATTCAACTCTTAAAAAAGACAACTCAGTAAATATTTTTTTAATATTAAAATT
>JBELHK010000149.1:0-2699 GCA_042091415.1 Polaribacter sp. | reverse complement strand
TTTCTGAATGAACTATAAACTTTTGTCCATCAAAAAAAATAGTATTTTTTTCTTTCTCATAACTAGAACAAGAAAATAAAACAATTACGATTATAATTAGAATTCCATTTTTTTTCATGTATTCTTTAAAATTATGAAAATCAAAATACTTTGATTGATAATGTTATCAATCAAAGTAAATGATTTTACATTTTAGGTTTACTCAATTCGAATTTTTAATTTCTTAGAAATATTATTAGAGGCATTTCCTATATATAAAAAGTAATCTCCTTTTTCAACTTCCCATTTAGAAGTTGTTTCATTATAAAATGCTAAAGATGAAACATCAATTTTTAGAGAAATATTTTTCTTTTCTCCTGTTTTAATATGTATTTTTTGGAATCCTTTAAGTTCTTTCAGGGCTCTTTCTACCTTTGATTTTGTCTTGCCAATATATACCTGCACTACTTCTGCACCATCAAAATCACCTCTATTTTTAATATCAGCTGATATCGTGATTTCCTCATCCAACTTAAATTTTTTCTTATTTAAATTTATATTATCTATAGTAAAATTAGTGTAAGACATCCCATATCCAAAGGCATATTTAGGCTTAATTTTTTTTGTATCAAACCATCTATAACCGACAAGAATTCCCTCTTTATAATATTGAGTATTGTCTTTTCCAGGATACGAAGTTTCTCCAAAAAAGTGAGCTCCATTATCTTCTAACTTTACAGGGAAAGAAAATGGAAGTTTCCCTGAAGGATTGACATCACCACTTACGACTTTTGCAATTGCAGTCCCTGCCATACTACCTAAATACCAAGTTTGTAAGACTGCTTTCGTTTTAGATTGCCAAGACATATCAATAGCATTACCAGTAACTAGAAGAAAACCAATATTTTTGTTTACTTCATAAATTTCGTTGATAATTTGTTCTTGGTTAAATGGTAATTTATATGATAATCTATCATCGCCCTCACTATCTTGGTGATGACTTTTATTCAATCCACCAACAAATAAAACAATATCTGCTTTAGCAGCAAGTTCGACAGCTTTTACCTTTAATGAATCTTGATTTAATGTTGGAGGTAAAACATTATCATAAACAGAAGCACCAGATTCAAATCCCATTGTATGTAAAATTGTAGCGTTTTTAAATCGTTCACGTATTCCTTGTAAAGGAGATATTTCAAATTCAGGTTTTAATTCTGATGATCCGCCTCCAGGAGTCATTGCTCTTGTTGCGTTTTCTCCAATTACAGCAATTGTTAATCCTTTTTTATCCTCTAAAGGAAAAAAGTTGTCTTCATTTTTTAATAATACGATTCCTTCTGTTGCTACTTTTAAGGCTACATCATGATGTTCTTTATTATTCAAGCGTCCAAGAGGTCTATTCGGATTCAAATTTGTTCTATACATTAAGCGAAGAATTCTTCTAACTTTTTCATTCACTAAATCTTCTGATAGTTCTCCATTTTTTATTGCTTTCAAGAATGGATTTGCTAAAAAGTAATGATCATAATGATTTGAGGTAGTAGTTCCTAATCCATCTGTTCCTGTTCCCATTTCCATATCTAAGCCATATAAAGCAGCTTCTTTGGTATCATGAGCAGAGCTCCAATCGCTAATTACAACTCCATCATAATTCCATTCTCCTTTCAATATTTTATTAGTTAAAATTTTGTGATGTGTTGTATACTGGCCTCTAAATTTATTGTAAGCTCCCATAATTGCCCATACATTTCCTTCTTTAACAGCAGCTTTAAAGGCAGGAAGATAAATTTCGTGTAAAGCTCTATCACTAACTTCTACATTTACAGTAGACCTCCAATGTTCTTGATTATTTAAAGCAAAATGTTTCACACAAGCAGCAACTCCGTTACTCTGTACCCCTCGAATATAAGGAATTACCATTTTAGAAGCTAAATAAGGATCTTCTCCAAAATATTCAAAATTTCTACCATTCATTGGCGTTCTGTAAATATTTACTCCAGGCCCTAATAGAACATCTTTTTCTCTATATCGGGCTTCTTCGCCAATACTTTTACCGAATTCTTGTGCTAGATTTGGATTAAAACTTGCTGCTAAAGCTGTAAGCGCAGGAAACGCAGTAATTGAATCATTTGTCCAACCTGCATGACTCCAAGCATCCCAACTAATTTCTGCTCTTACTCCATGAGGTCCATCAGACATCCAAATTTCTGGGATACCTAACCTTTCAACACCTTTAGTGCTAAATTTAGATTGAGCATGAACCATATCTACCTTTTCTTTTAAGGTTAGTATATCTATAATGCTATCAATTTTATTTTCTATTTCATTTTTTGTTTCATTTCCTTTCAATTTAATTGTTGGAGAGTTTTGGGCTCGAACATTAATAAATAAAAAGGAAAAGCATAAAAATATTTTAAAAGATTTTTTTGTAGAGAAATATTTTGTCATTTTGATTTTTGATTGATTATAAAGTAAAATTATTCATTGATATTTTTACTTATTGATATATATCAATCTATCTGTAGAAAATTTGTTGCAACAATTTAATCTTGATTTGAGATTTATATTTATGAAACATTTCTACCACAAAATGCTTAATTATTTATAACAAGAACCTTTGCTTTATTGCCGGCTTTTAAGAAATAAATTCCATTAGCTAATGAACTTATAGATATTTTGTGCAAGCCAGATTCATTATTGTAAGATATAGAAATAGGAAT
>JBELHK010000148.1:0-2768 GCA_042091415.1 Polaribacter sp. | reverse complement strand
ATCAACAATTTTAAAGATGGTAGTTTTTCTTTATCAGTAAATCTTGAAAATTCAATATCGAAAAAATTTAGTGGCTATTTAAAAATCAACTTAAAAAAACAAAATTCTACTGTTTTTAGCGAATCAAAATCCATCAAAATAGATAAAGATAAAAACGGGAAATTAGAATTTAATTCTGTTATTAATAATATACTTCCTTGGAGTGCAGAATCACCTAATTTATATGATTTACATATAGAATTACTAGATAAGAAAAACAGCACTTTACAGGCTATAAAACAGCATGTTGGTTTTAAAAATGTTCAAATTAAAAATGCACAATTACTAGTAAATGGTAAACCGATTCTTCTTAAAGGTGTTAATAGGCACGAACATGACTTCAAAAAAGGTCATGTTATAAGTAAAGAAAGCATGTTAGAGGATATTAAAATATTCAAAGAAAACAATATAAATGCTGTTAGAACAGCACATTACCCAAACGATCCTTACTTTTATGAACTTTGTGCTATTTACGGAATTTATGTTTACGATGAAGCAAATATAGAATCTCATGGTATCGGTTACGATTTAAATGAAACTTTAGGAAATAATCCGAAGTGGGAAAAAGCACACGTAGATAGAGTTGAAAGAATGATTTTACGCGATCGTAATCATCCTTCAATTATTGTTTGGTCTTTAGGTAATGAAGCAGGGAACGGAAACAATTTTTACAGAGCTTACATTAAAGCAAAAGAATTAGACTCAACAAGACCTGTTCATTACGAACGTGCACTAAGAGAATGGAACACCGATATTGTTGCACATATGTATGCAGATTATAATCAAATCGAAACTTACGCAAAAGACGACACTCAAACAAGGCCTTTTATATTATGCGAATATGCACACGCTATGGGAAATAGTTTGGGTGGTTTTAAAGAATATTGGGATTTGTTTGAAAAGTATGACAAACTGCAAGGTGGTTTTATATGGGACTTTCAAGACCAAGGTCTTCTAACAGAAAAAGACGGAAAACCTTATTTTGCTTATGGTGGAGATTTTGGGCCAAAAGGAACACCAAGTGACCATAACTTTTTAAATAACGGATTACTTCAAGCCGATAAAAAACCAAATCCTCATTTTTTTGAAGCAAAAAAATTGATGCAAAATGTAAAATTCTATAAAAATGAAACTAGCAAATTAAATGAAGTAGAAGTTAAAAACTGGTACTTTTTCAGAGATTTAAAAAATTATAAAATAGAATGGTCTATTGCAAAAAATGGAATAAAAATTGAAAGTGGCACTATAAACTCAATTGCTGTAAATCCACAAGAAACTCAAACTATTTCAATCCCTTTTAAAAGTGAAATTAAAACCACAAATGAATATTTCTTAAACATTTCGGTTAAATTAAAAGAAGAAGAACCTCTTTTAGCGAGAAATCATGAAATTGCTAATGAACAATTCTTATTAAATAAGTTTTCTTTTGAGGCACCAAAAACCACAAATGATAAAATTCAAGTAGAAGAAACAGAAGAAAGTATTACTGTTTTCAACGATGATTTTAATCTTCTTTTCGACTTACAAAAAGGAGTTATAAAATCATATACCTATAAAAATGAAACGTTAGTTGATAGTGGAGCTCAGATCAACTTTTGGAGAGCTCCTGTCGATAATGATTATGGAGCAAATACTCCAAATCTTTATAGAGAATGGTTAACTGCAGGTAAAAAAGATACTAAAATAAATAGCTCTTTACAAAAAGAAAAAGATGGTTCTATAACTATTTCTTTTGAAAAAGGTATTTTAAATAATGATGCAAGACTTACACAAAACTATCATATTTATGGAGACGGAAAAATGAAGATTACCAATAAACTTGAAGCATTAAAAGGTAAAAATGAAAAGAACATCTTATTAAAAGGATTTGGAAAAAAATTAAAAAAAGGAGAGCATTCAAATATGTATAAATTCGGAAATGAATTTGTTCTACCTAAAGATTTCATCAATGTAACTTGGTATGGAAGAGGGCCTGACGAATCTTATGTAGATAGAAAATTATCACAAAATATTGGATTATATAAAAAGGCGATTGATGATTTATTTACAATGTATGCACGACCACAAGAAAACGGAAATAGAACAGATGTTCGTTGGGTAAATTTTGAAAAAGAAAATGGAAATTCAATTTTATTCATTTCAGAAAATCCTCTTAACTTTTCAGCATCACACTTTAAAACATCAGATTTAGACTCAGGAAAATCGAAAAAAACAACGCAAGCTCATGGTAGATTACTTGACGCAAAAGAAGATGTTTATTTAAACATAGACGGTTTTACCTCTGGTGTTGGTGGCGTAAATAGTTGGGGAGAATTGCCGAGAAAAGAATATTTATTACCTTACCAAGATTATGAATACTCTTATTGGATGATTCCAAAATTAAAATAATTCGTGATTTTTCAACTATCTGCAATTTTTATAACATTAATTCTATTAATCGTAGCAATAAGTAGATGGAAACTTCATCCTTTTGTAGCTCTAATACTTGCTTCGATTATATTAGGTTTTGCTTTAGGTTTTGGAGGAGAAAAAACAATAAATGTACTTTTAACAGGTTTTAGCAAAACAATTCAATGGATTGCTATTGTTGTTATTTTAGGAGCTTTAATTGGTGAAATTTTAGAAGAAACAGGAGGTAGTATTCGAATATCTGATAAAATCTTAAAGGTAGTTGGCGAAAAAAAACTGCCTTGGGCGATGGGAATAACGGGTTATATTATATCTATTCC
>JBELHK010000147.1:0-2781 GCA_042091415.1 Polaribacter sp. | reverse complement strand
CTTATAAAAATGTAGCTCCTTCAAATTACTTAAAAAAGGCTTTTGAATCAAAAGGTTATGAAACGATGTTCATTCCAAATATTTTAGAGATTGAAAACTATAAATTTAAAAATAGAAAACATCTGGAGCCTAAATTGTTCTGGGTAAGGGCCTTTAAAGAAATATACAACCCTACCTTAGCGATTAAAGTTTTAGCGATGCTCAAAAAAAAGTACCCTGAAGCTAAATTGTGCATGGTTGGCCCTTTTGTTGATCTTAGTTATAACGAATGTTTAAGCTTGATTTCTGAATTAAAGTTAGAAAATTCAGTAGCATTTACAGATGTTCTTCTAAAAGAAGATTGGCATAAAAAGTCTGAAGATTATGATATTTTTATCAACACAACAAATTTTGATAATACTCCGGTTAGTGTAATGGAAGCAATGGCTTTGGGATTACCTGTTGTATCTACCAATGTTGGAGGAATGTCTTTTTTAATCAAGAATGAAATTGACGGAATATTAGTTGAAAAGAATTCTGTTGATAAAATGACAAATGCTATTCTTTCGATTCTTTACAATAAGTACCCTAACTTAGCAGTAAATGCTAGAAAGAAAGTGGAAAATTTTAGTTGGCATACGAATAAAGAAAAGTGGTTTCAAATTCTAAAATGATGATCAGAAAAATTATCTATACTTTAGGAGAAAGACTGAGAAACCCATCTCTAAAAATTAAATACGGCTCTTTAAAAGAATCCGAAAAATGGTCTTTAGAAGCGTTGGAAAGATATCAGCTAAAAAAGTTTAAAGAGTTGATAGAAGTTGCTTACAATAATTCTGAGTTTTACAAAAAGAAGTTTGATGACTTAAATATAGATATTCGAAAAGTAAATTCATTGGATGACATTCATCTTTTTCCAATCATAACAAAAAAAGAGTTGATAAAATTTGCTCCTCAAATTCATACTCATTTAAATTTTAAAAAGAAATTTTTAGCGTCAACTTCTGGTACATCAGGCGAGTCTTTAAATTTTTTTAGAGAGGAAGAAGCAGATTCTTTTAACAGAGCTGCAATACAACGAGGTTATTCTTGGTACAATATACATCCTTGGGATAGAAATGGGTATTTCTGGGGTTTTAATTTTTCTTTTGTAAACAAACAAAAAAATAAGATTTTAGATGTTTTACAAAATAGATTTAGAATTTTTAGTTACAAAGAAAAGGCCTTAAAAAGCTTTATTAGAAAATCTCAAAAAGCGAAATATATTCATGGGTATTCATCGATGATTTACCAAACTGCAACTTTAATTAATAAATTAAAATTACCAAAACCTTTACATATTAAAATGATTAAAGGTACTTCTGAAAAAATTTTTGAACATTATCAATCAGCAATTAAAGAAGCTTTTGGAGTAAAAATTATTAGTGAATATGGGGCTACTGAATCTGGTATTATAGCTTTTGAATGCAAACAAGGAAACATGCATTTAAATATGGAAGGGGTTTTGGTTGAAGAAATAGATAATGAAATCTTGGTTACAAATTTACAATTGCATTCCTTTCCAATAATTCGTTATAAATTGGGGGATTATATTTCTTTAGCACCGAGAGAGAAGAAATGTTTGTGTGGTAAAAATCATTTGATTTTAGATGAGGTTACAGGGCGAATAGGTGCAACTGTTCATGGTTTTAAGAATACATATCCTAGTTTATACTTTTACTATATATTCAAGAATTTATCAAAACAAGAAAATATTTTTTTGAACTATCAAGTTATTCAAATTAAAAAAGGAATATTGACTTTTTTGCTAGAGAGTAAATTAACCTCGGAGGTTGAAAGAAAATTGATTGCTGAGATTGAAAAATATTTTAAAAAAGATATTAATTTTGAGATAAAACAACAAGCTAACTTTATCTACACGAAAGGAAAACTAAAAAATTTTATTTCTAAAATAAATGAATAATCTCGTTTCTATTATAACTCCATGCTATAATTCTGAGGACTTCATTTCAGAAACGATTAATAGCGTTTTAAACCAGACTTATAAAAATTGGGAAATGATTATTGTGGATGACGTTTCTACAGATAGAAGTGTTGATATAATTTCTACTTTTTGTAAACAAGATGCTAGAATTCAATTGCATCAATTATTGGATAATTCAGGAGCAGCTATTGCACGAAATAAGGCAATAGAATTAGCGCAAGGTACTTTTATAGCTTTTTTAGATAGTGATGATTTATGGTTGCCTAAAAAATTAGAATGCCAGTTAGATTTTATGTTAAAGAATAAGTATTCATTGAGTTATACTTCGTATGAAATTATAAATGAAGATGGGAATTTGACCAATAAAATTATAAACTGCAAAGATAAATTAGATCACAAAAGAATGTTGTACTCTAATGAAATAGGATGTTTAACGGCGATGTATAATCAAGATATTTTAGGGAAAATATTTATGCCAGAAATTAGAAAAAGACAAGATTATGGTTTGTGGTTAAAGATTTTAAAATCAGAAATGTATGCCTTTGGTCTCACTACGGTTTTGGCACAGTATAGAAACCGAAGTAAATCGATGTCGAATAACAAAGCAGAAATGCTTAAATGGAACTGGAATCTGTATAAAAATGTTGAAAACTTATCTTATTTTAGAGCTACTTATTACACTTTATGCAATGTCATACATAAATTATTGAAATGAAACATTAATCTCAAGAAATAAAAATTTGGAATAACAACTTTCACTAAATAAGCATTTTATGTTAATATTTGGGATATATGAGCCAATTTAATACAATATGTTT
>JBELHK010000146.1:0-2871 GCA_042091415.1 Polaribacter sp. | reverse complement strand
GTATCAGATAAAACGGGATTCAAAATGAAAACAGTTTCGTAATGATTCATAATTATTAATTTATATTTTTAAATAAGTGTGCAAATATAGTAAGTTTTTTTATATTTATGGGAAGTTTTATCTTATATAAATTTTTAAAAAAATAAGTACTTATAACATTGATATGCAAATACCTGAAATGCCTAATTTAATTCATTACGCAATTCCTATTTTTATTATAACAGTAGTCGCTGAAGTCATCATTACTGTTAAAGTTAAAATGGAAGAATATCCTTACAAGGATGCTGTTTCATCTATAGTAATGGGTTTAGGAAATGTATTTATAGGTTTATTCTCTAAAGTTTTTGTACTAGGAGTTTTCCTATTAATCTATAACAATTTAAGACTTTTTACTATTCCTTTTACTTGGTGGGCTTGGATTTTAATTTTCTTTGCCGAAGACTTTGCTTATTATTGGTTTCACAGAATAAGTCATACTTCAAGATTTTTTTGGGCGAGCCATGTTGTTCATCATTCTTCACAAGAATATAATTTAAGTACTGCTTTAAGACAAACTTGGACTGGTAGTTTTACTACTTTCGTTTTTTATTTATGGATTCCTTTATTAGGATTTCATCCTGTAATGTTACTTGTACAGATGTCAATTAGCTTGTTGTATCAATATTGGATACATACAGAACTGATTAAAAAATTGCCAAATTGGATTGAGTTTATATTCAACACTCCTTCTCATCATAGAGTACATCATGCTACAAATCCTCAATATTTAGACAGAAATCATGCGGGTATATTAATTATTTGGGATAGAATTTTTGACACTTTTGAACCCGAAGTTGAAAAACCTATCTATGGATTAGTAAAAAATATAAATACATATAATCCTATTAGAATTGCTTTTATAGAATGGTATAATATGTTTAATGATTTCTTTACTTCTAAAACGAATATTTTAAATAAATTTAAATACTTTTCAAAACCTCCTGGATGGAAACACGATAGCACAGGAATATTATCTTCTGATTTAAGAAAAGAATGGGAAGAAAAAAAAGGCAATTAATACATTGCCCTTTTTTAAATTCTAATTTAACTAAAAAACAGCTTCAAGCTCTTGATAAACAATTTCACCTTTCACTATATTGAGTCCTTTTTGCAGTGAAATATCATTTTCACAAGCTTTTTCCCATCCTAAATCAGCTAATTTAAGGATGTATGAAAGCGTAACATTTGTTAGTGCAATTGTAGATGTATGAGGAACTGCACCTGGCATATTAGCAACACAATAATGTACAACATCGTCTATGATATAAGTAGGATTTTCGTGTGTTGTTGCTTCTGTTGTTTCAAAACAACCTCCTTGATCAACCGCAACATCAACAACAACAGTTCCAGGACGCATTTCTTTTAACATATCTCTGGTTATTAATTTTGGTGCTTTACCTCCTTTTAATAAAACGCCACCAATAATTAAATCGTGATTTTTAATATGCTTACGAATACTATATTCACTTGAAAAATCAGTAACAACATGGTTTGGTAATACATCATTTACGTATCGTAGACGTTTCATATTTACATCCATTATGGTAACATGAGCACCTAAACCTGCAGCCATTTTTGCCGCTTGTACACCAACAACACCTGCTCCTAAAATTAATACTTTTCCAGGAGCAACTCCTGGAACACCTCCTAAAAGAATTCCTCGTCCTTTAATGGGTTTTTCTAAATATTTGGCCCCTTGTTGAATTGCCATTCTACCAGCAACTTCTGACATTGGAGTTAATAAAGGCAATGTTCCTTCATTATCTTCTACAGTTTCGTAAGCAATACAAATAGATTTACTATTTATCATTGCATTTGTTAAAGGTTCGCTTGATGCGAAATGAAAATATGTAAAAACTATTTGATTTTCTCTAATTAACGGATATTCTTTGGCTATAGGTTCTTTTACTTTAACAATCATTTCAGCTATAGCATATATATCTTTAATTTCTGGTAAGATATTAGCTCCAACATCTTCATAATCTTTATCAGAAAAACCACTTCCTTCACCAGCTGTTGATTGAACAAAAACAGTATGATTTCTTTTCGTGAGTTCAAAAACTCCAGCAGGTGTCATTCCTACTCTATTTTCATTATTTTTAATTTCTTTAGGGATACCAACTTTCATTATAATAGGTTATAAATTTCGGTAAAAATAAAATTCCTTTCGATAAATATGTGAAAAATAGAATTTCAAATTCCAATTTTTATAAACAATAGTTTATAAATTATAATATCAATCTAAATCTAATCTTAAACCTATAGAAATGTTTCTTTTTTCAGTGTTTTTAAATAATGTATTTAAATCATATTTTGTATAAAAGCTAAGTGATCTGTAACCAACGAAACTGCTTACACCATAATTAAAAATATTCATGTTAAAATTATCATACTGTACTTCTTTAACATCTATTCCCTTATTATTTTCATATTCTAAATACTGTCTTGTACCAAGTTTAAACCCAAAGAAACCTCCCAAACCTACTCTAAAAGATTTATTAGTTCTATCTTTTACTCTTCCACTTTTGTAAGTTTTATTTTTTGAAAAATCCCATTCTAAGTGCATAGGAAAATTCATTTGAACATGTCTTAATCTACTTTCAGAAAGAGGATCTGGAAAAACTTGTATTTCAGTTATATCTTCATTTTTTTCATGAAATCTATTTCCTTCAAGTCTTAAATTATTCCATAAAAATGAAATTCCATATTTAAAATATAATTTTGATGGTTTTTCACTTAAACGAGTTTTCCAAGTCCAACCTAATTCATAAAATCTAGAACACCATATTTCATAATCAGAATTATTTAAAGATGACAAATTATGATCTAATA
>JBELHK010000145.1:0-2910 GCA_042091415.1 Polaribacter sp. | reverse complement strand
GCATTTTTTGACTGGAATATTGTTGCTTCTGCAGGATTGGTGAAATCCAATGCAAACGATATGATAAAGTATTTAAAAGCAGTTTTAGCATCAGAAAATAATATTAGTAATGCAGCTTTATTAACAGAAATAGTTTTTTATAATAAAGATAAAAGACAGGTAGGTTTGGGTTTAAACATTATAAATGATGCTGAAAACAAGGTCTACGTAAAAACAGGAGATTCTATGGGGCAATCTTGTTTTTTGGGTTATGATAGAAAAAATAATTGGGGAATTGTATTCTTCATCAACCAACGAAATCACAAATTAAGGCAAACTTTATTCAACCAAATCTATAAAGTCCTTTAAAAATAAAATGATGAATCAAGTTAAACTAAAAAAAGCATTAACAATACTTTTACTTACTTTTTCATCTACCTCTTATACACAAATAATTACAGGAAAAATAGCTGACAATAGAGATATAATACCTTTTTCAAATATTATTTTAAAAAATAGTAATAACAAAATAATAGCAGGAACTACAACAACAGATGAAGGAAAATTCGAACTAAAAACCTCAAATGGAACGTACACAATAGAAATTAGTTTTCTAGGTTATCAAACTTTATCAAAAATAATTACTGTAAATAAAAATATTAATTTAGGTACTTTAGTTCTAAAGGAAAATGGACAAAATTTAGATGAAATTATAGTCAAAACAGAAAAAAGAGTATTAGAAAGAAAACTAGATAGACTCGTTTTTAACGTAGAAAAAAGCATTGCTGCAACTGGCGGAAATAGTTTAGATGTGTTAAAAATTACACCTGGTGTACAGTTACAAAATAATACGATATCTATTTTAGGAAAAGGTGCAAGTCAAGTTCTAATTAATGGAAGATTGTCACCTTTAGCAGGTGATGAATTAATTGCTTTTTTAAGTGCTTTTTCTGCAAATGACATTGTAAAAATTGAAGTAATTACAAATCCTCCAGCAAAATACGATGCAGCTGGTAATGGAGGTTTAATTAATATTATTCTAAAAAAAGGGATACAAGGTTCCTGGAAAAACGCAACCACACTTTCATACAATCAAAATAAGTATAGTTTTACCACATTAACCAATAACTTTTTTTACAATAAAAATAAAATTTCATTTTCGGGAAGTTTGAATGCAACCAAAGGAAGTGAGGGGAATTTATCAAGTTTGCAAATAAATTATCCTAACAATTTTTGGGATATTGGTATTGAGGGAAAAGTACAAAGAGATCAATTTTCTGGTCGTCTTTTAATTGATTATGCTATTTCTGATAAAACTACTTTTGGTCTGCAATATTTAGGAAATACAACACAGCCAGATATAGTTGCAGAGACTAGGTTTGCTATTTACGATACTAATGATGATTTAGAAAGATCATTACATACAACAAGTAATAATATTAATGATAATAAAAATCATTCTTTAAATTTTCACATGCTTACACAGTTAGATTCTTTGGGTAGAAGTATTTCTTTTGATGCAGATTACTTTACGTTTTCTTCTGATAGGACTAATGATTTTTTTACAGAATCGTTTAATACTTCTGGCGTTTCGCATGGTATGATTTCAGCGGCTTTAAACGAGGCAAACCAAGAGATTGAAAATTTTAGCGCAAAAATTGATTTGGAATATCCGTTAAAAAAAGTAACCCTTTCTTATGGTGTAAAAGCAAGTTTTACAAATACAAACAGCAATGTTTTGTTTTTTGATACTCTTTCCGGATCTCCTGTTTTGGATCCAAATCAATCTAATGATTTCACATATGAAGAAAATGTTTTAGCAGCCTATTTTTCTGGAAATAGTAATTTAACAGATAAGCTAGAAATACAGTTTGGTTTACGTTTTGAAGATACCAAAACAACAGGTTTTAATGAAGATTTAAATCAAGAAAACGTTAACAATTACAATAAGTTTTTTCCTAGTTTATATTTCTCTTATGCAAAAAATGAAGATAATAATTTTAATTTTTCTTATGGAAAAAGAATCAATAGACCCAATTTTAGAAATCTAAATCCTTTCCGTTTTTATATTAATGACAATAGTTATAGCGAAGGTAATCCGTTTTTACAACCTTCTTTTGCAGATATTTTTAAAATTTCTCATTTATATAAAAATAATATCAGTTCTAGTTTGTCTTTTGATATCATAACAAATGGCTTTGGTGTGTTTTTTAATACAGATGTGGCAAACCAAAACCAAATTGTAACTCAAGAAAATTATTTCAAAAAATATATTTACAAATGGGAAGAGGGTTTTTCTTATAATAAGATTTCTTGGTTTAAAAGTCAGAATAGCATCAATTTACTAGCTTATTTTACTGAATTAACAAAAAACAACAATGCAGAAGTTAACGACGGAGTTCAATTTTACGCAGAATCTTACAATACATTTATCTTAAGTAAAAGCACCAAATTACAAGCCAATGTTTGGTACAGTTCTTTTCATAATGATGGTTTGTTTAGCGTTGGAGAAATGTTTAATTTATCATTTGGGATAGAACATGATTTTAAAAACAACATAAAATTATCTATGCTTTTTAGTGATGTTTTAAACATGGGTAGTTTAAATAATTATGATTCTACAGTAAATAATATAAATCAAAGTTATAGCGAAAACCAAAGTTCTAGAAACTTCAGAATATCTCTTTCTTACGATTTTGGAAATAAGAAAATTAAGGAAAATAACAGAGATTTTGTTAATGATGATGAGCAAAGAAGGAGCAATTAATATGTTATTCTATAGAATGAAAGAGAAACAAATGTTGTTTTTCTTTATGATATATTTTTCATAGAATTCCACCCTTGAGCTTTAAGTTCTACTTCTTGATTTGCTCTTATAACTAAATTTAATCCTTGGTTTTCTTCAGTAATATGACCAATTACAGTTAAATT
>JBELHK010000144.1:0-2916 GCA_042091415.1 Polaribacter sp. | reverse complement strand
TTTAGTACATTCACAGAATAAATCGAAAACTATTTTATGCGAGTATTTTTTGTCTTTTTGGTTCTCGTTATATTTAATTCTTGTGATAAAATTCCATTTTTAAAGAAACAAAATCTTCCTCAGCTCGATACTATTGTTGATTTTACTTCTGTAGATACTTCGCCATCATTTAAAGTATGTGATTCTATTTTTGATAAAGCGAAAAAATCAGATTGTTTTCGGAAAATAATACATCAAAAAATAGGAGGAGAACTGTTAAAACATCAATTTAACATAAAAGATACCATCAATGAAACTGTATATGTAGATTTGATTATTGATGCTTCAGGTAAGATCATTTTAGATTCAATTCAATCTTCAGAAAATATAAAAAAGCAACTACCTAAATTAGATAGTCTAATTAAATTTTCTGTAGAGAATTTGCCAATAATTTTTCCTGCTATCAAAAAACGATATAAAGTGTCTACAAAATACCAGTTGCCTATTAGAATATTTTTAAAAGATTAATTTAATATTCCCCAAAGTTTGTCTTTGAGTTCTGTTAAACCAATTTGAGCAACTGAAGAGATAAAAATAGCGTCTACATCTTCTGGTAATTCTGCTTTAATTTCAGCTTTTAATTCGTCATCTAACATATCAGTTTTAGAGATCGCTACCACTCTTTCTTTATCTAGTAATTCAGGATTGTGTTGCTTTAATTCATTTAAAAGAATTTTATATTCTTTATTGATATCATCGCTATCTGCAGGAATTAAAAATAGCAGAGCAGAATTACGTTCAATATGCCTTAAAAAACGATGGCCTAAACCTTTGCCTTCTGCAGCACCTTCTATAATACCAGGAATATCTGCCATTACAAAAGTTTGATGATTTCGATATTCTACAATTCCTAAATTTGGCTTTAAAGTTGTAAAGGCGTAGTCTGCGATTTTTGGTTTTGCTGCTGTTAAAACTGATAATAAAGTAGATTTACCGGCATTAGGGAAACCAACTAAACCAACATCAGCTAATATTTTAAGTTCAATTCTAAACCATCCTTCTATACCATCTATACCTGGTTGTGCATATCTAGGAGTTTGATTTGTAGAAGATTTAAAGTGCCAATTTCCTAGGCCTCCTTTACCACCTTCTAATAGAATTACTTCTTTACCGTTTTCAGTAATTTCACAGATGATTTCATCTGTATCAGCATCTCTAATTATGGTTCCTAAAGGAACATCTATATATACATCTTCGCCATCTGCACCTGTACTTCTACTTTTACTACCTGCACCACCTTGCGTAGCTCTAAAATGACGTTTGAATTTTAAGTGAAATAATGTCCACATATTTTTGTCGCCACGTAAAATAATGTGTCCTCCACGTCCGCCATCACCACCATCAGGACCTCCTTTTGTAATATATTTTTCTCTATGTAAATGCACAGAACCTTGCCCGCCTTTACCAGAAGAAGCATAAATTTTTATGTAGTCAACAAAATTACCTTCAGTCATTTTTATTTTTTTTAATTACTAGATAACACAAGAATTAGAGAATTTTATAAAGTGTTAAACACTTCAGATATTCTATTTGTGATATCTTTAATAGTACCAACCCCATCAATACCATAGTATTTATTTTGAGTATCGAAATAATCTTTTAATATGGCAGTTTTGGTATTGTATTCGTTAAAACGATTTCTGATTTTCGTTTCATCAGTATCGTCTGTTCTTCCACTAGTTTTGCCCCTTTCTAATAATCTTTCGACTAATATATCTTCAGGAACTTCTAGGGCAACCATTCCATTAATTTGTTCTCCTTTTTCAGCTAAAAATACATCCAAAGCTTCTGCTTGAGACTGCGTTCTTGGAAATCCATCAAAAATAAACCCTTTTGCTTCAGGATTTTTTTCAACTTCAGCTTTTAACATATTTATGGTTACTTGATCGGGTACTAAATCACCTTCATCCATATAGCTTTTCGCTAATAAACCGAGTTCCGTTTGGTTTTTTATGTTAAATCGAAATACATCTCCTGTTGAGATATGAATTAAATTATAGATATCTTTTAAAAAAGTTGCTTGAGTACCTTTGCCTGCTCCTGGAGGGCCAAATAATACAATGTTTTTCATTTTTGGTTTTGTTGTTAATTGGTATATGTCTGCGTAATTTCTTCCTAATCCGTTATAATCTAAACCATAGCCTACAATAAATTTATCTTCAATGCTTTTACCTATGTAATCGATTGGTAACTCTTTCTTAAAAACATCTGGTTTAAAAAATAAAGTGGCAACTTTTAGTTGCTTTACATTCTTTGTTCTGAATATATTATAAATTTCTTGTAATGTTGCCCCTGTATCTATAATATCTTCAAGAATAATAACGGTTCTATTGGTTAAATCTTCATTTACACCAACTAGGTTTTTTACTTTTTCTGAAGATTTTGTGCCTTCATAAGAAGCTAATTTTACAAAAGAAACTTCACAATTACCTTGAAATTCTCTTATGAAATCTGCTGCAAATAAAAAACAACCGTTTAAAATTCCTATAAAGATAGGAATTTCATCTTTTGGTAAATCTGCCTTTACTTGATCTGCTAAATTTTTTACAATTGTATTTAGTTCCTTTTTATTGATAAAAGGTTTAAAATATAAATCATGTAATTTTATGATGCTCATAAGTTGCAAATATAAAAGCTATTTAACGAATGAAAAAACCGTTTTTAATTCATGTAAAATTAAAAACGGTTATAAAATATCATTAAATATTATTATTGTTTTTCTTCTTTTTTAGAAGTATCAAACATAATCGGAGTTGCTACAAATAATGATGAATATGTACCTACAGCTACACCAACAATTAATGCAAACATAAATCCTTTTATAGAATCTCCACCAAATAAGAAAATAGCTAACATTACTAATAATGTAGTTAATGA
>JBELHK010000143.1:0-2951 GCA_042091415.1 Polaribacter sp. | reverse complement strand
ATTGATTTTTTCAAACAGTTAACAAAGCATAAAATTAGTTAAATATATTTATATTATTAATAATTAAGAAAAATATTTTTAGTTCTATCTACTAAGAATTTAAAATTTCTAATACTAATTCTTTTGTAAGCTTTTGTCCATTGGCTTTTTCTCTGAGTTTAGTAAATGGATAAACAAAGTCGCATCCTTTTTTGTAATTTGAACATCCATATGCATTTTGCCCTTTTAAAATGTTTCCTTTTTTGCATTTAGGGCAAATTATCTTTTCTGATTTAGTTTTATTTTCTGAGTTTTTTTGAAGATCTTTTTTAGGTTCAAATTTTAAACTGAATTCATCATCAAATCGAATTAATCCTTCAGTTGATTTTTCATCAACCTTAAAACCTTTTAAGTTAGTTGTACAACCTTTATCTAGTAATCTAATAATTTGATTTTCAGAAATTTTTTTATCTAAATACTTAAAAGGGATTTTAAAAGAACAATTATTTTTATATTCAGAACAGCCATAAGCAGAAGATCCTTTTAAAAGATTTCCTTTTTTACATTTCGGGCAAGTTTTCCCTGTTACTTCTTTTTTAGTTTTAGTATTTTTTACTTTTTCAGTTTTTTTAGTTTCATTGTTTACAGAAGAAAGTCTTTTCGTTTTTTTGTTAGAACGAACTTCGTAAACCAACTCATCTACCATTTTTTTCATATTTTTAATGAAAATTCCGGCATTGAATTTACCTTGTTCAATTTCTTTTAAACGTTTTTCCCATCTTCCTGTTAACTCTGCAGATTTTAAAAGCTCATTATCTATTAATTCAATTAATTGGATGCCTGTTTGAGTTGGTAAAACTAATTTCTTTTTACGTTCTATATATTTTCTTCTAAAAAGTGTTTCAATGATACTCGCTCTCGTAGAAGGTCTTCCTATTCCGTTTTCCTTCATTAACTCGCGCATTTCATCGTCATCTACTTGTTTGCCAGCAGTTTCCATAGCACGTAAAAGTGAGGCTTCTGTATAATTTCTAGGTGGTTTTGTCTCTTTTTCTAAAAAAGAAGGTTTATGGCTTCCTTTTTCTCCTTTTGTAAATGAAGGAAGTGTCATTTTTTCTGATAATACTTTTTCAGTGACAGATTTTTTGCTTTCAAAAACAACTCTCCATCCTTTAGAAATAATTTCTTTACCAGTTGTTTTGAATGGAACATCTGCAGCTTTGCCAATTATAGAAGTGTTAGAGATTTCTGAATCTGGATAGAAAACAGCAATAAACCTTTTAGTAATTATATCATAAACTTGTTGTTGATTGTACTGTAAATTTCCCTGAATTCCTGTTGGAATAATTGCATGATGATCGGTAACTTTTTTATCATCAAAAACACGTTTGGTTTTCTTTATCTTTTGCCCTAAAAGAGGTTGTGTTATGGTATTATAATTTGTTAGTTTTGATAATATTCCATGAACTTTTGGATACAAATCATTAGGTAAAAAAGTAGTATCTACTCTAGGATATGTAACTACTTTCATTTCATATAATTTCTGAACAATTTTAAGGGTTTCATCTGCAGAAAAACTAAATTTATTGTTGCAGTAGACTTGTAAACCAGTTAAATCAAAAAGTTTAGGAGCATATTCTTTTCCTTTCTTTTTTGTTACTGATGTAATTTCGAATTCAGATTGTGCTACTTTTTCTGCTAAAACTTCACCATCTTCTTTTTTTAAAAAACGCCCATCCTCATAATTAAAAAGGGTATTTCTATAAGTAGTTTGTAATTCCCAATAAGGTTGTGGTTTAAAGTTTTGAATTTCGTAATATCTATTAACTAACATTGCTAGCGTAGGAGTTTGTACTCTACCTACAGATAAAACTTGCTTGTAACCTCCGAATTTTACGGTATACAAACGAGTTGCGTTCAACCCTAATAACCAATCTCCGATTGCTCTAGAATAACCAGCATAATATAGGTTATCATATTTTTCTGATGATTCTAACTTATTAAAACCTTCTTTTATAGCTTCTTCGGTTAGTGATGAAATCCATAATCTTTTTACTTCTCCTTTAAAATTACATTGATTAATTACCCAACGTTGTATAAGTTCTCCTTCTTGACCAGCATCACCACAGTTGATAATAACTTCTGCTTTTTCAAATAAAGATTTTATTGTGTTGAATTGCTTTTTTATTCCAGAATCACCATTTACTTTCGTTTCAAAACGTTCTGGTAACATGGGTAAATTATTTAAATCCCAACTTTTCCAATGTGGTTTGTAATCTTTAGGTTCTAAAAGAGTACATAAATGGCCGAAAGTATAAGTTACTGCATAGCCATTACCTTCAAAGTAACCATCACGTTTTGTTTTGGCTCCTAAAATATTAGCGATTTCTCTCGCTACACTTGGTTTTTCGGCAATACAGACTTTCAATATTTAGTTTTTTTTAATAGTCGACAATATAAAAATATAGATTATAAATTATAAAAAGTATGTAAGAAAATTAACTATTTAATTAGAGATAATTGAATTCGTTTTTTAACAACATCAACCTCTAAAACTTTTACTACAATTTGTTGTTGTAAAGTAACAATAGTGTTGACATCTTTTACAAAAGTATCCGATAAATTAGAAACATGAATCAAACCACTCTCTTTGATACCAATATCTACAAAACAACCAAAATTGGTGATATTGTTCACGATTCCCGGCAATAATTGACCCAATCTTAAATCTCCAATACTTTTTAAATTTTTATCAAAGGAAAATACTTTTGCTTTTGCTCTAGGGTCTACACCTGGTTTTTCTAATTCTTTGATGATATCATTTAATGTTGGTAAACCTACATTATCTGTAACATAATTATTTAGTTGAATTTTTTGTAAACTCTCTTTATTACCGATTAAATTACCAATCTTAGTATTTGAGTCTTTGGCTATTTTATCAACCAAAGTATAACTTTCAGGGTGAACTCCAG
>JBELHK010000142.1:0-2970 GCA_042091415.1 Polaribacter sp. | reverse complement strand
ATCAACATGGTGGAATTTCTTTAGAAGAGGTAATTATTCCTTGTGCAGTTTATAGCCCGAAATAGAGTTAATATTAACACTTAAATATTGATTTATGGCTAAAGTTTTGTTTTAATTAAAAGATACTCTAAAAAAAATACCAAACATTTTAATTCTGCACCAAAACAAATTAAAGATATTTTATTTTAAACTTAATTTATAATATTAATTCTAGTCAATTTTTAAAAAATAATCTATTTTCATAAAAATTACCCAAATACCCATTTAGAAATTGATAAAAAAAAGCGAGCCAAATATGAATTGACTCGCCTAACCAAACTTAATAAACATTAAATAATTATTTATAAATCTTTTATTGCATTACAAATTTCGGGCAAGTCAAAGTTTTCATACAAGTTTAACATCTCAACTTCAGTTAATGGTGGTGTAATTTTCCATCCACTATACCAAAAAGCAAATTGATATTTTACACCAGGTTCTAAACAAGGTGATCTCCCATTTAATCTAGAGTTTGATACTCTGTCAAAATAACTCCAATAGCTATCGCTTTCTTTTTTATGGTATACATATAAGTTATTTAATAAATAGGTTGCATCGGGACAATCTAAACTTAAATCTAAATCTCTTTCTTCAAAACAATCTGTATTACTAATATCTATAGTCTTTCCATCTAAGTCACAAATACTAGTTTCTTGATCATAAACTAGTTTATATCCTCTGGAAGATTGACTGTAATAATAAATTTTAAGAACCATATCTTCTCCCAAAAATGACAAACCTTTATTAGCCCAATAATCTAAATTATTATCAGCAACTTCTTTTGTACCATCAAAATACATATATCCATAACGAATTGCTTTTGTTGGATTTGATTTGTGAGCTACATAGTATCTATAAAAAGTTCTTCTACCATTATTAACAAATTTAACCGAATTTATGGAAGCACAACTATGATTAAAATTAACTTCAAAACCAACAGGATAAACTCCAGATTTCGGTGCTGTAAACTCTACATAAAAACCTCTACCATCTTTTTTTACGATTGCAGTAGACATCTTATCCTTATTTCTAGTTGCTCTATTGTAATAATAAACATTCACAGCATCTCCAACATTTACAGGCTGGCCTGTAGCTGGATTTATGGCGTTTCTAAATATATAATTTCTTACTAAAAGAGGTTTAGAAAAGCGATATACTCTTCTGCCATTTACGTACAAGTAGTAACAACCTAAATTTGTAACTGGAACTAAATAACTTTGCGTTAATCCTCTCTGTAATGATCCTTTTTTAGTTTTAGTTTTAGTTTTACTGAAATCACCATCTAAATTTAATCCTCCTGGAAATTCATTTTCTCCACTATTAAAAGATTCTGGATTTTGTTCCTCAGTAGGTATATCCTCTTCATTTGCTGAATCAGCGTCGAAAATTTGTAAATTAGCAGTCATTGAAGTCCCTGTCATCAAATTATCATCTTCATCATAAAAAGAAGTACCAGATGGTAAAATAAAATCTGAAACTTCCTCTGAATTCCTATTAGATGAAATACTTACATTAATTTCGCTAGTTGTTGCATTACCAGACATACTTTGAGTTACCTTTTCTAGCACTGTAGATTCTGGTAAATCATCTTGTTTTAACAAACTTATTTGTACTTCCCTTATATCTTCTCCATCAAAAGTGACCTCTCTTTCTTTTGGCATATAACCATCTGCACTTACAACTGCTGTTAAGCTTAATGGGTTCTCTTTAGATACAGGAAAATTTCTATTAATTCCTACTGTTATAAATCCATTTTCAACCTTTAATGATTTAGACCCATTAACAGTAAATAAGTTATCCGAATCCTCTCCAGTAAATTCTAATTTAACATTAGAGAGAATATCTTTTCCCGCGTTTGCATCAAAAATTTTAAAACTAACCTTACTAAGTACAGGCTCAGCATTAACCTTTATTTCAAAATCGTCTTGTAAATCCGTTACTTTTTCAAAATCACAAGATGTTAAAACGAAACATAGTGTGAGCAATTGTATTATTTTTTTCATGTCTTATTTTTTTAAAGTGAATATGATAATCTGAATGATGCATAAGGAATGAACTTAAAACTTTTGAAACTCTCATTTAATAGAGCTTCTTGGTCCTTTGTTTGCTCAATAATCCCAGTTGCATCTAAAGTAATTTTTGGTGAACCTGATAAATAAGTTCCAAAATCAAATGCAAAACCTAACCTTTTGTTGGGTACAGCTCTACCAAATCCAAAACCTAAATATGGAGTTGTTTTAGACCAATTAAAGTTTATATCTAAATTACCAGAATCATCGGCATTAAACTCCACATCACCAACCTTTATGTTATTTTTAAAAGTTGTTTTAATATTGATATTACTTGACTGGAAAAAACCTAGCCCCCCAACTAATTTAAAAGCATTAGAAAATGGATGATAACTTAGTTTAACATCTAAATTCTTAAAATCTAAATCAGCGTCAGAAACCATTTCTTCACCATTAATCTCTTGCTCTAAATCTTTAATTGTAAAAGCAAAAGAATTAAAACTCGCTGTAGCATATAACTTATTTGGTTTCCAAGTTCTTGAATATTGAATTCCTAAACCGGATCCAAAAGATATCCCAATAGCGCTTTGTCTTACTTTAGCGGAATCTTTAACAATTTCCTCTTGAGCATACTGACTTCCACAAATCAATAAACCGAGCATAATTGTCGTAATAATTTTTTTCATAAATTTCATTTTTTTATAAATAGTTTTTAAGTTTGGTTAGGTCAAAAATATTTTTAAAAAAATTAAAATGCAATTATTATTTCTATAATTTTTTTTAAAATTTAATTCTATTTCTTCCGGTTTAAAAAAATAAAAAAACTTTATTATTTTTGGAAAATGAATAAAAATTACTCGTTAAAAGATTTATCATCTATTGCAGCAGAAATCATTTCATCAGTAAAAAATAAAACGTTATT
>JBELHK010000141.1:0-3017 GCA_042091415.1 Polaribacter sp. | reverse complement strand
CGGAAATAAAATCTGGTTTAATGTTATTTTCTTTTAAATATTGATAAGCGCCATCAGTTGCGCAAACCACATCATAAATAGAGATATTTGGAACTGTATTGGGAGGTTTGCCATTTAATAACAAAAAAACTTTTTTGGTTTTCATTTGTTACAAAAATACAAACAAAAAAGCATCATTTTAAAATTTTAAAAATGATGCTTTTTGGGGGATTGATTTTAGATTTTAGTTTGTGCTATATTAAAATCATAGTTTATCTTTCTCTTTAGAGATTTTTAAGAGGTTCGAAACCAATTTTTTCTTCTTTGTAAGCTTTTATTGCTTTTTCAAGTTTACTTTTATTTCTATATTCATTTCCGGTTTTTTGGACATATGAGCTAATTGAACAAGTAAAAAGTGAAATATAGATTATTAAATTAATCATGTTTTTCTGATTTAATAGGTGTAGCTAATAATTTATTAAGCATTGCAACTACTAAACCTAATGTAGGGGTAATTATTACATTTGCTAAGCCGGCAAAAAGTAAATGATTTCCAATTCCGTTAGCTTTTGAAATAAAGTAGAAACTATGCAGCAATCCTAGTAAAAGAGAAAAAACACTTATCATTAGGCTCCATGCAACAAGTTTGTTGATTTTTTGATTGTAAAGGTTTTGATTTTCTTTGTTTTTTATTTTTTGAAAAAAATAGTAAACGGATATTCCAAAAAAAGTAACTAAAGTAATAACAAATTTTAGGTCTCCATTTGTTAAGAAATCGATCAATGGCATTCTCATAATATTAAATATTTAATTGTTTTTAGAGGTTAAGATTATTCCAAATAATTTTCCAATTAAGAAAATAATTGTACCAAAAGTTGGAGGGATTAATCCAATTTTAAGTCCGCCAGCTAAAACTTCAGGTGCTACAGTGCTGTTGCTCGAAGAAATTATATTTAAAGCACCTATTAATCCAACAATAAAGCCCAATAGACCAAATACAAAAGAGAACAGAGCCATTGAGTTAATTAATTTTCTGTTTTTTTCAGAATTGTTCTTTATACTTTTAACAAAAAGAATTAAGATGATAATGAATAGGATTATTAAAGGAACCATAAATATTGGTCCTCCATTCATGATAAAATTCATAATATTGTTTTTAGAATTATACTGCAAAAGTATTTTATAAAAACAGTGTGAAAATTAAAATGCGATGAATAACCTTTTTAAGAATGGTTTCTGCATAATCCAGGAGACGGATATAAATTGTTTTAAATTGGTAGATACCAACCCTAATTATAAGATTCATCTATTTTTAAGTAAATAGATATTTAAATATTGTTATTTTGTAAAATGGAAAAAACAACTTTTAAAATATTAAGAGGTTACCTTTATGACTTCTTTTTCTGGGCTTTAGTGTGGTTGTTTTTCTTTTCTTTTTTCAGTGTTGGTTCTCAGAATATTGAATTTATTTTTTGGTTTTCGTTAATTTTAAGCGCAATAACTATTGTATCTACTTATCATTTTACGCATCAGTTGATACCGAATTATTTAATCCAAAAAAAGTATAAGCTTTTCACATTATATTCTTGTTATACTCTTGTTTTTATCGTCTGTTCTGTTTTAACAACTGTTGTTTTTGGGTTTGTGTTTTTCTTTAATTTAGAATTTCAAAAAATGCCTGAACTAACTAAAAATTCAGGAGTAATAATTGTTTGTGTTTTATTAATTGTTGCATTGGCAAGTAGTTTTAAAATTTTGAAATATAATTATCAGTCATTAGAAGAAAAAAAATCGATAGAGAATAAATTCTTACAAGCTCAGTTAAAACTGAAAGAACAGGAGTTAAAGTTTTTAAAGATGCAAATTCATCCCCATTTTTTGTTTAACACCTTAAATACTATTTATGGTTTTGCATTAAAAAAGTCTGATGAAACTCCTGATATGATATTGAAATTATCAAATTTACTAGACTATATATTGTACCAAGTGGATAAACCAAAAGTATTTCTTAATGATGAAGTGAATCATATAAAAAATTATATTGCTCTAGAAAAAAGTAGATTTCAAGACAGTTTAAATATCGATTTTTCTATTCTTGATTTTAATACTAACATTCAAGTGCCTCCAATGTTATTGTTGCCTTTTGTAGAGAACGCTTTTAAACATGGCAAACAGAAAGATGGTATTCTCAGTGTAAAGATTAAATTAGATGTAATAAATGATTGCTTAGTATTTAAACTAAAAAATTCTGCAGTAAAATCTTTAAACTCGAGAAAAGGGATAGGGTTAGAGAATATAAAATCAAGATTAGAAATGATTTATGGTGAAACTTATTTATTGAATGTAAATCAAACTACAAATTCTTTTATTGTCGAATTAAAAACACCTATGGGTAATGAAAAATAATTTAAAATGTGTTGTTGTAGATGATGAGCCAATGGCTAGAGAAATATTGATTTCCTACATAAACAAAACTCCAAATTTAAATTTAATCGAAACATTTAAAAATGCTTCGGACGCTTTAGTTTTTATGCAAGATAATATTGCTGATGTATATTTTTTAGACATAAATATGCCAGAAATATCTGGATTAACTTTAGCTAAAATTATCAATAAAAAATCAAAAATTATTTTTACAACAGCTTACAGAGATTATGCAGTTGATGGTTTTAAATTAGAAGCAGTTGATTATTTATTAAAACCGATTGCTTATGATAGGTTTTTAGAGGCAATTAAAAAGGTTTTACCAACAGATAAACTAGAGATAACAAGTACTTTTATGTTTGTAAGATCAGAGAGAAAAATGGTCAGAGTAGATTTTGAAGATATTTTTTATGTAGAAAGTTTAAGTGATTACGTGAAAATAATTACAGCAGACAATACAATTATAACAAGAGAAACCATAACCAATTTAGAGGAAAAGCTAAATAAGAATTTCATTCGAATTCATAGGTCTTATTTAGTTCCGCTAAATAAAATCACTTCCTATACAAATGAATTTATAGAAATTAATAAGAAAGCGCTTCCCATAAGTAGGA
>JBELHK010000140.1:0-3045 GCA_042091415.1 Polaribacter sp. | reverse complement strand
CCCTCTGATTAACAGTCAGATGCTCTAACCAACTGAGCTAAGGAGGAGTTTGCTTTACATTTCTGTTTAGCGAGTGCAAATATATATTTTTTTGAAATACGTGCAAATAGTTTTTCGTTTTTTTTTGCAAAATTTTTATCATTTAAACTAAAAATAAATAAATCTATATTTTTAAAAAATTGTATTTTTGTTAACTTAATTAGCTTATACAAAAAGCACAAACTAATTTATGGACAAATTTTCGTTCTTAAACGCCGCACATACGGGCTTTATTGCCGATTTATACGATAAATATTTAGTGAATCCAGATTCTGTTGAACCTAGTTGGAGAAGTTTTTTTCAGGGTTATGACTTGGCTAATGAAAACTACTCACTAAAAGAGGATGAGGAAAATATTGAAATTCCTCAAGAGGTAAAAAAAGAATTTTTAGTTATAGACCTAATTAATGGTTACAGAACTAGAGGGCATTTATTTACTAAAACCAATCCTGTAAGAGATAGAAGAAAATATTCACCAACATTAGACATCGAAAATTTTGGTTTATCAGAAAAAGACTTAGAAAAAGAATTCTCTGCAGGTGAAATTTTAGGAATAGGGAGAGTTACACTATCTAATATTATTGAGCATTTACAAAATATTTATTGCGATTCAATCGGAGTTGAATATATGTATATGCGTAATCCTGAAAAATTAAAATGGTGGCAAGAAAGACTCAATAAAAATAGTAATCATCCAAATTATACAGTTGATGCTAAAAAATATATACTAGGAAAACTTAACCAAGCTGTAACTTTTGAGAGTTTTTTACAAACAAAATATGTAGGTCAGAAACGTTTTTCACTTGAAGGAGGAGAAACGTTAATTCCTGGAATATCATTAATGTTAAAAGATGCTGCAGAAAAATTTGATGTAAAAGAATGTGTTCTTGGAATGGCTCACAGAGGTCGTTTAAATACATTAGTAAACATATTTAAAAAACCTGTAAGAGAATTATTTAGTGAATTTGAAGGAAAAGACTTCGAAGATCAAGATATTGATGGTGATGTAAAATATCATTTAGGACTAACACTAAGTAAAACTTACAGAGATGGTAATGAAATTAAAATGAACTTAGTTCCTAATCCATCTCATTTAGAAACAGTCGCATCGGTTGCAGAAGGTATTACAAGAGCAAAAATCGACAGAAAATACAATGGTGACTCTAGTAAAATCATTCCAATTGTAATTCACGGTGATGCAGCAGTAGCAGGACAAGGAATTGCCTATGAAGTTGTTCAAATGGCTAAACTAAATGGTTATAAAACAGGCGGTACAGTTCATATTGTTGTAAATAATCAAATAGGTTTTACAACAAACTATCTTGACGCTCGCTCAAGCACTTATTGTACCGATGTTGGTAAAGTAACATTATCTCCTGTTTTACACGTAAATGCAGACGATACAGAAGCAGTTTGTCATGCAATGCAAATGGCTTTAGAGTTTAGAATGAAGTTTAAAACTGATATTTTTATTGATTTACTTGGATATAGAAAATATGGTCATAATGAAGGTGATGAACCTCGTTTTACGCAACCAAAATTATATAAAGCAATATCTAAACACAAAAATCCGAAAGATATTTATGCTTCAAAGCTAATTGGTGGCAATGCAATTAACTCTTCATTTGTAGACGAAATTACTTCTGAATACAAAGGAATGTTAGAAACTCAGTTTGATAAATCAAAACAAGACAAAAACTCAAGGGTTAAGGAGTTTATGGAGTCTACATGGAAAGGTTTTGAACGAAAAGATCAAACCGCAATGCTTCAATCTTTAGACACAACTTATCCTGAAGAACAATTAAAAAATATTGCAAAAGTAGTTTCTACAGTTCCTGACAACGCAAATTTTGTTAGAAAAGCAGAACGTATTTTAAAAGGAAGAGCTAAGATGGTTTTTGAAACCAACCAATTAGATTGGGGAATGGCAGAAAATTTAGCCTATGGTTCTTTAATGGAAGAAGGTTATAATGTTCGAATTTCTGGACAAGATGTTGAAAGAGGTACTTTTTCTCATAGACATGCAATATTACGTGATGAAATTACTGAAGAAAGAATCAATTTATTAAATATAAACCCAAATAGTAAAGGAAAAATGACGATTTATAATTCGTTGTTATCTGAATATGGTGTTCTTGGTTTCGATTATGGATATGCCATGGGAAATCCGAATACCTTAACAATCTGGGAAGCGCAATTTGGAGATTTTTCAAATGGAGCGCAAATAATGTTCGATCAATATATTTCTGCTGCAGAAGATAAATGGAAAGTTCAAAATGGAATTGTAGTGTTATTACCTCACGGTTATGAAGGTCAAGGTTCTGAGCACTCATCTGCAAGAATAGAACGTTATTTACAATTGTGTGCAGAAGATAATATGACAGTTGCAAACTGTACAACACCAGCGAATTTCTATCACTTGTTGCGTAGACAAATGAAACGTGACTACAGAAAGCCTTTAGTTGTTTTTACTCCTAAAAGTTTATTGCGTCATCCGAAAGCCGTAAACTCCATTCAAGAATTAGCAAATGGTGAATTTCAAGAGGTTATTGACGACACTTTAAACCCAGAAGGTATTAAAAAAATGGTGTTTTGTATGGGTAAATTTTATTATGATTTACTTGAAGAAAGAGAAAAATTAGAAAGAGAAGATGTTGCACTAATTAGAATAGAACAATTATTCCCTTTACATAAAGAAAAAATTCAAACAATTATTGATAGATATCCAAATGTAGAAGAATACATTTGGGCTCAAGAAGAACCAAGAAACATGGGAGCATGGAGTTATATGTTACAACGTTTTGAGTTGAAAAACTTAAGTGTTTGTTCTCGTAAATACTATGCTGTACCAGCTGCTGGTTCAAGTACTCGTTTTAAAAAGAGACATAAAGCTGTTATCGATAGTGTTTTTAATAGTTAAGATTATAAAATTTCAGAATTAAAATAAAAAACATGAGTGTTTTAGAAATGAAAGTTCCTTCTCCAGGAGAATCAATCACAGAAGTA
>JBELHK010000139.1:1718-3051 GCA_042091415.1 Polaribacter sp. | reverse complement strand
AACTTTCATGATAGTATTATAGCTCCTAAAGAAATTGAATTACGCGCTTGGATGCAAAAAGAATTAGAGTTAGATACTTTATTTATAAGAAGAGAAAATTAGTGTTTTAATTTTTTAGTTTATCAGTAATGAAAAAGAAATATGTAGTTGCTTTCGATCAAGGTACAACAAGTACAAGAACTATCATATTTAATAGAAAAGGAAAAATTATTGCCTTATCTCAAAAAGAGTTAAAACAACATTATCCGAAGAAAGGTTGGGTAGAACATAATCCTGAAGAAATATTTAATGATCAAATAAAAACTTTTGAAGAAGCGGTAAATAAAGCAAATATTCAAATAGAAGAAATTGCATCAATAGGAATTACAAATCAAAGAGAAACAACTGTTGTTTGGAATAAAATTACTCAAAAACCAATTTATAATGCAATTGTTTGGTTAGATAAACGAACTGTCTTTATTTGTGAAGATTTAAAAAATAATAATCTAGAGAAGTACATAAAAACAAATACAGGTCTTGTTATTGATCCTTATTTTTCAGGTACAAAATTAAAATGGATTTTAGATAATGTTGATGGAGCAAGAGAACTAGCTAAAAAAAATCAGTTATGTTTCGGAACTATTGATAGTTGGCTAATTTATAAATTAACAAACGGAGAGAAACATTTAACAGATCATACAAATGCCTCTCGCACTCTATTATATAATATTAAAAAATTAAAGTGGGATGATGTTTTACTAAAGGCATTAGAAATTCCAAAAAATATTTTACCTAAGGTTCAAAATTCATCATCAGATTTTGGATTTTTTAAATTTAAAGATATTAATATTCCTATTCAAGGCGTTGCAGGAGATCAGCAAGCAGCTTTATTTGGACAAGGAGGCTACAAAACAGGAATAGCAAAAAATACTTATGGAACAGGGTGTTTTATGTTATTAAATGTTGGTGATAAACAAGTTAGTTCTAAAAGAGGTTTGTTAACAACGCTTACATGTAGTTTGCCATCAAAAAAAATCGATTATGCTTTAGAAGGAAGCGTTTTTGTAGGAGGTGCTTCAATTCAATGGTTGAGAGATAAAATGAAGCTTATTGATAAAGCTTCTGATACTGAAAATATTTGCCATAACACAAATTCTTTAGAGGGTGTTTATGTAGTTCCTGCATTCGCAGGTTTGGGAGCTCCTTATTGGGATTCAAAAGCAAAAGGGAGTATATACGGTATGACTTTAGATACCGGGAAAAATGAAATAATTAAAGCAACAGTAGAGTCTTTAGCTTACCAAACTAGAGATGTTTTAGATGCAATGATTCAAGATTCTGGTAAAGAAATTAT
>JBELHK010000139.1:0-1618 GCA_042091415.1 Polaribacter sp. | reverse complement strand
AGAAGATAGCTTCTAAAAAATTTGATTTAGTTATTATTGGTGGAGGTGTAACTGGTGCAGGTATTGCTTTAGACGCTTCCTCTAGAGGCTTAAATGTCTGTTTGATAGAAAAAGACGATTTTGCTTCAGGTACTAGTAATAAATCAACAAAATTAATTCACGGAGGACTTCGTTATTTAAAACAACTAGAAATCGGTTTGGTAAGAGAATCGGGTTCAGAAAGAGCTATTGTTCATAAATTGGCTCCTCATTTAGTAATTCCAGAAAAAATGTTATTACCATTAACAGAAGGAGGTACTTATGGTAAAATGATGACATCAATTGGTTTAAAAGTTTACGATTTATTAGCAAATGTTGAAGGTGATGATAGAAGAATAATGCTAGATAAAACAGAAACTTTTATAAAAGAACCACTATTAAATAAAAATACTGTTTTAGCAAGTGGGTATTATGCAGAATATAGAACTGATGATGCAAGACTTACCATTGAACTGCTAAAACGAGCTTCTGAATTTGGAGCAACAATCATCAATTATTTTGAGATGGAATCCTTTGTTTACGATTCTGATTATAAAATTGAAAGTTTAAATTGTATCGACCATAACTCAGGAAAAAAAATTAATATTAGAGCAAGAAACTATGTGTCTGCTGCAGGTTCTTGGGTAGATCTTATTAGAAAAAAAGATAATTCAATAAATCATAAATACTTACATCTTACAAAAGGAGTTCATATTGTTTTTCCTTATTCTAAACTGCCTATTAAACAATCAATCTATTTTGATGTTGAAGATGGTAGAATGGTTTTTGCAATACCAAGAGGAAAAGTTACGTATGTTGGCACAACAGATACAAATTATAACGGAGATTTAAATAGGGTAGTGGCCACTATAAAAGACGCTGAATATTTAATTAATGCAGTGAATAATACTTTTCCAGATATCAATTTAACAATAGGTGATATAGAATCTAATTGGGCAGGATTAAGGCCATTAATTCATGAAGAAGGAAAAAATCCTTCTGAGTTATCAAGAAAAGATGAAATATTTATATCTAAAACTGGATTGATTTCTATAGCAGGAGGAAAGTTAACAGGATATCGAAAAATGGCTCAAAGAGTTTTAGGTGTTGTTGTTAAAAACTTACCTAACAAGAGATTGAAAAACTTGAAAAAATCAATGACAAGTAAAATACCTTTAATCAATCCAACATTAAATTCATATGATGAGGTATTAGAGTATCAAAAAAATATCCAAACTAAATTAAAAGAAAAAGGAATTGAAGATCAATATTATGCTTGGTATTTAACTACTACTTATGGTATGAATGCTTCTTCGATAATTAGTAGAATGAATTTTTATGCAAAAGGTTCATCCGTAGAAAAACTCATTCGTGCGGAAGTTTGGTATTCAATTCATTTTGAAATGACTAATAGTCTAGCAGATTTTTTTGTAAGAAGAACAGGCAGATTGTATTTCGATATACATAGTATTTTAAACTATAAAGAATTAGTGTTAAAAGATTTTATAAAGTATTTAAGTTGGGGCGATAGGCAAATAGCAAAGGAAATTGATAAACTGGATTTACTTTTACAAGATGCTAAAACATTTTATAAAAACGA
>JBELHK010000138.1:0-3147 GCA_042091415.1 Polaribacter sp. | reverse complement strand
TTTTATCAAAAATTACTTCACCCACAACTGGTAGTATCAAATTTAATGGAAGAATAGCCTCTTTATTAGAAGTAGGAACAGGTTTTCATCCGGAACTTACAGGGAAAGAAAATGTTTATTTAAATGGCGCTATTTTAGGCATGACCAAAGCTGAAATCTCAGCTAAATATGATGAGATAATAGAGTTTTCTGGTTGTGAGCGTTATATAGATACTCCGGTAAAACGTTATTCAAGTGGTATGACAGTGCGTTTGGCTTTTGCTGTCGCTGCTTTTTTAGAGCCTGATATTTTAATTGTTGATGAAGTATTGGCTGTAGGTGACGCCGAATTTCAGAAAAAGGCAATTGGTAAAATGCAGGATATATCTAAAGGTGAGGGACGAACTGTGTTGTTTGTAAGCCATAATATGGCGGCTGTAAAGAGTTTGTGTACTAGAGCAATTTTGTTGGAAAATGGGGGAGTTACGTTTGAAGGGGGAGTGATAGATTCAATTAATAAATATCTAGATATAGATAAAATAAAAAATTTAAAGACTAATGTTTTTGTATCAGATAAACATAGAAAATATAAAACAACTAAAGAGGTTGAAATTAGTTCAGTATCATTTATTAATCCTTTATCTGAAAATAAGTTTTCTAGTAAACGTCCACTAAAATTAAAGTTTACAATTAAAAATAATTTACCAATTACACAATACAGAATTGCTGGCTCCATTTTTGCACATGATAATATTAAGGTAGGAACATTTTTTACAAACAAAATTAATAATGATTTTAAACAAAAGGCTTTAGATTTAGAAGTTAGTTTAATAAACCATAATTTAGCTAAAGGGAATTATTATTTTGCTTTTTCTGTTGGTTTGGGGGATGAAGAAACAGGGAATAAAGAATTTGATATTATTTATGAAGTTTTACATTTTGAAATTTCACATAAAGTGGATTTGAATACCCCAATAAATAATTGGCCAAAAAGTTGGGGTTGTATCTCATTTGAATCTAAACTAAACTTCATTGATGGAAAATAATTTTACTAAAATAAAATTTGAAGCTAAAAGCTTAGATATTTACTTTATTAGGACATCTATTTTTAATGCCCTTAAAGAACACTTACCATTGTTTAAAGGTAGTTTATTAGACATTGGATGTGGGAAGATGCCTTACAAAGATTATATTATAAAAAATAGTAGCATTTTAAAGTATGTAGGTTTAGATATAGAAAATGCTTTGAAATATGACCTAAAGGTTAAACCAGATTTTGTGTGGGATGGAAAAAAAATGCCTTTTGAGAACCTGAGTTTTGATAGTGCCTTTGGTACTGAGGTTTTAGAACATTGCCCAGAGCCAGAGCTTGTTTTGAAAGAGGTTTTTAGGGTTTTAAAACCAGGTGGTCATTTCTTTTTTACTGTTCCTTTTTTATGGAATTTGCATGAAGCACCAAATGATGAATATAGATCTACACCATATTCATTAGAGCGCCATTTGAAAAATAGCGGATTCTCTAATATAGAAATAAAGGCAACAGGTGGTTGGCACGCATCTATGGCACAGATGCTAGGTTTATGGGTGAGAAGAAGTCCAATGTCAAAAAATAAGCGCAAATTGTTTTCTTCAATTTTAAAGCCTATAATTTTTTTTTTATTAAAGAAGAATAGTAAAGAGAATGTTTGTTTGGTTGATGGTCAGATGATTACAGGTTTATATGGAATTGCAAAAAAAAATAACGGATAGAGCATAACACAATACCTTTAATTTAATGAGTAGTAATTTTTGATTTCAAAAAAAATATAGATTGATTACTAAGAACTGTGTGTAGATTTTCTTACTCAAATGATTAATTAGGATTTTAAAAAACAACTCAAGTTAAAATCATTATTGTTAAAAATTTAATATGAATGATAGATAATATTAACATAGCACTAATTTCGCCAAGTAAAAATGCATATTCCGAGACATTCATTCAGCAGCATAAAAGATATTTGAAAGGGAATGTTATGTTTTATTATAATGGATATTTGCCCCAAAATATTGAAAAAGGTTTTCCTGTAACGAGGCATAGATGGAAAAGATTATATTTCAAAATTTTGGAAAAAATAGGTGTTTCAAAATTAAGTGTTGATGAACAGTCTCTTAAAGCTTCTTTTTTCAGTAATAATATTAATGTTGTTGTTGCTGAGTATGGATTAACAGGCGTCGCAGTATTAAATGTTTGTAAAGAGTTAAAGATCCCATTAATTCCCATTTTTCATGGTTTTGATGCAAGCATTAAAGAAATTTTAAAAAATCAAGTTGATAATTATAAAAACTTGCTAAATTATTCAGATAGTGCTTTGGTAGTATCTAATAAAATCAAAAATAATATAATAAATTTGGCAGGAAATGAACATAAAATATTTGTCTCTCCTTGTGGTCCGGATTCATTATTTTTTGATATCGAGCCCGGTTTTAAAACATCTAATTTTGTTAGTATTGGCAGATTCGTAGACAAAAAAGCTCCGTATTATACAATACTAGCTTTTGCAGAAGTTTTAAAAAAGTTCCCTGAGAGTACCCTAACCATCGTTGGAGAGGGAATCTTATTCAATACTTGTCTAAATTTAGTCAAATATTTAGAAATTGAGGATAGTGTTTTTTTACCTGGTAGAATGAATCCCGCAAAAATAAGAGATGAATTTACAAATGCATTTGCTTTTGTGCAGCATTCTGTAGAGGCTTTAAATGGAGATTCAGAGGGCACTCCTGTTGCTGTTTTAGAAGCTTCAGCAGCGTCACTACCTGTTGTTTCTACTTTGCATAGCGGTATTTCTGAGGTGATAATAAATAATAAAACAGGTTTTTTGGTAGAAGAACATGATGTTTTAGGAATGGCTAGTAAAATGATTTATTTATTAGAAAATAGAGAAGAAGCTATATTAATGGGGAAATTAGCGAAAGATCATATAAAACAAAATTTTTCTCTAGAAAAGCACATAGGTATAATCAATGGTTTAATAAAAAAAGTAACTTAATAATATGGATGCTAATTGTTTAGTTTCTATAATTATTCCCACTTACAATAGGGGCCATTTAATTCATGAAACGCTTGATTCTGTATTAGAACAAACCTATACCAATTGGGAGTGTATTGTGGTTGATGATGGCTCCATGGAT
>JBELHK010000137.1:0-3212 GCA_042091415.1 Polaribacter sp. | reverse complement strand
TCGTAATTGTGTTGAACAATAAATTTTAAAATCATGTGGAAACCTTCAAAAAAAATGCTTCTTATTCTGATGCTGTCAATGGCTATAATAGGTGGTATTACGTTTAATTTTGTTGATTGGGATATCATTGAAAAAGGTAAAGGAATTGATGTATACAATGAAATAGAGTTACCAATTCTATTTTTTCTTTTATCCATAAGTTTTATGATAACGTATGTTCAAAAAATTAAAACATAGTACTTCTTCCCTCTCAGCACTGAAGAATATGCACAAGGTAAGAAATAATTGAAATCGAAGATTGATTATGGATTTAATTAGAATTTCAAGAAAACCTTATCTCGCCTTTTTTATGGCAATTGCTATGTTATTTATTTCATGTGAACAGTATGATGTTCCTGAAGAAATTCAAAAAACAGAAAACAAATTTGATGATACTTTTTTTGAACAAAAAAAAAACAAACCTGTTTTTGATGAAATAGATAGAGAAATTAAAAAGAATTTATCTAAACTTCAAAAACAAAATGCTCTTCAAAGAAATGAAGCTATCTTTAATATTGTGAATGCCAAAACGGGCAACACTATTAATTTTAATCCCATATTAGAATTATTAGAACTTAGTGGTGAGCAAATATTAAATGAATCTCTTCATAAGAATTTGATAACCAAAAATGAATTTAATTTAACCACCTTTTTTTTATCTACTTTTAGAGAAAAAGGAATAGATCTAGCTATTTCTAATTATAAAGAAGCAGTTTTAAATATGAGTTTAACTAAAAAACAATTTGCAAAAAAAAATATGTTTGTAAATACACTAAAGTTTATAGCGTATAAAAACCCTTCTCTCTTAGAAAAAACTAATAATTCAGAGTTTTTAAGCAAGGCTCAAGGTTTTTGGGGGTGTTTATTTGCAAGTGTTGCTCTAGTTGGTGCAACTATTGGATTCGTTGGCTGTGCAACAGTAATTCTTTGCGGACTTGCTTTCTTTAGTTTTGCATACTCTTTTAATAATTGGATGAATAAATGCGTTGGCAAACATTCTATTTTATAAATCTTTTGATATGATAAAAATCTCTAAAAAACTCACATTTGTTATCTTGATCATATTGTGTATTATTTTTGTTCTCTCATTGAGGGATATCGATTGGGACCTTGTGCAAAAAAATGAAAATGTTTTTCAGGAAATAAATCCAGCAATAGCAGCATTTATAGCAGCCCTTTTCTTCTTTATTCAATATGTTCAAAAATTAAAAGAAGAATCTAAAAATTAGTTCTCTTAGTTGCGTAAAATCTATCAAAGTTTCAAGGGTATAATTTGAATAACAACCCTTTCTAATTGCGTTTAGTGAGGGTTTAACATTTTTTGTCAGAATAGAATTTATCTCTATTTAGATTTATAATCATACAATCATAAAGCCTCATTTAAGCTTAGACTTTACCGTATGCGCTTTTCTATTTTCCCCTGCTCTTTTTCTTTTATTAAGTTCATAACACATCCGCATATCACTGAAAAAAGGGGTGCAAAAAAACCCCATAAACAGGGATTGTGTCGCCTTTTTTTTTGATGTAGTTTAGATGCTCCTCTTGCAAACTAATAACTAATACAATGTATTATGGTTTTAATTAGAATTTCAAGAAAACCTTATCTCGCCTTTTTTATGGCAATTGCCATGTTATTTATTTCATGTGAACAGTATGATGTTCCAATACCAAAAAAATTTAGTTTTGAACATTATCAAGGTTTCAAAAAGAATAATTTAACATTTATTGAAATAAGTAAAACTAACTCAATTTTAAATAATGGAAAATCAATTTCAAAACCAGATTTGATTGTAAAAGATTTAAATTTATTTTTAGATGAAATAAATCAACACTATCATACAAGCATTACCATCCCCGACAACGTAATAATTGGAATTTATAATAAAATAGGTCAGATTATGAAGTTAAAGAATTTTTGAAAGAAGAAAACTTAATGAATGAAAAAAAAATAGCTACTTATGACAACTTTGTGAAAAATTCAAAATCAGTCGGTTTTCAGAAAGCAATGGAAAGTTTTGAAGAAGATGTCATAAATCAAAATTTAACATACGAAGATTTTAATAATTACAATATTGGAGCGAATACATTAAAAATTATCAATGATCAAAATCCTAGTTTTTTTGAAATTGATAATAATCTTGCAAAAAATGATGATAACAAATGGTTATGCGTACTTTCATATATTTTATGGGTGGTTTCGTTGATTTTAACGCTTGCAGCTTGTTTAGGTCCTCAAGCGTTATTCTTTTGTTTAGGTGCTTCAGCTAATTTTATGAGAGCTTCATACAGCGTTATTAGTGATTGTGCAGGTTATATGTAAAAATAAAAACTATGGATAATGTTTTAAAAAATAATAATATTTGGTTTATTTTACTGAATGTTTTGGTTAGTACTGTGTTTTTTGTCGCAAGTTTTAAAATAAATAATTTAGACATTGTGATAGATTTATATTTTTCTATTTACATTATCAGTATATTGATAATCGGTATATTAAAATGGAAAAAAAATAAGATGATTAGTAATAAAATCATTTTATTTTTAATAATAAATGGGATCACTGTATACGCAATTTACATAAAGTACATTTCAGATTTACACGAATTGAATGTCAGACATATCTTAAATTTATGTGTAGTATTTATGTTTATTTCTATTTTATTCAAAATGAATTTTGAATAAAATAAAGACAAATCCCTTAACGAAGACTAACCATCTCAGCGTTATAAAACCTACCAAAAGCGGCAAGGTTATAGATGGACACTTCTTTTTTTAGCATAAGACAACTGAAGTCCAGCGGACTATTCTCGCTTTCTCTCATAATTTCATGAAGTCCAAAGTCAGTCAGTATGTATCTCAGCTCACCCAAAGCCACGTCTTTAGAACTTTTAAAACGTAGCAGGTAGTTTTACAATTAACAACGCAATAAGTAAACATCGCTACTTCATTTTGTTCATACTGCATTGTGACATTATTTTAAAGGTCGCTGCATGAACCAAGCTTTGTTTTATCCTTTTAAAGTGTTTCATATGCCTTCGCGACATTGTATAAAAGACATTACATCCGTTTTGTTGACACATCACAAAATGCGCTCTTAAACGGCAAAAACACATCTGGGCATCACTGAAAACAGGTGCATAAAAAACCCCATAAACAGGGATTGTGTCGCCTTTTTT
>JBELHK010000136.1:0-3224 GCA_042091415.1 Polaribacter sp. | reverse complement strand
GATTTTCTTATAGAGGAATGCATCTAGATGTTGGTAGACACTTTTTTTCAGTATCGTTTATAAAAAAATACATCGATTTAATGGCTATGCTAAAAATGAATACTTTTCATTGGCATTTAACTGAAGATCAAGGTTGGAGAATAGAAATAAAAAAATATCCTAAGCTTCAAGAAATTGCTGCCTTTAGAAATGAAACTTTAATTGGTCATTATTCTGATAAACCACAAAAATTTGATGGAAAAAGATATGGAGGTTTTTACACTCAAGAAGAAATAAAGGAAATTGTAAAATATGCTAGTGAAAGGCAAGTAAATATAATTCCAGAAATAGAAATGCCTGGTCATTCTCAAGCTGCTATTGCAGCATATCCTGAACTTGGCTGTACTGAAGAAAAAGTTGATGTTGCAACAAAATGGGGTGTTTTTGATGAAGTTTATTGTCCTTCAGAAAAAACATTTAAATTCTTAGAAGATGTTATTGATGAAATTGTTGAATTGTTTCCTGGAAAATACATACATATTGGTGGAGATGAAGCCCCAAAAACAAGATGGGAAAATTCTGAGTATTGCCAAAATTTGATAAAAGAGAAAGGACTAGTTGATGAACATGGTTTGCAAAGTTACTTTATCTCAAGAATGGAAAAATATATAAATTCTAAAGGAAAACAAATTATTGGTTGGGATGAAATATTAGAAGGAGGACTAGCACCTAATGCAACAGTTATGTCTTGGCGAGGAGTAAACGGAGCTATTGAAGCTGCTAAACAAAATCATAACGTTATTTTAACACCTGGTTCTCATTGTTATTTTGATCATTATCAATCTGATAATGAAAATGAACCATTAGCAATTGGTGGTTTTTTACCCTTAGAAAAAGTGTATAATTTTAATCCAATACCTAAAGAACTAAATAAAGAAGAAAGTAAATATGTTCTGGGAGCTCAAGGTAATGTTTGGTCAGAATATATGTCTACTCCAGAAAAAGTTGAATATATGGCATTTCCAAGAGCGATTGCATTAAGTGAAGTTGTTTGGTCTAAAAAGGAAAATAAAAATTATGAAGACTTTATTAAAAGACTTCCGTTTTTTCTAAAATACTTTCAACAAAAAAAAGTGAATTACGCAAATCATATTTATGATATTGAAGGAAAATTAAAATATAAAAACGGTATTACTTATCAATTATCTACAACGACTGAAGATAAAATTTTCTATTCTTTAGACGATAACGAAATGAATATAGAATATACTGAACCTATCCTGATAAATAAATCAACGACTATAAGTGCTGCAGTATTTGATGAACATCAACAAAAATTAGGTCGCAATTTTGTTCAAAAAATTAATTTACATAAAGGTATAGGAGCTAAAATATCGTTCAATATAGAACCCAATGAAAAATATAATGCAGGAGGAAATGAAGCTATAATAAACGGAATTTCAGGGAACGATAAACGTTATGGCGATAAAGAGTGGCTTGGCTTTTCTGAAGAGGATATTAAAATAACACTTGAATTTAAAAAGCGAATAGATATTAACAAAATAAGTACAAGGTTTCATAATGGTAATGGACAATGGATTTATGCACCAAAAGAAATATTTTTCAAGTTTGATGATAAAAATGAAAAGAAATTTAAAGTGAAAAATGATGGTGAATTAACTATTAACTTCACTCAAAATTTTGATGAACAAAAGATTACTAAATTAGAAATTACCATTCCGAATTATGGAATTATCCCTGAAGGAAAACAAGGAGCAGGTTTTAAACCTTGGACATTCATCGATGAAATTATAATAGAATAAATTACTTCAAAATGAAATGTTTTTAGTTTAACTAAAGATTTTATTTTCTAAAAATTGAGACTTTATAAAACCTAAACCATATCCGAAAAACTGTATTAAAGTCGTTAAAATTGATACAAATCCAACAATTATTCCATTTTTAAAAATCGAGTCTACTAATAGAACTAGAAAGTACAAATAAAAAAAACTAAATAAAGTAAGGTAATTAAATAGCGCCATTAAAACACTAAAACTAAAACCGATAATAAATAAACTAGGAAACCAAAATGTAAGTTTACTACTTTTAGGATATTTTCTATTCAGTATTGGTCTTGCAGTACCAAAAGCAAAAGTTTGATTAAAAAATTGTTTTATAGATGTTCTTCTCTTATGATAAACAAAGGCACTTTCAATTAACTGAGTTTCGAAATTATTTTCCCAAAGTCTAAACGTTAAATCTATATCTTCGCCTGTTTTCATATTTGAAAAACCTTGAGTTTTTTCAAAAGCAATTTTTGATAACCCTAAATTAAAACTTCTTAATTGAAACTTACCAAACGATATTTTTTTTCCACGAATTCCTCCTGTGGTTAAAAAACTTGTCATTGAATAGTTAATAGCCTTTTGAATTATTGAAAAACTTTTATGAGCTGCATCAGGGCCACCAAAAGCATCTGTATATCTTTTCGAAAGTTGACTTTTAACATTATGAAGATAATCTTCAGGAAGGATAACATCTGAATCTAAAACAATAAAATAGTTTCCTTTTGCTTTTTGCATGCCAAAGTTACGACTCGCTCCTGCACCACTATTCTCTTTAAAAAAATAATTGATATTTAAACTAGTTTTATATTTACTTACAATTTTTTCAGCAGTTTCTATAGAACCATCTTCAACAATGATTACCTCAAAATTGTCTTTAAAATTTTGATTGGTTATACTCAATAATAATTCATCAACTTCTTTAGGTCGGTTATAAACAGGAATTATAATGGAAAAGAATAATTTCAAACTAATGATTTAAAAAATTAAATGTATAAAAAAAACGCAAACAATAAAGTTTGCGTTTTAAAAAATTGTTTAATTAAATAATTATTATTGTTTAATAATTTTATAGGTCCCTGTTTTTCCTTTAGAACTAACTCTTACCAAATAAACACCCTTTCTTAATGAAGACACATTAATAGAAGAATTACCATTAGGAGTATATTTTAATACTTGCTTACCAAGTATATCAAAAATTGAAATGTTATCTACATTTTCTTGTGAACTAAAGTTTAATTCGTTTTTAATAACTGTTGGAAATAATAAGAATCCTTCAAGAGTATTATCGTTTGCACCCAATGTTGTACTAGTAATTTGAAAATTATCTATAAAGAAATCTGTATCCTCATTAGATGTATCAGAAAAAGCATAAAAAGCAAACTGAACATTATCTCCATA
>JBELHK010000135.1:0-3257 GCA_042091415.1 Polaribacter sp. | reverse complement strand
GTTCCCAAGAATGAAATTATTTTTATTCTTGGGAACTTTTTTTATTTTTTAATCAAACCATTACTTTACATCTGTTGGTAGAATACCAAAATAATCTTTAAAGCATTTCGTAAAATAAGAAGGAGATGAAAAACCTACTTTATAGCAAACTTCACTAATTGTGTGATCTGATGTTTGTATAATTTGTTTTGCTTTTTCTAAACGCACTTTTCTTATAAATTCATTAGCAGTATCACCCGTTAAAGCTTTTATTTTTCGATATAATTTACTCCTACTCAAAAATAATTCATTTGCAAGATGCTCTACATTCAATTTTTCATTGTTCATGTTTTCATTGATATATTTAAGTACTGTATTTATAAATTCTTTATCTAATGAAGTAGTTTTTTCTGAAACTATTGAATTATTTAAACCGTTAAAATATTTATCAAACAATATCTGCCTACTTGAAATCAATTGTTTTAGGTGAGATTTTAAAACTTTCATATTAAAAGGTTTATTCAAATAAACATCTGCACCTGAATCAATTCCTTTTAATTTATCAATTTGCATACCCTTAGCTGTAACCATTAATATAGGTATATGACTCGTTTTTATATCACTCCTTATTCTTTCGCAAAACTCAAAACCATCCATTATTGGCATCATAACATCAGAAATAATAATATCTGGCAAGAATTTATTTGCTTTTTCAATACCTTCTAGGCCGTTTTCAGCTTCCTTTATTGTGTATTCTTCTTTTAATTCATTCTTTATATAAGTTCTTAATTCTACGTTATCGTCTACAATTAAAACTATTTTTTTATTTTCTAATTCTGTTTCTTCAAATACCTCTTGTTCTAATTCAGGCTTCTTACTATCTGAATATTCATTAAAAACTTCTTTTTGCTCATTATTGATATTGTCTTCTTTAAGATGATTATACCCTAAAGGAAAGTAAATTTTAAACTGAGTTCCAATATTTTTTTTACTTTTTAGAACGATTTTACCTTTATGAAGATCTACAAAACTCTTAACTAATTCTAAACCGATTCCTGTTCCACCGTAATATTGATCATTAATTTCATCACTTTGAAAAAAACGATCAAAAACTTTATCTAAATCTTCTTCATTTATACCAACACCTGTGTCTTTTACAATAATTTCAACAGCGTCTACAGGTGTATTTTTATCTATTAAAGGAAGTAAAATTGAATCTACAGGATTATTAATTTGAACAGTAATTAAGCCATCTGCGGGTGTAGCTTTAAATGCATTTGATAAAAGGTTAAAAATAATTTTTTCTAACATTGATGGATCTGACCAAATAATTAAATCACTTTTATCGTATTCTACAGTTAATACAATATTTTTTAATGTTGCTTCTTCTTCAAAATGACTTACAACCTCTTCTACAAAAGGAATAAGATTGATTTGAGAAGCATTGATACTCATCTTATTAAACTGTAATTTCCTAAAATCCATCAACTCATTTATAAGTCTTGAAAGACGTTTTGCATTTTTGTATATAATATTATGTTTCTCTTTTAAATCAGTAGAAATTTTGTTGCTTTCATTTTCAATAATATCTTCTAAAGGTGTTAATATAAGTGTTAACGGAGTTCTAAATTCATGAGATATATTTGTGAAAAATTGAATTTTTTTTGCGTTTAATGCCTGAAATTGCTTGTATTCTTGCCTTTCTAAACTTAGCTCTCTTCTTTCTTTTAAGCGAATAACTAAATATTTATATATAAAGAAGAAAAATATGCCAAAAATCAATATATAAGTTAAAATGGCTCCATTTGTTGTCCACCATGCAGGTAGTATGTTTATCTGTAAAGAAGTTGGTTCATTATTCCAAATTCCATCATTATTAGAAGCTTTTACTTTAAAGATATAGTTTCCTGATGGAATATTTTTATAGGTTGCATTCCTTACATTTCCTACGTAATTCCAATCTGTTTCATAACCTTCTAAATAATATGCATATTGATTGTTTTCACTTCTTGTATAGTTAATTCCTGAATAATCAATTGAAAAGACTTTTTGTTTATGATTTAACGTTAATTCATCAGTTTCAGAAATAACTTTATTTAAGTTCGAACCTTCTTTTTTAGGTAAAACTAGTTCGTTTGCAATCTTTAGATTTGCTAGATATACAATGGGCTTTTCTTTGTTGTTTGGTATTTGTTCTGGATTAAAATAATTAATGCCTTTAGGGGTGCCAAAAAACAAGGTATTATTATCTTTTAAAACCGCATTATAATTAAAACTATTTGATAATAGACCATCTGTTTTATTATAGTTTGTAAAGGTGTCGTTCTCTAGGTTTAACTTAGACAAACCCTTATTTCCTCCAAGCCAAATAGATTTAGAATTGCTTTCTATAATTGAAAAAATTGTTTGATGAATCAATCCATTATTTACGGTGTATTTTTTTATAGAATCTTCTTTAGGATTGTATTTTATCATTCCGTTTCCTAGAGTTCCAATCCAAATATTTCGATTAGAATCTTCAAATAAACTAAAAACTATACCTGGTTTTAAAACATAATTCTTCTGGTTTTTTAAATCGTTATTAATTTTATTATTTAAAGTAGAAATTTTAAATTTTAAATTCGCTTGTTCCTCAATTTTATATACTCCTACTCTGGTTCCAAGCCATATAAAATCATTACTATCAACCAATATTTTTCTAATATCACTTGTATTAATATTGTACTTTAAAAAACTTTCTGAGGTATGATGAATAAACTTTTCTGTCGATAAATTGTAAGAATATAAGCCAGTTAAAAACGTTCCAATCCAAATAGTGCCTTTAGAATCTTCAGCAAAACTCATAACTCTATTAGAAGTAAAAACACTTTTTTTTGAATTAGTATTTATGTTGATGAATTTTTTACTGTTATGTTTCAAAAAAAACAAGCCCGAATTCCAAGTTCCAACCCAAGTATTCTTGTTACTATCTATAAATATTGTGGTAATATCTAATCGATTTAGTCCTTTGGCTATTTTATTCTTTTGATCAAATAAATTTGTAAATGTATCTTGTTCTTTATCATAAACATCTACACCACCATCAAACATACTAATCCATAATCTTTCATATTCGTCTTTTACAATACCTGTAACTGAATTAGCATTTAAAGAGTTATTTAAATATGGTATACTTTTGATTGCATTAAACTTATTGTAGTTATCATCATGAACATCAATACCGTTATTATAATACCCCAACCAAACTCTGTTTTTATTATCTGCATACACAGACCATA
>JBELHK010000134.1:1955-3339 GCA_042091415.1 Polaribacter sp. | reverse complement strand
GCAATATTTACACCTGTTAACGCTTCCATTTCTACTCCTGTTTTTCCTTCGATAGTAACTTTACAAAAGACCTCTATATTTTCTGAGTCTATTATATTTATATCAACATCAACTCCATTTATTAACAATGGATGACACATAGGAATTAATTCTGATGTTTTCTTAACCGCTTGTATTCCTGCTATAATTGCTGTTTGAAAAACAGGCCCTTTTTTAGTTACTAATTCATCATTTGTAAAATGAGAAATTACTTCCTCTCCCAAAAACATAGTTGCTTTTGCAATGGCAGTTCTTTTGGTAATCTTCTTGTCAGAAACATTCACCATTTTAGGATTATTATCTTTATTAAGATGACTAAAATTACTCATTATCTATATCTAATTATAGGAAAATTATCTCCTTTCTTAAATTCTATATTTTCTGTTTTTGGCAACTCTATAAAAGCATCTGCATTCACCAAACTTGCTAAGTCTCCAGAACCATTACCTTTGATTGGAGTTGCTAATAAATGACCAAACTTATCACTTAATTTCACCTGTAAAAAGTAACTGAGGTTAGGTTTAAAATTTACATCTTCAGTTAATATTGCGGTTTCTTCTTCAATTTCTACATCTAAAGACTTAAAATACCATGGATAAAAATAGGCTAAACAATTTACAAAAGTTGAAATAGGATTTCCTGGAAAACCAAATACATTGCAACTTGATGTTTTTCCATAGAAAAAAGGCTTTCCTGGTCTTTGAGCAACTCTGTGAAATAACTTTTCTACTTTTAACTCTTCCAAGACTTCTGGTAAAAAATCAAATTTTCCTTTACTAACAGCTCCGCTAAATAATAAAACATCATAATCTTTCAAATAAGCGGCTATTTTTTGCTTTAAAATAGGTTTATCATCTGTAATATGATCGGTTTCTGATTTTATTTTAATTCTTTCTAAAAGAGAAACTAAAGTAAAAACGTTACTTCTTCTTATTTGATGAGCTTTTGGTTTTTCATCAATAGAAACCAATTCATCTCCTGTTGAAATTATCATCACCTTAGGTTGCTTAGCAACTTTTACCATGGATTTACCAACAGTAGCTAACACCCCTATTTCTGCTGCAGAAATTATTTTATTTTGATGAATTAAAACATCTGCCTCTTTTCTATCTTTTCCTTTTTCGTGAATATTTTGGAAGTTTTTTACCTCATCAATTTGAATTTTAGCAACTCCGTTTTCAATAATAACATCTTCATACCTTATAACAACATTTGTATTATTGGGTAAAACTGCCCCAGTCATAACTTCTAAACAATTATTGCTATTCTGCAAGCTAATTTGTGGACTTCCTGCAGGTTGAATTCCTTCAACCAAAAATTCTCTTTGTCCTTTTTGAAAAGAATG
>JBELHK010000134.1:0-1855 GCA_042091415.1 Polaribacter sp. | reverse complement strand
TCTCTTAAATTAAAAACTCCATCATCAAACAAACAATTTTTAAAAGTTCCTGTACTTGTAATTCTAATTCTGTTACAATCGTTACAAATAGTTCTTGTAAATGCAGGAATAATACCAACTGTTCCTTTATGATTTTCTATTTTGTAATTTCTTGAAGTTGATGACTTTTCTGAAAGGAGTTCTTGAACATTAAATTGACTTTCTATTTCTTTTAAAATCTTTTTAAATGTCCAATTTTCTTTCATTTCACGTTGTCCTTTTCCATTAAAAGGCATTTCTTCAATAAAACGGACTTCTACATTTTTATCTTTTGTCAATCTTACAAAATCAACAATTTCATCAGTATTAAAACCAGATTGTACCACTACATTCAGTTTTAAATGTAATCTACTCTTTTCTAAAATTTCAAACGTTTTATAAACATCTGTAAAAACGTCTCTTCTTGTAATTTTTGCGAATTTATCTCTCTGTAAACTATCAATACTTAAATTGATGTTTTTTACTTTTTCTAGCTTTTCAATTCGATCGATATAATTAGAAATTAAAGCGCCATTTGTGGTGATATTTATTGTATCTAATAAATCATTATAAGACAGCATTTCTAAAAATCCGACAAAATCTTTACGAACAAACGGCTCACCGCCTGTTAAACGAACTTTTTTAACTCCCAATTCTGTTAAGACGCGAATTAAACGGTACATCTCTTTGAATGTTAATAGCTCTTGTCTTGGTACAATATCAATTCCATGAGCAGGCATGCAATATTGACAGCGCAGATTACATCTGTCTGTAACTGCCAAACGAACGTATTCTATTTGACGACCAAAACTGTCTATCAACTCATTCACCTAATTTGGTAATTTTTTACTTAATAAACCATAAATAAAAGCACCTATTAAAGCCCCTAATAATATAATTAAAGCAGGTAACCATTTAAAACCTAAAATTACAAAAACTGGTGCAGCACAAGCTCCTGAAATACCCCAACCTAAACCAAAAAAAGTCCCTCCTAAAAGTGTTCTTATAAATCCTTTTTTCTTTGATTTTGGAACAATATTATTCCCATTAATATCTTTAACTTTTCCACTTTTAAACAATTGCATAATTATTGCCGAAATAACCACTGCTCCTCCAATAATTCCAAACATATGGAAAGATTGAAACTTAAACATTTCATAAAAACGATACCAAGAAATTGCTTGTACTTTACTTAATACAATTGCGAAAAAAACTCCTAATATTAAAAATTTAAAATTCTTCATCATCTAAAAAATTAAAGGAATTAAAAACCAAACTGCAATAATACCACCGATAAAAAAGCCAATAACAGCTAATAAAGAAGGTAATTGAAAACTACTTAAACCTGTAATTGCATGACCTGATGTGCATCCGCCCGCATAACGTGTACCAAAACCGATGCAAACGCCTGATAAAATTAAAATTAAAAATCCTTTTAAAGAGAAAACTACTTCATTACTAAAAATTTCATCAGGAAAATATTGAGTACCTACATTCGTAAAACCTAAATCTGTTAATTCTTGAATTGTTTTAGGATTCAAATCAATTGTTTGTTCAGGAATTAAATAGTTTGATGAAATAAATCCTCCAATAATTAAACCTACTACGAATAATAACGCAAAATCTCTTTCTTTCCAGTCTTTTTTAAAATAGTCTGAAATCTTACCTGCTCCTGCCATTGTACAAAGAGTTTCGAAATTGGTTGATGCTCCAAAATTTTTACCAAAGTAAAAATACAAAAAGAGCGTTAACGCTATAAGTGGACCTCCAATATACCATGCCCAAGGTTGTAATATAAAATCCATTACAATTCTAGTTTTAAATAGTTCATAATTTG
>JBELHK010000133.1:0-3408 GCA_042091415.1 Polaribacter sp. | reverse complement strand
CAATTACATTCGTAATTTCTATTCTAATCTGGATTCTAGATTATATAATTCCGGCAATTGGCACAAAGCGTTTTGGAGGGAGTAAATACGGAGTTTACGGAACTACAATTGGTTTAATAATTGGCTTAATTTCTCCTATCCCCTTCGGAATTTTAATCGGTGCCTTTTTGGGTGCTTTTTTAGGCGAACTTTTATATGACAGTAAAGATAAAGATAGAGCCTTAAAAGCTTCCTTTGGTGCTTTTTTAGGTTTTCTAGCTTCTGTTACTATTAAATTTACAGTAACAACTGTTTTTTTAATCTTATTTATAATTAAGTTTTGGGAGTATAAAGAGCTGTTTTATTCATAAAGCTTATTCTTTATCAGCCATTTTCTTAACATAATCTGTAATAATTACAATTTGAGTGGCCCCTACTTTACCTTCTATATATTTTGCGTTTTCATGATCTAAAGAAATTCTTCGTACAGCAGTTCCTTGTTTCGCAACCATACTAGAACCTTTTACCTTAAGATCTTTTATTAAAACCACACTATCACCAGCTTGTAAAATTGCCCCATTTACATCTCTATGAATCACCTTTTCACTATCTTCTAAATGATCTCCAGATTCTTTAGCATATCTAATTTCATCATCCTCTAAATACATCATATCTAATAAATCTTGAGGCCAGCCTTCTGCCTTTAAACGATGTAACATTCTCCATGCAACAACTTTTACAGGGCTGTATTCACTCCAAATAGCATCATTTAAACAACGCCAATGGTTAGCATCAACTGCATCTTTATTTTCTATTTGAGTTATACAAGTTTTACAAGCCAATAAACTACCATCAATTCCCCCAGTTGAGATTGGTTTAACCTCATAAACAAATAATGGAGAAGTTGCTTTACAGAACTCACATTGTTTGCTACTTCTAGTCTCTAAATCTTGTAATAAACTCATTGTATTGTTTTATTGATGCTGGCAAAAGTACATTTTTAAAACTGGTTATGCTCTATAAACTCTAACGCGAGAAAGAATACAATAAAATGAATATTACTTAACTTCTAAAGAAGTAAATTGAAATTTCTCACCATCAAACAACCCTTTATCTGATAGTTTTAAGGAAGGAATTACCAACAAAGCCATAAATGATAAACTCATGTAAGGAGCTCTTAGTTGACTTCCCATTTCTTTTGCCATTTTATCTAAATCTGCATATGCTTCACCAATTTCTTTGGCAGATTTATCAGACATAATACCCGCAACAGGCAAAGGCAGCATTTTTTCTTCTTTCAAGTTTACAGCACAAACTCCACCTCTATTTTTTATAACTAAATTAACTGCTTTACAAATCATTTCGTCTGAAACACCTACAGCAATTATATTATGGGAATCATGCCCTACAGAACTTGCAATAGCACCTTCTTTTAAGCCAAAGTTTTTTATAAATGCAATTGCAGGTTCTGTATTCGAATAGCGATTTACAACTGTCATTTTTAAAATATCATTATCGATATCAGAAACTAAATTCCCATTAATAATTAAAGAATTTGCTTCAATTTTATTGGTGATGAGTTCTCCGTCTAAAACCTCAATAACTTGTATTCTTTCTGATGCAGAATAGTATTCAAAATCTGAAACTGTTTTAAGATTAGTATTAAAGTTATTCAAAACTTCAAAATCTACAGATTTGATAAAACTTTGTCCTTTTTTTGCTACTAATTCTCCATTGATATAAGTTTCTAAAACATTAAAATTCTTTAAATCATCAACCACAATAAAATCAGCAAAATCACCTTTTTGCAATAATCCAACATCTAAATTATAGTGCTTTACAGGATTTACACAAGCTACTTGTAGCACTTTAAAAACATCAATCTCTTTAGCTACAGCTCTTTGACATAGTTGATTGATATGCCCCAATAGCAAATCATCAGGATGTTTATCGTCTGAACAAAACATCATATTTTGAAAATGTTCGGGCAACAAATCAATCAAAGCATCAAAATTTTTTGCAGCAGAACCTTCTCTAATAATTACTTTCATGCCCTTTTGTAATTTTTCTAGCGCTTCATCGTAAGTAAAACATTCATGATCTGTAGAAATACCTGCTTTTATATATTTAGAAATATCATCACCTCTTAAACCCGGTGCGTGGCCATCAATAGGTTTGTTATTATTTTTAGCATGATTTATTTTAGCCAATACTTCATCATCATCAAACAAAACTCCAGGATAGTTCATCATTTCAGCTAAATATTTAATATCTGGATTTTCCATCATCAATCGAATGTCGTCAGAATTAATTACAGCACCTGCGCTTTCAAAAGAGGTTGCTGGTACGCAACTTGGAGCTCCAAAATTGAATTTTAAAGGAACTTTTTTTCCGTTTTCAATCATAAAATCAACTCCTTGAACACCTAAAACATTCGCAATTTCATGGGGGTCTGAAACAGTAGCTACTGTACCATGTACAACAGCAATTTTTGCAAATTCACTAGGCACTAACATAGAACTTTCTATGTGAATATGTGCATCTATAAAACCCGGTAAAATATAGGTATCTATATTGTGTTGGCTTTCTCGAATTTCTTTTATAGTGCCATTAATTACCTCAACTTCACCTTTAAAAATTCTTTTATTATAAATATCTACAATGTTTCCTTGAACGATCATTTAAATTGCTTTTACAACAAATCTACAAATAATAGAAATCGTTTATAAATTAGAATTAGAATATTTATTTTTGACTATGCGTATAAAAACTGAAACAACTCAATTCAAAAAGTGGATTGCAGATCAGCAATTTTATTTAAAAGACTTTTTTCCTACAATAAATTCAAACGAAATATATCCTCTTGATTTAAGTATTCATAATAAGATTGTAAAAAATGAAAGTGAATTTAATAATCCTGATTATTTTACAAAGCAATTAAATACAATTCAAAAATTAAACCCTAATAAAATAATTACTGGTGGCTATTTAGAAAAAAGAGCGTTGTATACTTCTGATATATATAACTCTGAAAGTTCTTTAGAAAAAAGAAATATTCATTTGGGTGTAGATTTTTGGCTTCCAGAAAAAACTCCGGTTCATTCTCTTTTTGATGGAAAAGTTATATGCGCTCATTACCAAACAGATTACAAAGGATATGGTGGTTTTATTATTTTACAACATACTGTTGATGATTTTCAGTTTTACACTTTATACGGGCATCTTTCTAAAGATAGTATTTCAAAATTTTCAAAAGGAGATGATATAAAAGTGGGATCAAAAATTGGAGAGTTAGGAAATTATAAAGAAAATGGAGCATGGGTACCACATTTACATTTTCAAATTATGCTATCGCTTTTAGATTATAAAAACGATTTCCCCGGTGTAGTTTTAGAAAGTGAAATTAACTTTTGGAAAGATATTTGCCCA
>JBELHK010000132.1:0-3422 GCA_042091415.1 Polaribacter sp. | reverse complement strand
ACATTCCAAAATCTAATGTACTAATTTATCAGACTAAAGAAGGAACAAGAGTTGCTGCTAGACCAAGTGGAACAGAACCTAAAATTAAATTTTATTTTAGTGTAAATACTGGCTTAGATGCTATTTCTGATTCAGAAAAAGTTGAAGCAGAATTAGATGCCAAAATTCAAAGAATAATAAAAGAAATGAATTTAAATTAATGAATCATTTTAAAGATATTTTAAGATACGAAAAGAAGTATAGAAAATTTACATTATTAAATATACTATTTAATATTTTCTATGCCATTTTTAATGTTTTATCTGTTCTAGCTTTTATACCTGTTTTAGGAATATTATTCGGAACCGAAAAAAAAGTAGCTCAAAAACCAATATATAATGGTTTAACAAATTTAGGATCTTACTTAAAAGAAAGTTTCAATTATTTTATTTCTGAAAAAATTGCTGATGATGGCCAAATAAAAACTCTTTTATTTATTTGCCTGTTAGCTTTATCTTTATTTTTTTTCAAAAACTTTTTTAGATATCTAGCCTCTTATGTAATCACATTTTTAAGAACGGGAATCGTTAAAGACTTACGAGATAATTTGTATCATAAAATTGTAGAATTACCTATTTCTTATTTTACCGAAAAAAGAAAGGGAGATATCATTGCACGTTTGACTGTTGATGTTCAAGAAGTAGAAAATTCTATTCTAACATCAATAGAAACAATTGTTAGAGAACCCCTTACTGTAACTATTGCAATTTCTATTATGCTTTTTATGAGTGTAAAACTCACATTATTTGTTTTTATACTTCTACCAATATCTGGCTTTATCATATCATCAATCAGTAAAAAGTTAAAAGCTAATTCTATTAAAGCTCAAAAAGAAACCGGAACATTTTTATCATTTATTGAAGAAACTTTAGGCGGTTTAAGAGTTATAAAAGGATTTAATTCGGAACGTATTATTGAAAAAAAATTCAATAAATCTACTTTAACTTTTAAAAAATTAATGACTAATGTATTTCATAGAAAAACATTAGCTTCACCTATGAGTGAGTTTTTAGGTTCAGCAACTATAATTTCGATACTTTGGTACGGAGGAAATGAAGTTTTATCAAATACAAGCTCTTTACAGCCTGACGAATTCATGGGATATATTGTTCTGTTTTATACCGTATTAAATCCGATTAAATTAATTACTACATCTTATTACAATATTCAAAAAGGTGAAGCGTCTGCTGAAAGAATTATGCAGGTTTTAAATACTGAAAATAATATAATAGATAAACCCAACGCAATTGTAAAACAAAATTTTGAAGATAAGATTGAATTTAAAAATATTTCATTTAAATATAAAAAAGAGTATGTTTTAAAAGATTTTTCTTTAACAATAAAAAAGGGAGAAACTGTTGCTCTAGTTGGGCAATCTGGAAGTGGAAAATCTACACTAGCAAATTTAATTACCCGTTTTTATGATGTCAATGAAGGTGAAATATTAATAGATGGTATTAATATAAAAGATATTTCTAAAAAATCACTCCGCGATTTAATGGGCATTGTTACACAAGAATCTATCTTATTTAATGATACTGTAGAAAACAATATAAAACTTGGAAAAGTAAATGCTTTAGAAACAGAAATGAAAGCAGCAGCAGATATTGCAAATGCGTTTGAATTTATTAAAGACTTACCAGAAAAATTTAACACAAATATAGGTGATAGCGGAAACTCTCTTTCAGGAGGTCAAAAACAAAGACTTTCTATTGCTAGAGCTGTATTAAAAAACCCTCCTATAATGATTTTAGATGAAGCAACATCTGCATTAGATACAGAATCTGAACAATTAGTTCAAGTTGCATTAGAAAAAATGATGCAAAATAGAACATCTTTAGTAATTGCTCATAGATTATCTACTATTCAAAAAGCTGATAATATTATAGTAATGAAAAAAGGAGAAATTGTTGAACAAGGAAAGCACGAAGAGCTACTCGCTAAAAATGCAGAATATTTTAAGCTAGTTAATATGCAAAGCTTAAACTAAATTAAGTCCTAATTCTTTCCCTTTTTCAATCATAAATTCATAAGAAGCTTTATGTTCATTTGGTATTTCACCATCTAAAATGGCTTCTTTTATAGCTTCTTTAATTTGACCAATTTCTCTACAAGGTTTTAAACTAAAAGCGTTCATGATTTCTTCTCCTGAAATCGGAGGTTGAAAATTTCGTATTCTATCACGTTCTTCAACTTCTGTTATCTTTTTACGAACTAATTCAAAATTTTTATGATATTTTTTAAACTTCTTTGGATTCTTTGTTGTTATATCTGCCTCGCATAAAGTCATTAATGAATTTATATCATCTCCAGCATCAAAAATCAATCTTCTAACTGCTGAATCTGTAACTTCTGATGCTAATACAATAGGTCTAGAACTTAATAAAACCATCTTTTGGACAAACTTCATTTTATTATTTAAAGGCATTTTTAACCTTTTAAATAGTTTAAATACCATTTTAGAACCAACAAATTCGTGAGCATGAAATGTCCAGCCTATTTTTTTACTAAATTTTTTGGTAGGAGCTTTTCCAATATCGTGTAATAAAGCAGCCCATCTTAACCAAACATCATCTGTAAATTTTGCAATATTATCGACAACTTCTAAAGTATGATAAAAATTATCTTTATGTTTTTGACCCTCAACTTCCTCTACTCCTTTTAAAGCTATTAGCTCAGGTAAAATTTGTTTTAACAAATTCGTTTTTTTTAATAATAAAAAACCAATTGATGGTTTTGGTGAGCTTAAAATTTTATTTAATTCATCAATAATTCTTTCTCTTGTAATTATTTTTAAACGATCTGAATTTTTAGAAATTGCTTCAAGAGAAGCTTCCTCAATATTAAAATTGAGTTGAGTGGCAAAACGAATTGCACGCATCATTCTAAGAGGATCGTCTGAATAAGTTACATCAGGATTTAAAGGTGTTCTTATTATTTTTGAATTCAAATCATTAATCCCATTAAAAGGATCTAGTAATTTACCAAAAGTTGCATCGTTTAAACTAATTGCCAATGCATTTATGGTAAAATCGCGTCTATTTTGATCATCTTGTAAACTTCCTTCAGAAACTTCAGGATTTCTGCTTTCTTCAGCATAAGATTCTTTTCTAGCGCCAACAAATTCTATTTCTACTTCTTTGTAACGTAGCATTGCAGTTCCGTACGTTTTAAATATTTGAACCTTTGGCTTATTAGGTAATAATTCTGAAACTTTTAAGGCTAAGTCTATTCCGCTTCCAACGGTTACAATATCTATATCTTTAGCTTCTCCCCTTTTTAATAAAAAATCTCTAACAAAACCACCAATTACATAACTTTCTAGATGTAATAATTTTGATGCTTTAGAAATTACATTAAAAATTTCTGATGAAATTGCTTCT
>JBELHK010000131.1:0-3450 GCA_042091415.1 Polaribacter sp. | reverse complement strand
TATCACAACTGATAAAAGGACTACTTAAAACGATTAAACCTGCTACGAATACTGATTTTTTTAGGACTGTTCTCATAATTTCTACTTTTTTTAAATGTTAATACATTGTAAAAGTAAAAGAGAAGTTACCTTGAATTTTGGTAGTATTAGAATTCGCGTTAGATGAATTAGAATTCGTTATCAATTTAAAATTAAAGCATAATCGATATCGGCGGTACATAGCGTATTTGATTCATTAGTATTAAAAATACCTAATAAGGTTCTTAATTCTTCAATTTCATAAGTGTCAAATACTAGCACTAAATTCTGATGAAAAGTTGGCACAGGAATCTTTCTTCTTTGCGTGGTGGAAGCGCTGTAATCTAACCAATATTCGACATCTATTTTCGAGACATATTCTTTAAATTTGTTCAGCTGTTCTCTATCAAACTGGAAAAAAATATTATTAAATACAAGATTGTAGTTTTTACAGCAATTACACATTGATAATTCTCCGTTTTTAACTCTAGATATTATTTTAGATTTTTGGCACATTGTTTTAATTATTAGTAGCAGTCTATTTTTATTTGATTATTGTCTTTATATTTTTGTAATGAAGATTCTAAATGTTTTTTAGATATTTCTTCTAATACTTCTGTAGCTCCTTTTAACATAGCGTTAGAACCACAGATCATAATTATATTTCCATTTTTTAAAGTATCTGTAATTAATTTTATTTCATTTTTTAATAAATCTTGTATATAACACGTTTCGCTTTTCTCTTTTGAGTATGCAGCAAAAAAAGAACTAAGTTCTTTGTTTTTTAATGCAGAATTAATATTTTTTTGATAGAGATAAAATGATTCTTTAGTTCTACCGCCCCAAAATAGATGAATTCTGGTTTTTGATTTTTTTCCATTTATCATTCCTAAAAAAGGAGCAATTCCTGTTCCGTTAGCAATAAGAATTACTTCTTTTGTTTTCTTAGGAAAATGAAAATTTTTATTTTCTTGAATATTAGCAGAAACTTTATCCGTATTGTTTAAACCATTCAAATAGTTTGAGCAGAGTCCAAATTCATGCTTCTTGATACTTAAGAGAATTGTATTGTCAATTTTAGCAATAGAGTACAATCGATTTCTATTCTCGTTTTTAGGAGTTATAGAAAGTAAATCGCCAGATTTAAATTTTGTTTTTTTATTAGGTTTTAATTGAATCAGAAAAGTGTTATCAATATTGATTTCAGTTCTATGGATAACAGTAAAATCTTCTTTCTTTTTTTGTAAATTTAATAGACTTTCTTCTGAAAAAATAAAGTCTGTTTTATAGAATGAATTCCATTCTTTTACCCACTTATTAAAATCAGAAAAGGATTGATTATTAATTTTAAAAATAGGTAAAACAGGAATAAAATTTTCTTGTAATTGTAAATTTGCGTGCACTAGAAGAGCAAACTTACAATACTGAGGATATTCTTTAGAGCCAAAGCCAACGATAGAAAATTTTAAAATATTATTTTGGTGTATTGTGCTAATTTTTTCAATAAATTTATTAGCGTTTATTGGCGCTTCTCCTTCTCCATAAGTAGCCGTGAAAATGATAATGTTTTTCGCTTTCTCATAGTTTGTATATTCATTTAATTCTGATAAAAAAACTTTTTTCCCGGCCGTAATTAATGCGTTATAAAAAGCATTTGCAAAATTAAATGTACTACCTGTTTCAGAGCCTACAAGAATTATAAACTCTGCATTATCTTTATAAAACTTATTTCGATTTAAAGTTGTCTTTTTCTTCCTTTTTAAAGTCATATAAAAACCAGAAAAAATAAAAAATAGAATTGAAAAGCAAGCTAAAAGTAATACTACAGACCATATAATAGAACCTTTGCCCGTATGTAGAATTAAACTATAATAAGAACCAAAAGAAGCTAAGTTTTCTTTTTTATGACTGATAATTTGACCTGTATATTGTTGTATAGCTGCTTCTTTATTATGTGTTTTTAAGAAAAAATAATCCTCCTCATCTTTAGAAAAAGGAAATTCTATTTTTTGAATTTTACTTAATTTTGTTGTTTTAAAAACTTTAAAGTCTTTGATATCTATTTTTTTTACGTCTTTTTTTTGGACAATAATTTTATGTGTCGAGTTGTTTTTTGGCAATAATGAGAATTTATCCAATGATAAATAAACTGCTGTTAACGTTATTATTATAATGGGTATTAATGTGTATCTGCCAATAATTATATGATAATATTGGTTGAAGTTTTCTTTCACGATTTTAGAGAAAAATTTAGAAATTCCACCTTGTCTTTTTCCTATTAAAATTACCCCAGTTATTGCAATTAAAAAGAGTAAAAAGGATGCAAAACCAATTAAAAATCGTCCAGTAGATTTTAAAAATAAAGATCGATGCAAATTAGTTGCAAACTCAAAAATTGATTTTTTTTCTATAATATCTCCAATTTTACCTCCTGTTTTTGGATTTATATAAAACGTTTCATTTTTACCATTTTTTAGAATAATATTTGCTGATACAAAATCATTTTCATCAACTTCTATGGTTAATATTTCATCATATTTTTCTTGTAAAACTGTTATGGTTTCAGAAATAGATATGTTATTAATATTTTCGACATTATAGGAATTTAACTTTTCTGAAATAGGTTCAAAAGCTAATATAGTTCCTGTAATGGAAGCAATTAAAATAAATATAGCAGAGAGTAAAGCCAGTGTTAAATGGCTATATCTCCAAATAGAAATTGTCATTTACGATGTTTTATTGTACAATCATTTTTATGTAACGTATAAATCCTTTTCCTTCAGTTTTTAACTTTACATTTTCTGATGTCAATTCAAACTCAACATCATCTTTATAATATTCTTGATCCTCTACAGCTGTTTCGAAACGAATTTTGTAGCCTTTATCTATTTTGTCATTTTCAATATTTATCAAACTAATTGTACGTTCTCCTCCGCTAATTGTTGCGCCAGTTATTGCATCTATATCTTCGCGTTTTTTTCCTTGAAAATTCCACCATTCTGTAATGTCAAAGTACCATTCATCATCATTACCTTGCACGTACAATGTTTTTTCATAAGTTCCTTGAGGGTTTAACAAGGAAATAACTACATACGCACCTTCGCCAGTATAGTTTTTCATCTGAATCATACATTTATAATTTGTAGTATTTGTATTGTTTTTAAATCCAAATAATGCAAAAATCAATAAAAATAAAACCGGAATTATGTTGTTTTTAGTTTTCATTATTTAACTATTTTAAAAAAGAGATGTCTATTTTATTTTGTTTCAATATTTCGTTTTCACTAGCTAATTCATAAACAGATTCATCAAAATCGGTTTTTATGTTCTTATCAGCTTTAATACTTAATAAATATTTTATTATTGTTTCGTTTTGTGCAATCATTACTGCTTTGTGTAAAACAGTTAAACCATCTTTATTTTTAGCATTAA
>JBELHK010000130.1:0-3471 GCA_042091415.1 Polaribacter sp. | reverse complement strand
GATGGAGAAGATGTAGTTGTTGCTAATGGCCGATTTGGTCCGTATGTAAAATTTGGCAAAATGTTTGTTTCTCTAGATAAAGGAGAAAATCCTATGGAAGTAGACATGGAAAGGGCTAAAGATTTAATTGAAGCTAAGAAAAAAGCTGATGCTCCTATCGCACATTACGAAGATTTACCAGTTCAAAAAGGAGTTGGTCGCTTTGGGCCATTTATAAAATGGAATTCAATGTTTATAAATGTTTCTAAAAAATATGACTTTGATAATTTATCTGAAAATGATATAATTTCATTAATTGAAGAGAAAAAACAAAAAGAAATTGATAAGGTTATTCATAACTGGGAAGATGTTGCAATTAGAGTTGAGAAAGCAAGATGGGGAAGGTTTAATGTGATAAAAGGTAAAGTAAAAATTGAACTACCTAAAACAACACAAATTGATAAGTTATCGAAAGAGGAAGCTGTTAAAATGATAGAATCAAAAACGCCCAAGAAAAAAACAACCAAAAGAAAAACCACCAAAAAGTAAAGATTTTAATATCTTGCATAAAAAAAATTGATGAATCACGATTTTCTTAAGCCAGTTGAAAGTGATGCGATTGCTCACCTTATGCTTCAGTCTCCGTTTTGCTTAGGAAGAAGTATTCGAATACATTCTCAACAAGAGGGGTTTCCGGATTTAAAAGGAGTTAAAATTGCTGTTTTTGGAGTTCAAGAAGACCGCAATTCAGAAAATAATTTCGGATGTGGAGATAATCTTCATTTTATAAGGCGAAAACTATATCAGTTATTTTCTGGTGAATGGGACATAGAAATAGCAGATTTAGGAAATATTATAAGAGGGAATAAAGTTGAGGACACCTATTTTGCGGTTTCTGAACTATTAACATCGCTTTTGAAAAAGAATATAATTCCAATAATTTTAGGAGGAGGTCAAGATATTACGTATGTAAATTATAGAGCGTATGAAAGTTTAGAGCAAACGGTAAACATCACAGCTGTAGATAGTCGTTTTGATCTAGGAAACCTTGATGATGAAATAACTTCTCAATCTTATTTAAGTAAAATAATAATACAGAAGCCAAATAATTTATTCAATTATTGCAATGTAGGATATCAAACATATTTTAATTCTCAAGAAGAAATCAAACTGTTAGAAGAATTATTTTTTGATACTTATAGATTGGGTGTTGCTAAGGAGCTCGAAAATATAGAACCAGCATTTAGAAATTCAGATATAGTATCAATTGATATTGGAGCAATAAGGCAGAGTGAAGCTCCAGCAAACAACAATGCTTCACCTAATGGCTTTTATGGTGAAGAGATTTGCGCTATTTCAAGATATGCAGGTTTGAGTGATAAGGTGTCTTCATTCGGTATTTATGAATATAATTCTAGATTAGACCAAAACCATCAAACAGCGGGCTTAATTGCTCAAATGATATGGTATTTTATAGAGGGTGTAAATTTGAGAGCTAAAGATTATCCGTTTTCAGGTAAGGAGAATTATCAAAAATTTACTGTTTTAATGGATGATGACGATCCTTTAATATTTTATAAAAGTCATAAAACAGGAAGATGGTGGTTTGAGATAAATATTCTATCAAATAATAAATATAAAAGACATGCGTTAATACCATGTACTTATAAAGACTATAAAAAAGCAACAAATCAAGAAATGCCTGAAAAATGGTACAAGGCAATGAAAAAATTAATTTAAGAAAATATTTATTATATTTCTTACGTTAAAAATAAAATCAACATTGTATTTTAAGAAAAAAAATAATAAGTTTACAAACTTTAAGAAAAGTCAAAATAAAATATGAGAAAAGAAGCAATACTTGCACTTTTAATAGTCATTTTTTACAGTTGTGGTTCTAATGATAGAGGAGAGCTGGTTGGAGTAAAGGCAAAGAAAAAATGGTTCACGGAAAAGCCTTATGGTATGGTTTTAATACCAGGAGGGTCTTTTACGATGGGTAAGCAAGATCAAGATTTATTAGGTACTTTAAACACCCCTACAAAAACAGTAACAGTTCGTCCCTACTTTATGGATGAAACAGAAATTACTAACAGTGAGTATAAAGAATTTGTTTTATGGGTAAGAGATTCTGTAACAAGAACAAAGTTAGCTTATCAAGCTGAATTTGCATCTTCTGGTACGTCAGATTCACCTAGTAACGATTCAAAAAGTGGTATTCAGCAGTTTGCTTTTAAAACAGCAGATACAACAGATTTATCCCCATATCAAAAATATATGTTTGAAAATTATTATAGTTTTGATTCAATTCAGCCTTTAAATTGGGATGAGGATTTAGTTTGGAATACAGAAGAATATCCAGATGTAGATTACGTTGAGGTTATGGATTCTATCTACATAAGTAAAGATGATGCAGTAGATGGCGTAAGAACTTTCAATACAAAATTGTTAAATTATAAATATTCTTGGTTCGATAGAGATGAAGCTGCTAGAAAAGGTGGTAATAGAAAAGATTTTGTGCAAACAGAAGTTTTAAATATATACCCAGATACAACTGTATGGGTTAAAGATTTTAATTATTCTTATAACGATCCAATGCATCAAGATTATTTTTATCACCAGACTTACGGAGATTACCCTGTAGTGGGCGTTACTTGGTCGCAAGCAAATGCTTTTTGTAATTGGAGAACTAAAAAGAAAAATAATTATCAAAAAAGTAAAAAGCAAAGCTTAATTCCTGATTTTAGATTACCAACTGAGGCTGAGTGGGAATATGCCGCTAGAGGTGGATTAGAATTTGCAACATATCCTTGGGGTTCTGGAAGTACAACGAGTGACAGAGGATGTTTTTTAGCGAACTTTAAGCCAGTAAGAGGTAATTATGCTGTAGATGGTGCTTTATATACTATGGAGGCGAAATCATTTAATGCAAACGATTACGGATTGTATAACATGGCAGGTAACGTTTCTGAATGGACAAATACTGCTTATAATTTATCGTCTTATTATATGGCTTCTACTATGAATCCAAATGTTGAGGATAGAAAAAATAAAAGAAAAATAGTTAGAGGAGGATCTTGGAAAGATGTAGCATATTATCTAGAGGTTGGGTCTAGAGATTATGAATATGCAGACACAGCTAGAAGTTATATCGGCTTTAGAACTGTTCAAAATTTTATTGGAGAAACAAACAAATAATCAAACATAATTTAATTAAAAAAAAATGGCAAAATCAAAAGGTTACAAAAAAGGAATGAATTTCGTTTACGGAATGGGGGCAGCAGTAGTAATTATTGGGGCACTATTTAAAATACAACACCTTTCTTTTGGGTTTTTAACAGGAGGATTGATGTTAACAATAGGTTTAGTGGTAGAAGCACTTGTATTTGCAATATCAGCTTTTGATACTCCTGAGGACGAACTTGATTGGTCAAGAGTGTATCCAGAATTAGGAGAAGATGATTTCGAGTCGGAAGAAAAATTAAATGCAGA
>JBELHK010000129.1:0-3519 GCA_042091415.1 Polaribacter sp. | reverse complement strand
GGAAAACAGACGTTTATTAATAGAACTTAATAATAAGATTCCTAAATCTAAAAAAGAATTAGATATTCTAAAAAAGAACTTTCTTTTGAATGATATAATGCACAGGGATTTATTAAATAATGATGAAAATCTTAAAATAGATTTAAATCAGTCTAATATACAATACAAAGTTGTTGTTGGTAAGTCAGTAACAATAGTTCAAGACGAATTAGGATTTGAAGAGGAAGAAGTAGAATTAGAACATGACCTAATAGAGATAGATTTTTATGAAGAATTTGAACGAGCATTAGAGGCTTTATTTGAAAATTATAAAACTAAGTTTATTAGGGAGTTGGATAGGAAAGGGATTTATACATTAGAGGGTTTAGAAGGATTTAAGAAATCTAAATTAAAAAAGGTAAATGACTTCATTATAGAACTATGTGATGTTTCCAATATAGAAGAATCCGGAAAACAATTGATAAAAGAATTTTCGGAAAAAGTCTATGATTTTATTTCAAACTTTAAAGTGGAAGATTATCAAATTAGTAATAAGTTAAATTTTAATCTAAATAAAAACCAATTGATTTTTTTATTTCAAACCATGTGGAATAAAGGAGTCATAACAGGAGTGACTGATTTAGATTTGTACACAATACTAGAGAAAACCACACGCTATAAAAATAAACACAGTCTTTATGAGGACATGAAGGGTGTTAGGATTCAAGCAAACAAGTTAAAAAAAGGAAATATTTCTCTTGATGCTTCCAGAAAAAAATTAAGTTCAATTTTTAAAAGGACATTTTTTCATGTTGATTAAAATAATTTTTTCCTAAGCTTTTGTTTTTGAGTTGGATACAATTTTTTGTATCCATAAATTATTTATTTATCTCATTTATTTGCAATAGAAAGCTAATCATGTGATTGGTTATAAAAAACAATAAAATGAAAATAAATAAAGATGAAACCCATGCTTTTATTAAATCAAGCAAATTAATTAGACAACAGTTAGGGGTAAAAGAGGCAGATGTATTAGCAACATTAATCTACAAACAGAATCATTGGAGAAAACAAGGTAAATTAACAACTAAAGGTAGTTTAGGTTATTTTTTTATAAGTCATCAAGATATTAAAGCAGAAACTTGTTTTAATACTAGTGTTATAGCTAAATGCATAAAAAACTTAGAGGAAAAGGGTTTTGTTTTAAAAATTCGTCAAGGTTTAAACAAACCAAACCTTTATTATGTAAATATGAAATGTATTAAAACATTTCTAGCTAAAGAAACTCCAAAATTTAAAAAATGGCAAGAAGAAACTAGAGCAGGAAAACACTCTAGAAAACCTAAAGATATTAGGAACATTAAAAAAGATGTATCAAGAGAATTAAATATTGACAAACAAGAAGTTGCAGAAACAACAACAACTAAGAACAAGAATACTAATAACAAGAAAACAAAGAACAAGAATCTTACTAACCAAGCAAGCTTGGTAGATAAGCTTGAAGTAGAATCCAAACTCGAAAGTTTAATTAACGATTTAAGAATATGTTATATTGAGTCAGAGCAAGGAATTATTATAAAGGAAATTTTTAGTGTTCTATGTCAGTTATTTAAACCATTTGAAAATTTTAAAATGAGTGATGAAGATGCTGACTTTATCCACCAACTAGGGAATAGTGAAATTCAGATATATAAAATTATTTATAAAATCTTTGAAAATGCGGAACACATAAAGGAAGAGAAAAAGACAAGTAGATTCGGAAATCTATTTGTTGGTATTGATAAAATGATAGATAATCATAATAATGCTGTTTTATAATTATGAGTAAAAAAATCATTTACAAGTCAACGCACAAAGAAAACGGCAAGGTTTACGTTGGAGCATCAACCAAAAGTTTGGAGGAAAGAAAAAAAGACCATATTAAAAAATCTAAAAAAGGAAAAAGCTATGCATTTCAACAAGCGATTGCAACTCATGGACCAGAAGCTTTCAAATGGGAACAGATTGATACAGCGAGAACAACAGATGAGTTGGCACAAAAAGAAACAGAGTATATCTTAAAGTACAATTCAAAAGAAGATGGTTACAATTCTGATGGTGGAGGAGGCGTTCAAAAGTCTGTCTATCAGTATGATATTTCTACTGGAAAATTAGTAGGAAAATTCTCTAATCTAACAGATGCGGCTGCCACAATCAACTTAACTAAACAAGGTTTGTCTAAGGTGTGTTTAAGTGTTCATAAAGTTAGTAAAGGCTATGTTTGGTCTTATTCCTCTACTTTTCCAAAACACATTAATGATAATAGAACAAAAGTAGTCCAACAATTTAGTCTAAAAGGTAAATTTATCAATGAATATAAATCTGTAGCGGAAGCTTCAAAACAAACAAACTGCAACAAAACAAGTATTTCGAAAGTTTGCAGAGGCGAGCGGAAAAGCTGTGGAGGTTTTTGTTGGAAGTTTAAATAAAAATAAATACAACCCATTTCATCAAAGAATTGGGTTTTATTTTTTACATTAGGGCTCTAATTTGCTATGAATTTCAACTATTATTATTGTTGAACATCTCTTCATGCAATTAACATATCTAAATGGCAATAAAAAAATCAGAATTATACAGCTCCCTTTGGGCCAGCTGTGATGAGTTAAGAGGTGGTATGGATGCCTCGCAATATAAAGATTATGTGCTTACCATGCTTTTTGTAAAGTATGTGAGTGACAAATATGCAGGTGATCCCATGAGTCTTATTGAAGTGCCACAGGGGGCTTCATTTGAAGATATGGTGGCCTTAAAAGGGCAACCAGATATTGGTGACCGTATCAATAAAGAAATATTAAGACCTCTTTTTGCAGCCAACGGACTCGAAGGTTCTATGGAACTGGTAGATTTTAATGACGATGATAAATTAGGAAGCGGAAAAGAAAAGGTAGATACATTGTCTAAGCTCATTGCCATTTTTGAAAACCCTGGACTAAACTTTAAAAACAACCGTGCAGAAGATGATGATGTACTGGGTGATGCTTATGAGTTTTTAATGCGTCACTTCGCTACAGAATCTGGGAAAAGTAAAGGACAGTTTTATACGCCTGCTGAGGTCTCTAGAATATTGGCTAAGGTTATTGATGTAAACAAGGCAGATAAGCCTTCCTATTCCGCTTATGACCCTACCTGTGGCTCTGGTTCCTTACTGTTAAAAGTGGCAGGAGAAGCACCCAACGGCTTAACCCTCTATGGGCAAGAAAAAGACATTGCTACCAAAGGCTTGTCTATTATGAATATGTGGCTACATGGCTATCCAGAAGCTGCTATTGAAGGTGGTAATACGCTTGCTTCACCAAAATTCAAAGAAAAAGATGGCGCTCTGAAACGTTTTGATTTTGTAGTGGCTAATCCACCGTTTTCTGTAAAGAATTGGACCAGTGGTCTCAATCCTATGGATGATGAATTTAATCGCTTTAGAGGCTATGGTACTCCACCAGATAAAAATGGAGATTATGCCTTTTTACTGCATATCATCTCCTCCTTAAAAAGCACAGGAAA
>JBELHK010000128.1:0-3520 GCA_042091415.1 Polaribacter sp. | reverse complement strand
GCTATTTCTTCTAAAACAGGTTCTTTTATTGGGTATTCTTTTGCTGTTCCCTCAAATATTGCAAAAAAGATTGTTGATGATATATTAGAATTTGGAGCTGTTCAAGAAGCAGTTTTAGGAATTAGAGTAAGTAATGAAGAAGATGTTAATGGGGTAAAAATTAATGAAGTTTTTAGTGATGGCGGAGCCAAAAAAGCGGGTTTAAAACAAGGAGACGTAATTAAAAAAGTAAATAATGTAAATATTTCTAAATTCTCTGAACTTGTAGGTCAATTAACAGCAAAAAGACCAGGAGATTTTGTATCAGTTACTGTAAATAGAGAAGGTAATCTTATTACAAAAAATGTAGAATTAAGTAAAAAACCAATAAGATATATTTCTAAATCATTTCAATGGGAGTTAAAAGACCTTTCGAAAATTGATTTGAAAAAAAATGGAATAAAAGAAGGAGTAAGAATTATTGCTACAGCAGAAAGAGATAGAAGAAGTAGTTTGAAAAATTATATCATCACAAAAATTAATGATGAAAAAGTTGAAACTGCAGAAGAAGCTGTAAAAATATTAGATAAAGTTGCTATAAGTAAATACTCTATTGTAATAGAAATGATTAATCCAGAAGGAGAAAAAGAATATTTAAGATTTAGATAAATATTCATTTAATATATTGAAAAAGCCTGATGTTTTTATCAGGTTTTTTCTTTTTATAAATTTAACACGAAATCGATTTCGTGTTTTTAAAAAAAGAAATACTTTTGCAAAAATTTTAATTTGATAATTAACTATGTCACCAAGTTTAGATTACGAAAAAGAAGTGCTGCATCAAGCAAAAACAAGAAGGGCAACAGTAGAATTTATTAATATTGTAAATGATTTATGGTATTATAAATCTATAGAATTGGTTTTATTTAGAAATCCACTTGTAGATAAAAGAGCAAGTGAAGTTTTAAATTTAATAAGCTACGCAAAGGAATTTGTAAACAAGCCTATTACAATTGATGATGCATTAAGCATTGCAAAAGCAATTCAAGAAGTAGATTTACCTTCATCAAAATTAGATATTGGAAAATTGGCATACGAATGTTATTTAAATCCAAAAAAATGTGAAGACAAAGTAGAGTTTGTTAGAAAACAGTTAAAAAAAGCTACTGAAGCAAAAGACATAAAGCCTAAAGATGTTGTTTTGTATGGTTTCGGAAGAATAGGGAGATTGTTAGCTAGAGAATTAATGACTAAAATGGGTAAAGGTTCTCAACTTCGACTAAGAGCAATTGTTACTCGCGGAGAAATTACTCAATCAGTTTTAGAAAAAAGAGCTTCTCTCTTAAGTATAGATTCTGTTCACGGAGATTTTTTAGGAACAGTTCAAACAGATATCGAAAATAATGCCTTAATCATAAACGGAACAACGGTTTATATGATTTCAGCAAGCAATCCTAAAGAAATTGATTATACAAAGTACTCCATTAATGATGCATTGATTATAGATAATACTGGAGCTTTTAGAGACGATAAGGCATTGAGTCTCCATTTAAAATCTAAAGGAGCTAGCAAGGTTTTATTAACAGCGCCAGGTAAAGGTATACCAAATATTGTTCACGGAGTAAATCATATAAAATATGATCCTGATACTGTAGATATTTTTTCAGCTGCATCTTGTACTACAAATGCAATTACTCCAGTTCTAAAAGTTTTAGAAGATACTTATGGTATTAAAAAAGGACATTTAGAAACAATACATGCATATACTAATGATCAAAACTTAGTGGATAATATGCATAATAAATACAGAAGAGGAAGAGCAGCGGCTTTAAATATGGTAATAACTGAAACTGGAGCTGGTAAAGCAGTAGCCAAAGCATTACCTGCTTTAGAGGGGAAATTAACTTCGAATGCAATTAGAGTGCCTGTTCCAAATGGTTCGTTAGCTATTTTAAGTTTACAGTTAAGATCAAAAGTTACAAAAGACAATATTAATGCAACAATAAAACATCATGCTTTAGAAGGAGATTTAGTAGAGCAAATAAAGTATTCTTTAGATAACGAGTTAGTTTCTTCAGATATAATCGGTTCAACAGCTCCATCAATTTTTGATAGTAAGGCTACAATAACAGACGGAGATACAATTGTAATTTATGTTTGGTATGATAATGAGTACGGATATTCTCATCAAGTAATGCGTTTGGCAAAGCATATTGCAAAAGTGAGAAGATTTACTTATTACTAGTATTTTTTTATTTAAATCATCTAGCCCAAAGCTTATGCTTTGGGCTTTATTTTTCTATTTTATATAGATATTTAGCTATCATTTTTAGTACTTTTATACCGTAAAAGTATAGTGAGTTTTTTAATAATATTTTAAAGAATTTTTTCGCTTTTAATAATAATTTTTTAAAATGTCTATAGAAGAAAAGATAGAATTTCTCCGAAGTGAATTAAATCAGCATAATTATAATTATTATGTTTTAGATAAACCATTAATTTCAGATTTTGAATTTGATGTTAAACTCAAAGAATTAGAAAAATTAGAAAAAGATAACCCTATTTTTTTTGATGAAAATTCACCATCTCAAAGAGTAGGAGGAGCGGTAACTAAAAATTTTAAGACCGTTACTCATAATAATAGAATGTATTCTTTAGATAATTCTTATTCTAAAGAAGATTTATTAGATTGGGAGAAAAGAATTCAAAAAATTCTGGGAACAACTAATACTGAATATACCTGTGAGTTAAAATTTGATGGTGCTTCTATAAACTTAACATATTCAAAAGGAAACTTTATCAAAGCAGTAACTAGAGGTGACGGGTTTCAGGGCGATGATGTTTCAACAAATATAAGAACGATAAAGTCGATTCCTTTAAACATAAAATCAGATTTTTTGAGCGATTTTGAGATGAGAGGAGAAATCATTTTACCTTTAGATGGTTTTACTAAAATGAATGAAGAAAGAATTGCGAATGGAGAAGAAGAATATAAAAACCCACGAAATACTGCAAGTGGAAGTTTAAAATTACAAGATAGTTCTGAGGTTGCTAAACGTCCTTTAGATTGTTTACTATATCAGGTTGTTACTACTGAAAAAAAATACAACACACATTTTGATAGTCTTGAAAGCGCAAGAAAAGTAGGCTTCAAAGTTCCGAATACAATAAAACTTGCTAAAACAATCGATGAAGTTTTTGATTTTGTAAATTATTGGGATGTAAAAAGAAACAGTTTACCTTATGAGACAGATGGTATTGTAATAAAAGTAAATAATTTACAACAACAAGAAGAGTTAGGGTATACATCAAAATACCCAAGATGGGCAATTGCATATAAATTTAAAGCTGAACAAGTATCCACTATTTTAAATAAAATTACTTATCAAGTTGGTAGAACTGGGGCAATAACACCTGTTGCAAATTTAGAACCAGTACAATTAGCGGGTACAACAGTAAAAAGAGCTTCTTTACACAATGCAGATCAGATTGAAAAATTAGATATTAGAGAAGGTGATACTGTTTTTGTTGAAAAAGGAGG
>JBELHK010000127.1:0-3575 GCA_042091415.1 Polaribacter sp. | reverse complement strand
CCTCTATCACTTTTGATGGAGAAAAAAAAAAATCAGCTAACTACATAATTCCAGCTACTTTTTTTCATTCACTTTCACCGCCTATAAAGAAAAAAAGCATCACTCTTGAAAAACCAATATTAAAAAAAGAAGTTTTAAAAGACACTGCATTAAAAACAAAACCAAAAACTCCTCTTTTAAAAAATATTACAAAGAGAAGTCCTTCATTATCACTAAAAAGTGTTCATCAGAAAAAAGAAGAAAAAAAATCAGTTGTAGAAGAAAATTTTGACAACCATCCAAAAGATGATTTTTCTGAGAAAAAACTTCAAAATCATTGGAAAGAATATTCTGGTATTTTAAGAGAAAAGGGACAAAATAGTATGGCTTCTATTGTGGCCACAGATGTTCCTAAATTAGAAGAAGATTTTAAAATTATTTTTTCTGTACCAAATAAGTTAATGAAAGATCAGTTTTTAAAAGAACAACCTAAATTAATTAAACATTTAAGAGAGCAATTAAATAATTTTGGAATATCTATAGAACTTATTCTAAATGAAAAAAAGGAAAAGAAATTTGCTTATACTCCAAAAGAAAAGTTTGATAAGTTGAAAGAAAAGAATCCTTTATTAGAAAAGTTACGTCAAACTTTTGAGCTAGATTTATAACTTTTTATCAATTTTCTTTCCTAAATAAGAAAGTATCAAATTCTTCTTTTCAAGACCGTCTCTTTCAAACTCAGAAATTAAATAAATTCCCTTTTTATTTTCAATAAATAATGGAATTGATTTCTCTTCCCCAGCAAGCCTTTCTAAAATATTATTATAGTCTGATTCAGTTTTTATTGAAACCTCTGTAATTTTTGGGTTTTCTCTAAAAGCTTCACTTAAATTAATATAATCATCTTTAGGAGTAAAAAAGATTTCTCTTTGTTTTTCAGAAGCATTTGAAACCTCATTAGAAGTTGCTAACCTAAATGAACCGTGCTCTCCATAAATTTTAGAAAAACTATTTAAGGCATGTTTATTTACGGAATCATTACCTGTAATTGCTATTAAATAACCAACATCACTTAATTCTATATTATTAGTTAACTCATCATCATAAATGTTTACGTTTAGAGCCTCAAAATCTTCTTTCTGAGCTTGCTCAATAAAATTCTTATTAGAATCTATAAGTACTATTCTTTTGCCTTTGTCTCTTAAATAAGTAGCGATTAATCTTGAAGGACTTGAAGCACCAACAAACAAGATAGCATCTGATTTCGTTAAAAAAACACCAATGAGTTTTGCAAAATATCTAGCTGTAGTAGCATTTAAAAGAACAGTTCCTAAAACTATCATAAATACCAAAGGTGTTATGTATTCAGCACCTTGTACTCCTTGCTTAATTAATTTACTCCCAAAAAGTGAAGCAATACCTGCAGCGACAATTCCTCTAGGGCCAACCCAACTTATAAAGAGTTTCTCTCTAAATTTTAATTTAGAGCTAAAAGTACTCGAAAAAACAGCTAATGGTCTTATTAAAAATACTACGATTGCGAAAAGAGCTACTGTTTTCCAAGTATATAATAGCATTAATGCTTTCATATCTATATTAGCTGCTAAGAGAATAAAAAGAATAGATATTAATAAAACACTTAAAGATTCTTTAAAATAAAGCAACTCTTTTAAGTTATTTAGTTTCCCATTTCCTAAAACCATACCCATTACAACAACAGCTAAAAGTCCGGATTCATGAGCAAAAAGTTCAGATTGAACAAAAACTAATAAAACTGCAGACAAAGAAACTACGTTTAATAAATAATGAGGAATCAATTTTTTATTTATAGCATAAGCTAAGGCATGCGCAAATGTGAAACCGAACGTTGTTCCAAACAATAAAATTTTACCAAACTCTATTAGAGCTGTTTTGGTAAAACCTCCACCTCCACCAACACTTATAAATTCAAAAACTAATACTGCAACTAAAGCTCCTATTGGATCTATTAAAATTCCTTCCCATTTTAAAACTGTTGAAATATCTCTTTTAAGTGGAATATTTCTTAATATCGGTGTAATTACTGTTGGGCCTGTTACAATTATTAAACCAGAAAATAAAAATGATAACTCCCAACTTATATTGAAAAATAAATGCGCAACAATACCAGCACCAAAAAAAGTAATTGCAGAACCTAATGTTATCAATTTTGTTATTACAGGTCCTACATTTTTAATTTCACTTCTTTTTAAGGTTAAACCTCCTTCAAAAAGAATAATACTAATTGCTAATGAAACAAAGTAATATAAATATTCTCCTGGGAAAAGGCCTTTTTCACCATTCCATATTGGTTCAATCCATTTAGAACCATCTTCTGTAAGATACGTTGCCGCTATTGGACCAACTAATAAACCTATAAGTATTAAAGGTAAAATTGCAGGGATTTTAAATTTCCAAGCAAACCATTGTGCTAATATTCCTAAGATTATTATACCTGCTAATTCTATCATATAAAAAATAAACTAAGTTATAAAAAAACGTAAGATTTACAAGTTAGAAATTTGAAATAATAGTTAATTTTGCAGAAAAAGTAATTTATGTTAGGCTTACAATTCGAAACTGAAACTTCTTGGGCGCAAATTGCAAAAGATGATTTGCAACAAATTCTTACAGACCACGCTTTTTTAGAACAAAAAGCGGCATCTAATGCTGTTTCAATTATCATAAATTATTCTGAAGAAACAGATTTAGTTAAAGAAATGAGCAATATTGCTATTGAGGAAATGCAACATTTTAAAATGGTACATTTATTAATGGTTAAAAGAGGAATGGTTCTAGGTCGTGAGCAAAAAAATGATTACGCGATTCGTCTTCAAAAGTTTTTCCCGAAAACCAAAAATAGAAATGATGCATTAATACAACGTTTATTGGTGGCTGCTTTAATTGAAGCAAGAAGTTGTGAACGTTTTAAAGTGTTCTCTGAAAATATGGATGATAACGAATTAAAAAAATTTTATAAAAATCTAATGATTTCTGAAGCCAATCATTACACTACATTTTTAAAATTGGCAAGAAAATACCAAGAAAGAGAAATCGTTGATAAAAAATGGAATGACCTTTTAGCTTTTGAAGCAGAAATGATGAGAGAGCGAGGACAAGTTGCAAAAATTCATGGATAAATTAAATTATTTACTCTCATAAATGTTTTCAAAAGAAGAATCTTCTATACTGAGAAAAGAATTTTGGACAAGTTTTGGTAAATCATTTCCAAGAAAATGGATTCTTTACAATACAAAAATTAAAGGCATTGCTTTTAAATTTGTTGCCGATAGAAAAAAAGCTATGGTTTGTTTCGACTTTGAAAATCCTGATGAAATAGCAAATGAATTATATTACGATCAATTACTATCTCTAAAATCTATTTTAACCTCAGACTTTTTACCTCAGATTATCTTTGATGAGGAGTACGTTTTAGATAACGGTAAAATTATAAAAAGGATATATGTAATTTTAAATAAAAAATTTAGCATCTATAATAAAAATAGCTGGAGAGATTGTTATGAATTTTTCTATGAAAATATGTCTAAGTTTGAAGAATTCTTTTTTGAATATGAAGA
>JBELHK010000126.1:0-3621 GCA_042091415.1 Polaribacter sp. | reverse complement strand
CAAAACTTAACAAAAATGTCTAATATTCTTCAAGATGGAGATATTAAAAATTTTATAAGTTTAGTTGAAAGTGAAGCTCTGACTTTACACGCAATGATGCTAACAAGTAATCCTTACTTTATATTAATGAAACCTAATACTTTAGAAATTATAAATAGAATTTGGGAATACAGAGAAAATAAAGAAAGTAATATTTGTTTTACTTTAGATGCAGGGGCAAATGTTCATGTGTTATTTCCTGAAAATGAAAAAGCAGAGGTGCTTTCTTTTATTGAAAATGAGCTATCTATATTCTGTCAAAAAAAACATTATATTTGTGACAATGCAGGTTTTGGTGCTCAAAAAAAATAAATTGAAACTACTTATTCAAAAATATAAGAAACAAAATTTTTTCTTTCTCCTTGTCTTCTTTCTTTTCATTTCTACAGCCTCTAAATCTCAAGATATTATATGGCTAGATAAAAACCTAAATAGAACATCTCAAAGCAAGGCTCTTTATTATAAAGTTGGTGAAAAATCAGAAGGGTATGTCTCTTATTTTTACAAGAATAGAACTCTTTATAGAAAAGTATTTTATAAAAATGGTAAGGTTGATGGTCGGTTTTTTGAGTATTACGGTACAGGTGAATTAAAAGAAATTGGTACTTATATTGATGGCTTAAGAGAAGGGAATTGGAAAGAGTTTTATAAAAACGGAAAAATAAGAAAAAAAGGAAAATATATAAATGGAGAGAAAGTTGGAGTTTGGAAAACATTTTATAAAAATGTTTATTAAAACCTTAACTTTATAAGTTGTATTTTTGTATTGAAATTGAAAAAAATGAAAGGTCCACTTTTTTACGCTAAAATCCTCTTGTTTGGAGAGTACGGAATTATAAAAGATTCTAAAGGATTAGCAATACCATATAATACATATAGAGGAGCATTGAAAACCTCAATGAATTTGTTTGGAGAATCAAAGAAATCTAATGAAAGCTTAATCAAGTTTTATAATCATTTATCTGAGTTGAAAACTGATTTAGTTTCGTTTAATTTAAATGATTTTAAATCAGATTTAGATAAAGGTATGTATTTTGATTCATCAATACCTCAAGGATATGGTGTTGGTAGTTCAGGGGCTTTAGTGGCATCAATTTATGATAAATATGCGCTAGATAAGATAACTGTTTTAGAAAATTTAACGAGAGAAAAGTTATTGATATTAAAAGAAATATTCTCGTTAATGGAGTCTTTTTTTCATGGTAAGAGTTCAGGTTTAGATCCTTTAAATTCTTATTTAAGTTTGCCAATATTAATCAATTCTAAAGAAAACATCGAGCCTGCGGGAATTCCTTCTCAGAAAGAAGGTAAAGGAGCTGTTTTTCTTTTAGATTCTGAACAAGTTGGAGAAACAGAGCCAATGGTTAACATTTTTATGAATAAAATGAAAAATGAAGGCTTTAGAAAAATGTTAAGTAACGAGTTTGCTTTACATACAGATGCTTGTATAGATGATTTTTTAAATGGAAATGTAAAGTCGCTTTTCGGAAATGTTAAGGAACTTTCTAAAGTTGTTCTTAAAAACTTTAAACCTATGATACCTGATGCTTTTCATAAAGTTTGGGCAAATGGAATACAAACGAACGATTATTATCTAAAACTTTGTGGTTCTGGAGGCGGAGGTTACATGTTAGGTTTCACTGAAGATTTCGATAAAGCTAAACAAAGTTTAAAAGATTATAAATTAGAATTAGTTTATAGATTTTAGAAAATTCATCAAATGAGTTCTTCAACAAAGAAGACTTTTTTAAAAAAAATATTCAGTTTACTATCTGTTGTTAGAGGTTATAACATCTTAATTCTTATAATCGCTCAGTATTTAGCATCAATCTTTATCTTTTCATCAGAAAAATCGCTCAGAAACGTCCTTTTTGATGTTCATCTACATTTTCTTATTATAGCAACTGTTTGTGTGGTTTCTGCAGGATATATTATTAATAATTTTTATGATGTTAAAATAGACAGAATCAACAGGCCATTGAAATCTGGAATTGATAGCTATGTGAAACAAGAAACAAAACTATCTCTTTACTTTTTTTTAAATTTTTTAGGTTGTTTTTTCGGGTTACTTGTTTCATGGCGTGCGGCCTTATTCTTTTCAGTATATATTTTTGGAATATGGCTTTACTCTCATAAACTCAAAAAATATTCATTTATTGGCTTACTTTCAGCAACTATTCTAACAATTCTGCCCTTTTTTGTTGTTTTTATACATTATAAAAATTTTTCAAAAATAATTTTTGTTCATGCTACTTTCTTTTCATTGGTTATTATGGTAAGAGAGTTAATTAAAGATTTAGAAAACCTAAAAGGAGCTATTGTAAATAACTATCAAACATTTCCGGTTACTTATGGAGAAAGTTTTTCAAAAAAAGTATCTCTTTTTATATTGATGTTAACTTTAATTCCTGTCATTATACTTTTAAATTTTTTGGAGTTAAATTACATGCGTTTTTATTACTATTTTTCTGCGATTATTTTAGCTTTTATCTCCTTTTCTATTATCAAATCAAAATCAAGAAAAGATTACAGGATAATTCATAACGTATTAAAAGTGTTATTATTACTCGGGGTTTTTTCCTTAGTTTTTATAGATACATCTCTATTGTTAGAAAAAGTTATCAATAGAATAAATTAGATAACAATTTAAGTACCTTTGCATAAAATTAAAATAATGAATGCAAATAAAAACTCGTCGAGAAGACGACAAGAAGGTAAATCTAATAAACCTCAAAGTAGAAAAAACTTCAAAAACAAATCAACCACTACTTCACAGAAAGAATCAACAGATGGTATTAGGCTAAATAAATATATTGCAAATGCAGGGATTTGTTCAAGAAGAGAGGCAGATACTTTAATAAAGCACGGTAGTGTAGAAGTAAATGGCGAGTTGGTTACTGAAATGGGCTATAAAGTTCAATCATCAGATGTTGTAAAGTTTGATGGAACTGTAATTTCGCCGGAGCAAAAAAAATATGTTCTATTAAATAAGCCTAAGAATTACATAACTACAATGGATGATGATAGAGGTAGAAAGACAGTAATGGAATTGATTGCAAATGCATCAAAAGAAAGAATTTATCCTGTTGGAAGATTAGACAGAAATACTACGGGGTTATTGTTATTTACAAATGATGGAGATCTGGCTAAAAAATTAACTCACCCAAAACATAATGTACGTAAATTATATCACGCTTCATTAGATAGAAAGTTAGATTTAAAAGATTTACAAAAGTTAAGAGGTGATGTAATTATAGAAGGTAGAAAAGTTTTTATTGATGCAGTTTCTTATGTGGAAGGAGAGAAAAAAACAGAGGTAGGTATCGAAATTCATTCGGGAAGAAACAGGATTGTTCGTAAAATATTTGAGCATGTTGGTTACAAGGTTGTAAAGTTAGACAGGGTTATATTTTCTGATTTAACAAAGAAAAACTTACCAAGAGGAAGGTGGAGAACACTAACTGATCTAGAAATTTCTAAATTAAAAATGTTATAACAAAAAACCCGAACGAAAGTTCGGGTTTTTTTGTGGTGCCTCCAGGAATCGAACCAGGGACACAAGGATTTTCAGTCCTTTGCTCT
>JBELHK010000125.1:0-3678 GCA_042091415.1 Polaribacter sp. | reverse complement strand
TTAAGCATTGTAAATGTTCTATTTGTTGCCATTTATTTTTTATAAAATTTCTGCAAAACTACAATATTTAATGTTAATAACAAGTTAAGTATAATCTACATTTTGTATTATTTTTTTAAAATTTTCATTTCATTTTTAACAAATGTATGCTAAAATATATTTTAGAAAATGGTATTAAATTGTATATTCGCAAATTATGATTTTAAAGGGATTTGAAGAGTTAAAAGTTTTTTTAGAAACACCAAAAAACATTGTTATAGTTGGTCACAGAAATCCTGATGGAGATGCTCTTGGGTCTACTTTAGCATTAAAATTTTATCTTGATAAAAAAGGGCACAATTGTAACGTAGTTATGCCTAATGAGTATCCAGACTTTTTACATTGGTTGCCAGGGTCTAAAACTATTTACAGGTTTGATCGACAAAATAACCAATCTCAAAAAGCAATCAAGAATTCAGATATTATATTTCTTTTAGATTTTAATGCTTTGCATAGAGTTGGTTCTGACATGCAAAGTACGCTTGAAAAATATCCTAATGATTTTGTTATGATAGATCATCATCAACAACCAGATGATGTAAAATATATGTATTCTGATACAAGTATTTGTTCTACTTGTCAAATGGTGTATCAATTTATCGAAATGAATAACGATTTGAATTTGATTGATTCAGATATTGCTACTTGTTTGTATACCGGAATAATGACAGACACTGGCTCTTTTCGTTTTAGATCTACAACAAGTAAAACTCATAGAATTGTTGCAAATTTAGTGGATAAAGGAGCTGAAAATGATAGAATACATAATAATGTATACGATTCAAATTCTTATAATAGATTATTACTTTTAGGAAAAGCTTTAAGTAATTTACAAGTGTTACCTTCTTACAAAACAGCATATATTTCTCTAACAGATGAAGAGAAGAAAAGTTTTGATTACAAAAAAGGAGATACAGAAGGTGTTGTAAATTACGCTTTATCTTTAAAAGGAATTGTTTTTGCAGTAATTTTTATAGAGGATAAGGAACAGAAAATTGTAAAAATATCTTTTCGCTCAAAAGGAAGTTTTTCTGTAAATCAATTTGCAAGAAATCATTTTAATGGAGGCGGTCATGACAATGCCGCTGGCGGAAAATCAGATTTAAATATGGCGGAGACCATAACAAAATTTACAAGCTTATTATCTAATTATAAATCAGATTTATTGTCTTCTTATGAAGAATAATTTATATATATTATTGGTAATTCTTTTTTTTAATTGTTCTAGAGTTCAGCCTCGAAGACCAATTAATCCTAAGCCCTCTACTACAATTTTTACGGAAACTGCCAAAGAGTATAAGTCTTTAATAAAAATTGAAGAAAATAAAATTTTAGATTTTATAAAAAAAGATTCAACTAATAAATACATACAATCAAAAAGCGGTTTTTGGTATACCTATATAAATAGAGTAGAAGATAGTTTATTAAAGCCTAAAGTAGGTGATGAAGTTTCTATTTTATATGATATCAAGAGTTTAAACGATTCAATTATCTATTCTACAAATGAATTAGGTATAAAAAAATATGTGGTTGATAAAGAAAATTTTATTTCAGCACTTCAAAAAGGAATAAAGTTGATGAAAAAGGGTGAAATAATTACATTTGTAATTCCTTCATATGCTGCATTTGGTATTGCAGGAGATGGGAATAAAATTGGAATAAATCAATCTATAAAAAGTACAGTAAAATTAATCAATATAAATAATAAAAAATGAGAATATTAAAAAGTTTAGTGTTAGCAGTGGTATTAATTAGTTTAGCATCTTGTTCAAACCAAAAGGCTGACGTAAAGAGCTTAGAAACTGAAATTGATTCTGCTAGTTATGCTTTAGGTATGGATATGGCTATAAAAGTAAAAGCTAATTTTAATGATGCTAATACAGATTTATTTCTTCAAGGTTATAGAAATGGAATGGATTCAACAAATCTATTAATTGAACAGAAAGATTTAAATATATTTTTAAGAAATTTTTTCCAAAAACAGCAAATGCAAAAACAACAAGAAATGGCTGAAAAGAATTTTGGAGAAAATAAAAAAGCTGGAGAAAAGTTTCTTGAAGAAAATAAACAAAAAGAAGGTGTAACAACTACTGAAAGCGGACTTCAATATGTTGTACTTAAAGAAGGTAGTGGAGAAAAAATAAACCCAACAAGTAAAATAAAGATTCATTATCATGGAACTACCATAGACGATCAAGTTTTTGATAGTACTGTTGACAGAAACAAACCATATGAAACTAAAGCAAACGTTTTTATTAAAGGTTTCAATGAAGGTTTATTGCTGATGAATAAAGGAGCAAAATATAGATTTTTTATTCCTCAAGAAATTGCATATGGTGCTCAACAAAGAGGCCAATTAATAAAGCCTTTTTCTGCTTTAATTTTTGAAGTTGAATTATTAGATATTTTAGAAAAATAGATGAAGAAGTTTTTTTTTAGTTTAATTCTTGTTTCAATCTTTTTTGCTTGTACACCACGGAAATTTAAAAATTTACCCAATGGTTTATATGCAGAAATACAAACAAATAAAGGAAATATTCTATTAAAACTATTTCACGAAAATGTACCAATGACTGTAGCTAGTTTTGTTTCTTTAGCAGAAGGAACAAGCTCAAGAGTTACAGACTCTTTAAAAGGAAAAAAATATTTCGATGGATTAACTTTTCATCGTGTAGTAAATAATTTTATTATTCAAGCTGGAGATCCTCTTGCAAATGGAAGAGGAGGACCAGGATATTCATTTGGAGATGAGTTTCCAAAGGATGAAAAAGGTAACTTACTTTATAAGCATGACCGACCAGGAATTTTGTCTATGGCAAATCCTGGTCCTAATGCAAACGGGAGTCAATTTTTTATTACACATAAAGCAACACCTCATTTAGATAATAAACATTCTGTTTTCGGTGTAACTGTATTAAATTCTATTGAGTTAGATGAACTTAAAGTCTCTATAAAAGATTCTTTAAAATTATCTAAAGCAATAGATTCGTTGCGTATGCAAACGATAAATTCAATTGAAAAAAATGATGTTATTGATAATCTTAACATCATAAGAATTGGTAAAAAAGCAAAATCTTTTAATGCTGAAGATGTTTTTAATGCTGAAATCATTAAATTTAATCAATCTATAAAAGATAGAGAGGAACAACAAAAGAAAGAGGAAGAAATAAGGTATAGTAAATATTTAGAAGATAAAGTTCTTTTTCTTAAAGAAATGAATGAGTCTAAATCTATTAAGTATGATTCTGGACTACGTTTTTTAAAGCTTAAAAGTAATCCTTTAGGTAAAAAAGTGCCTTCGAATAAACCTGTTAAAGCTCATTTTACGTTATATACAGCTGATGGAAAAAAAATTCAGTCTACACTTGATCGTGGTCAACCATTTGTTTTTCAATTAGATGATGAACAACGACCAATGATTACAGGGTTTAAAGAAGGAGTTTTAAAAATGAGAAATAAAGAAAAAGCGAGACTATTTATACCTTATTATATAGGTTTCGGAGAGGCAAAAGACGGACCCTTTCCTGCAAAATCTGATTTAGTTTTTGAAGTAGAAATTATAGAAATAAATTAAACTATTTTGTTAGAAAAACTAGTAAAAATTGATATAGAAACGCTAATCTTCTTAAATAATTTAGG
>JBELHK010000124.1:0-3725 GCA_042091415.1 Polaribacter sp. | reverse complement strand
AAATTAAATCAATTTCCTAATTTGATAATTACCCAAACGCTTTCTAAAGCATATGGTTTAGCAGGAATAAGACTAGGTGTTTGTTATGCTTCAAAAGAAATTATCAAAATTTTAAATAATATTAAACCTCCATATAATATTAATGAACTAACTCAAAAAAGAGCAATTGATAGACTTCAAAAAATAGACAATATTAAGAGTGAAGTTTCTTCAATAATTACAGAGAGAGAAAATATGATAAGTGAGTTGAATGAAATTTCTTTTATCCAAAATATTTATCCTACAGACTGTAATTTTGTTCTAGTAAAAGTAGATGATGCTACAAAAAGGTACAATCAATTGATTCAAAAAGGAATTGTTGTTAGAAATAGAACCACACAACCTTTATGTGAAAATTGTTTGCGTTTTACTATTGGAACAAAAGATGAAAACATTAAACTTTTAAACACTTTAAAAGAAATTTAAACATGAAAAAAGTACTTTTTATAGATAGAGATGGAACTTTAGTATTAGAGCCACCGATTGATTATCAGTTAGATAGTCTAGAAAAGCTAGAGTTTTATCCAAAAGTATTTCAATATATGGCTAAAATTGCAAGTGAATTAGATTACGAATTAGTTATGGTAACCAATCAAGATGGTTTAGGAACTGATTCTTTTCCTGAAAATACTTTTTGGCCTGCTCAAAATAAAATAATTTCTGCTTTTGAAAAAGAAGGAGTTGTATTCTCTGAAATTTTAATCGATAAAAGTTTTCCTCATGAAAATGCTCCTACTCGTAAACCAAGAACAGGCTTGTTAACAAAATATTTTTCCGATAACTACGATTTAGAAAATTCTTTTGTTTTAGGTGATAGAATTACTGATATGGAGCTGGCAAAAAATCTTGGAGCAAAAGGAATTTTTCTTTCTGAAAATTCTCAATTAGGTGCTGATGAAATCGAGTCTAATAAACAAGAAATATTAGAGGTTATCAAATTAACATCCACAGATTGGTCAAAAATTTATGAGTTTTTGAAACTGAAAGATAGAGTTTCAGAAATTACAAGAAATACAAACGAAACAAAGATTTATATCAAATTAAACCTAGATGGTTCAGGTAATAATGATATAGATACTGGTTTAAAGTTTTTCGATCATATGTTAGACCAAATTGGTAGACATGGTGCAATGGATTTAACTATTAAAGTTGATGGAGATTTAGAAGTTGATGAGCATCATACAATTGAAGATACCATGATAGCCTTTGGAGAGTTATTCAACAAAGCTTTAGGAAATAAATTAGGTATAGAAAGATATGGTTTTTGTTTACCTATGGATGATTGTTTAGCACAAGTAGCCGTCGATTTTGGTGGTAGAAATTGGCTAGAATGGGATGCTGAATTTAAAAGAGAAAAAATTGGTGATATGCCAACAGAAATGTTTTTTCACTTATTCAAATCATTTACTGATGGTGCAAAATGCAATTTAAATATAAAGGCAGAAGGAACAAATGAGCATCATAAAATTGAAGGTATTTTTAAAGCCTTTGCAAAAGCAATGAAAATGGCAGTAAAAAGAGATGCAAATAAGATGTTCTTACCATCAACTAAAGGATTATTATAAATGAAATTAGTAATAATCGATTACGGAGCTGGTAATATTAAAAGTATTCAATTTGCTTTTAATAGACTTGGTATAAATGCAATTTTATCTAATAATATTGATGAAATTTTAAATGCAGATAAAATAATTTTTCCTGGTGTTGGTGAAGCAAGTACTGCAATGAAAATGCTCCAAGAAAGTGGTTTAGACAAAATTATACCTTCTTTAAAACAACCTGTTTTAGGTATTTGTTTAGGTATGCAATTAATGTGTAATTCAACAGAGGAAGGAAATACTAAAGGTTTAGGGATTTTCGATGTTGCTGTAAAACGATTTTCAGATTCAGTAAAGGTTCCTCAAATGGGATGGAATGTTATAAATAATCTAAAATCTGATTTATTTACAGGAGTAAAAGAAAATGAATATATGTATTTAGTTCATAGTTATTATGCTGAAACTTGTAAAGAAATGATTTCTAAAACAGACTATGATATAGAATATGCATCAGCATTACAAAAAGATAATTTTTATGGTACTCAATTTCATCCAGAGAAAAGCGGAGTAGAAGGGGAAAAGATTTTAAAAAACTTTATAGAATTATAGTATGAGAATAATACCAGCTATTGATATTATTGAAGGAAAATGTGTTCGTTTAACCAAAGGAGACTACAACACAAAAAAGATTTATAATGAGAATCCGATTGAAGTTGCAAAAGAATTCGAAGATGCAGGAATTGAATATTTACATGTTGTAGATTTAGACGGAGCAAAAGCAAGCCAAATAATCAATTATAAAGTATTAGAGCAAATTGCAACGAAAACAAATCTAAAAATAGATTTTGGAGGAGGACTCAAATCTGATAAAGATTTAGAAATTGCTTTTAACTCTGGAGCAAATCAAATTACAGGAGGAAGTATTGCAGTTAAGAACAGAACTGTTTTTGAAAATTGGATTTTAAAATTTGGTGCTGATAAAATTATTTTAGGAGCAGATTTTTATCCTGATAATTTAGGAGGTAAAATAGCAACAAATGGTTGGCAAGAAGAAAGTAATTTAGAATTAATTCCTTTTATTGATGATTATCAACAAAAAGGGATTGAGTATATAATTTGCACAGATATTTCTAAAGATGGAATGTTACAAGGGCCAAGTTTTACAACATATTCAAAAATTTTATCAGAAGTAAAAGATGTAAAATTAATTGCTTCTGGAGGTATTTCAACTTTTGATGAACTTCCTAAATTAAGTGAAATTGGATGTGAAGGTGTAATTATAGGTAAAGCGATTTATGAGAATAAAATTAGTTTAAAGCAGCTAGAAAACTTTATAATTAATCAATAATATGCTAACAAAGAGAATAGTACCTTGCTTAGATATCAAAAACGGAAGAACAGTAAAAGGTGTCAATTTTGTGAATTTAATTGATGCTGGAGACCCTGTAGTTTTAGCAAAACAATATGCTGAGTTAGGTGCAGATGAACTTGTTTTTTTAGATATTGCCGCAACATTAGAAAATAGAGGAACTACTTTAGATATGGTTTTAAAAGTTGCCGAACAAGTAAATATTCCCTTTACAGTCGGCGGTGGAATTTCATCTATTGAACATGTAGATGCTTTATTAAAATGCGGAGCAGATAAAGTGTCTATAAATTCATCCGCAGTAAAAAGACCTGAATTAATAAACGAGTTATCTGAAAAATTTGGTAGCCAATGTGTTGTTGTTGCTATTGATGCAAAACAGATAAAAGGAGAATGGTTTGTTCATTTAGCTGGAGGTACAATTCCAACAGATATTAAATTATTTGACTGGGCAAAAGAGGTTGAACAGCGAGGCGCAGGCGAAATTTTGTTTACTTCTATGAATCATGATGGAACAAAAGCAGGATTTGCAAATAAAGCACTAGCACATTTATCAGAAATAGTTAATATTCCTATAATAGCATCAGGTGGTGCAGGAAACGTACAGCATTTTATAGATACATTTACTGTAGGAAAGTCTGATGCAGCTTTGGCGGCAAGTGTATTTCATTTTGGTGAAATTCCAATTTTAGATTTAAAAAAAGAATTAAAAAACAATAATATTCCCGTTAGAATATAATTATGGATATAGATTTTAATAAAAATAACGATGGTTTAGTACC
>JBELHK010000123.1:0-3734 GCA_042091415.1 Polaribacter sp. | reverse complement strand
GAATATGAATTTATTAGATTATTCTTTAAAATTAAATAATTATCCAATTTCTAAGGCCGAAAAACAACTAGATGAAATTCAAAATATTCCTGAGGATTCTTATGAAGAATATTTAGCAGAACAAAAAAAGGAAATAGTAAACTATCATATAAAAAACAATGAATTCTACAGAAAATTATTGAAAAATATAGATTGGAAGTGGTCTGATCTTCCAATTATAGAAAAAAAAGATTTACAAATACCATTAGAAGAGAGATTAAGTAAGGAATATTCTCTAAAAAAAATATTTAGAAGTAAAACTTCTGGTTCTGCAGGAAAGCCTTTATTTTACGGAAAAGATAAATTTTCACATGCTTTAACTTGGGCTGTTATTAAAAATAGATTTAATTGGCATTCCCTTTATGATAAAAAGCAGGCTCGTTTTTATGGTGCTCCTAAAGATTTTTTTTCAAGAAATAAGGAAAGGTTAAAAGATGTACTCTCTAATAGATATAAGTTTAATGTTTTTAATTTATCTGATAATGCTTTTAATAGTTGGATTGAAAAATTTGTAAAAACAAATTTTGTTTATTTGAATGGATACACAACCGTTTTGCTTCTTTTTGCAAAGTATTTAGTATCAAAAAGCATTATTTTAAAAGAAGTTTGCCCCACGCTAGAGGCATGTTTAGTAACATCTGAAATGCTATTAGATATGGATAAAGTTATTTTAGAAAAGGCCTTTGGAGTAAAGGTAATAAATGAATATGGAGCGTCGGAATTAGATTTAATTGCTTTTGAAGATAGCCAAAATAATTGGATTTTAAATACAGAAACAATATTTGTAGAAATTCTTGACGATAACAATAAATTATTGCAGGATGGAGAAGTTGGTAATATCATAGTTACTTCCTTACATAACAAAGCTCATCCATTTATAAGATATAAATTAGGAGATAGAGGTGCTGTAAATAAAATAAGTGCGAAGAGATCAATATTGCAAAAACTAGAAGGAAGAAGTGAAGATTTAGTTAAATTACCTAGTGGTAAAGTATCTCCAGGTTTAACTTTTTATTACATTACAAAATCTATAATAGAGGATTCTAGTGATATAAAAGAAATTAAAATTATTCAAACCAAATTAAATTCTTTTAAAATTGAATATGCTTCTAAAAAGACTATTACATATGAGCAAAAAGAAAAAATAAATAAAGCTGTATTAGATTATTTAGAACCTAATTTAAAAATTAATTTTTCTAGATTCGATAGTCTAGAAAGGTCTAAAACTGGTAAATTGAAACAGTTTACCTCTTTAATTTAACATAATTTAAAAATGAAAATTACCTTAATAGCAGGAGCTAGACCGAATTTCATGAAAATTGCTCCGATTATTCATCAAATTTTAAAGGAAAAATCTAAAGGAAATAATATTCAATATAGATTAGTGCATACAGGGCAACATTATGATAAAAAATTAAGTCAAACTTTTTTTGATGAATTAAACATACCTAAGCCACATATTAATTTTGAAATAGGTTCTGGTTCACAAGCAGAACAAACTGCTCGAATTATGATTGCTTTTGAAAAAGAATTACTTGCTAATCCAACTGATGTAGTTATAGTTGTTGGTGATGTTACGTCAACAATGGCATGTACAATTGTAGCTAAAAAGTTTCATACGAAAGTAGCTCATGTGGAAGGAGGAATAAGATCTTTTGATATGAGTATGCCAGAAGAGATTAATAGAATGGTTACAGATGCTATTACGGATTACTTTTATGTTACATCAGATATTGCAATAAAAAACTTAAAAGATATTGGGATTAAAGATAATGCTATAATTATGGTAGGGAATACTATGATAGATACTTTAACTGCAAATTATGACAAATTAAAAAAACCATTAATTTATAAAAATCTAAATTTAGCTTCTGGTAAGTATATTGTTTTAACGATGCATAGGCCTAAAAATGTTGATGAAGAAACTAAATTAGAAGCTTTTTTAACTGAAATTATAAATTCTTCTAACAATTTACCGATTATTTTTCCTGTTCATCCTAGAACAAATAATATTATTTCTAAGTTAAACTTAAATTTCAAAAATCTTCATTTAATAGAGCCTTTAGGATATTTAGAATTTAATTATTTAGTTAAACACTCATTTTGTGTAATTACAGATTCTGGAGGTATAACCGAAGAGACAACTTTTATGAAAATTCCTTGTTTAACGCTAAGAGATAATACAGAAAGGCCAGAAACTATTACTCTAGGAACAAATGAGTTAGTTGGCACTAACCCTAAGAATATAAAAAAAGCTCTTGATAAAATATTTGAAGGAAATTGGAAAGAAGGACGGATACCTCAGTTTTGGGACGGAAAAACATCAGAAAGAATAATAGATCATATTTTATCTCTTAATTTTTAATTGTGAAAAAAAATATTGTAATTGTTTCGAATTATTATCCACCAGAAATGGGGGCCGCAGCGAATAGAATTAGAAATTTAGCTGAAGGTTTAAAAGATCGTGGAAATAAGGTTACGGTTGTTTGTCCTTTACCAAATTATCCCAAAGGAGAAATCTTTAAATCCTATAAAAATAAATTTTCAGTTTCTGAAACAATAAATCATGTAAAAGTAAAAAGATATTGGATTTTTCCTTCAAAATCAACAAACCCAATCTTAAGGTTATTAAGTATGTTGTCTTTTTCGTGGTCAATGTGGTTTAGTATTTTTAGTTTACTCAAAAATAAAACAGATGTATTTATAATTCAGTCACCTCCTTTGTTAGTTGGTTTTTCAGGATTATTATTATCTAAGTTTTTAAGAGTTAAAAATATTTTGAATGTTTCAGATATTTGGCCACTTTCTGCTTATGATTTAGGTGTCATAAAGAAAGGTGTTTTTTATAAGTTTCTAGAGATCATTGAAAAAGTGAATTACAGATTAGCAAATAAGATTGTAGGCCAATCTGAGGAAACAATTTTGCATATTAGTAAAATTGTTGATAAAGAATTTTTAGTTTACAGAAATGTACCTAAATATAAGATGAGTGAACCTAAGACGAGAAACAAAGAAAATTTAAAGTTAGTCTATGCTGGGTTGTTAGGTTATGCTCAAGGTGTTTTAAATATATGTAAAAGAATAAATTTTAAAGATTTAGATGTTGAGCTGCACATTTATGGGGGGGGTATTGAAGAGGAGGGTATTAAAGAATTGGCTAAAGTTAAAAACTCTAATATATTTTTTTACGGATTAAAAAAAAATGAAGAGATTAAGAATGAAATAAATAAGTTTGATGTTGGCCTAGTACCACTAAAAAATAAAATACATGGGGCAGTTCCATCAAAAATATTTGAATTAATGCAATCAGGCACTCCAATTTTATTTTTTGGTGAAGGAGAAGGTTCTAAAATCGTAAGTGATAATAATATAGGAACATCAACTAATTCTGACGATATTAATGATTTAAAAAATAAGATATTAGATTTTAAAGAGATAGTTCCCAATAAATTTAAAGAAATGAGTGTAAATTCTTTAAATCTGCATTACGATAAATACCACCTGGAATGCCAATTAAATAATTTTATTAGATTTTTAAGATAAATCGTTTAAAGCTTTAAAGTTCTTTATAATATTGAGCTTGATAAAATGAAACATTAATCTCAAGAAATAAAAATTTGTAATAACAACTTTCACTATTTAAGCATTTTATGTTAATATTTGGGATATATGAGCCAATTTAATACAATATGTTT
>JBELHK010000122.1:0-3798 GCA_042091415.1 Polaribacter sp. | reverse complement strand
CCTTTATAACAATATCAATAGTTACTCTCAAAATATAGATGTTTGCAATGTAAAACCAAATAGTTTTACAAGAGTTGTAGTAGATTCAAAAGCTAAAAAAAATACGCTAACATATAATTATAAAAAGTGCGGAATTGATGTTTCTGAGTTCACATATCTTGCAATTGACATAGAAAATAAAAGTAACAAAAAACTCATCATTGATGTTCAATACAAAGGGCCATATCAAAATCATATTAATCAAGGAAGATTCTTTGTTTCTGAAAAAACTAATTCAACAAAAAAACTAATTCTTAATAGAAAGAAACTTGATAATAATTCAGATTGGATGCCTTATTTTTCGAAAGTCAGAGGGCTTCCAGGAAATTATGTTAGACATTGGAATGCTTTTGACTTATCACAAATACAAAAAATTGAAATTACTGTTAGCAGTACAAACGCATTAACCAAAAGTGATGACATTAAAATAGGACTTCCTTACGGCGATAAACCCTTAGCTTTTTTTCAAAAGAATTTTAAGGATGAAAAACTACCGATATTAGATGAAATGGGGCAGTATGCCAATGAAGTTTGGGAGGGAAAAGTAGTTTCTAAAAATGAATTAAAAACGATTGGTAAAAAAGATTACAAAAAATATAATGAAATTGATTTTGATAAATCAAGATCTAAATATGGCGGATTTAAAAATAGCCCAAAACAAAAAGCAACAGGTTATTTTTATACAAAAAAACTTAACGGAAAATGGTGGTTTGTAGACCCTGAAGGACATCTTTTTTGGTCTCAAGGAGTTACAGGTGCAGGAGGAGGCTCTTCAACTTCTACCAAAAACCGATCAGAATTATTTCCTTCATTCGAAGAAGAAAGAAATAAAGGCAAATGGCAGTTATTAAAAACGTCAATTAAAAATAATAAAATCAATTTTTATACCCTTAATCTAAAGAGAAAATATGGTGCTAATTGGGAACAAAAACACGCAAAAGTAACTTCAGGAAGATTAAAATCTTGGGGAATTAATACTTATGGAGCTTGGTCGAAACCTCCTACGAATAGAAAACATCCTTTTACTTTAATTATACACCCAAATAAGCAAGGAATTGGGTCAATAAAAAAAATGGTTGATCCTTTTTCAGAAGAGTTTACAAGAAATTTAAAATCAAGAGTTAAATTCTTAAGCAAATACAAAAACAACCCATGGTTATTAGGAGTATTTATCAATAATGAATTGCATTGGAGAAACGAATTATCGATTCCTAAAGAAGTTTTAAAATTAAATAATTCAATACCCGCAAGAAAAGCATTTGAAAAGATGCTAAAAGAAAAATACAAAACCATCGATAATTTAAATTCATCATGGGATAGTGAATTTACATCATTTGCATCAATAAAAAATTCATCAAAAAAATTGAGCGATTCTTTCATCAATGATCAAAAAGAATATTTTGAGCTTTTTGTAGATACGTATTTTAAAACAGTTGCGAGTGAACTAAAAAAAGTACTTCCAAATCATTTATATTTTGGAAGTCGTTTCCATGATAAAGCTAAGTATAATAAAATATTACACAAAGTTGCATCTAAGTATTGTGATGTTTTAAGCTTTAATATTTATGAATACAGCGTTCAAGATTTTAAAATTTATTCTGATATAGATAAACCTGCAATTATTGGTGAATTTCACTTTGGAACAGGAACTCACGGTGTTTGGGGAACCGGACTTAGAAGTGCTTATGACATTCAAAATCAAGCAGAATTATACAAGCAATATATATTAGAAGCCTCTAAACATCCTAATTTCATTGGTGCTCATTGGTTTCAGTGGGTTGATCAACCAGCTACAGGCCGTTCTGATGGAGAAAATTTTAGAATTGGTTTGGTTAACATAACAGACAATCCGTATACTAAACTCAAAAATGCCATAGAAGAAAGCTCAAAAAATATTTATAAAAACAGAATTAACAACAATTAAAAATTATTTTGAAAACAAAAAATATAGTAATCTGGTTTATCGTAATATTTCTTGGAATAAGTAAAAATTATTCGCAAGAAAAATCAATATCGTATGATTTTACAAAAACTTCAACAGCTGAACTTGTTAAAGTTAAAAACGCAAAAATTAGTCCATCAGAAAATGGATTAGTCATCGATATAGAAAAAAATAAAGATGCCGAAATAACAATAAATGGTTCTTGGGATTTAACAGATTGGGTATATTTATCTTTTGTAATTCAAAACAATAGTTCAGAAATAGTGCGTTTTGATCCAATAATTACTGGTAAAAAAACAAATAGTAGATGGACTTCTCCTCTTTGGACGATTGGCTGGGTTCATCCAAAAGAAACAAGAGAATATAACAGTATTTTACTACCAGACTACTCAACTAGAAAAAAAAACTGCCCACAAATGCACATAGATTTCCCTAACATGCGTGGAATGCCAGACGGAATTTCTTTTGCAAGATCTTTTGACTTAAAACTAACCAAAACAATTAAACTAAAATTCCCTGCCTCAGAAGAAAACAAATCGCTAACATTAGTTTCAATCAATACAAATAAACCTTCTAAATCTAAAAAATACTTAGAAGATAAGAGTGCTTTTTTCCCATTTATTGACAAATATGGTCAATATAAATATGCCGATTGGGATGGGAAAATTTATGATGATAAGCAACTTAGAAAAGAAATTAAAAAAGAGGATAAAGATTTAAAAAAGCACACTGTCTCAAATGAATGGAATGAATTTGGAGGATATAAATCTGGCCCAAAATATAAAGCAACAGGTCATTTTAGAGTAGAAAAAATTTCAGGAAAATGGTGGATAATCGATCCTAGTGGAAGTTTATTTTGGTCAAGCGGGGTAAATTCTGCCGGAAAACTTGGCGTAAATACTCCTTATAAAAATAGAGAACATTTTTTTGATGAATTACCTAAAAAATCAGATCCTATTTACGGAAAGTTCTACAGAAATAATGAGTATAGTTTCGGAAAAGCTACTTTGGTAAAAAAGTATGGTACTTACAACCAATTTAAATACACAGAAAGAAGTTTAAAAAGAGCTAGAAGCTGGGGTTTAAATACTTTTGGCGGATGGTCTGATGAAAATGTAGGTAATTATAAAAAAGAAAAACGAATTCCTTACACTGCATATGTAGGTACACTTTCAATTAAACTGAATGAAAAATTTCCAGATGTTTTTAATCCTGATTGGGAGAAAAGAGTTAGAAATTCTATTGGAAGAAAAGCCAAAAAATTAAATAAAGACCCTTACTTTTTCGGATATTTTGTAGATAATGAAATGCATTGGTATACACCCAATAAAATGTCTGAAAAAATATTAATGAACCCTAAATCTAGTTATGGTAAGATAGCTTTAATTGACTTCTACAAAGAATCTTATAAAACAATTACCGTTTTTAACGAAAAGACAGGAGAAAATCTTAAAAATTGGGAAGAATTAAAATCTAGCAGAAAAAAAATTCATGTAAAAAATCTTGAACAAGAAAACATCCAATTCTACGAAAGGCTAACACACATATATTTTAAAACCATAAAAAAAGCGATTATAGAATTATCTCCAGGTAATTTATATCTTGGTTGTAGATGGCATGTTGATGGAAAACATAGAAATAAATATAATGTTTCAATCGGTGCAGAATATTTAGATATTATCTCTTTTAATCAATATGATAATGAACTTGTTGATTTTAATTATCCAGCAAAAGAAACTTTTGATAAACCATATATAATTTCTGAATTTAACTTTGGAGCTTTAGATTCTGGAAAGTTTTATCCTGGATTAAATTAC
>JBELHK010000121.1:0-3864 GCA_042091415.1 Polaribacter sp. | reverse complement strand
TGTTGCATTAATTTCTGCAATAATAATTTTCTTGAAAACTTAGAATTTATATGCTGATAAAAATGATTTGTATTCTCTATAGTTCTAAGGTCAGCATCTAATTCTTCTTGACTTATATTACCAGAACCTGGTGTTGCAAAAAGATCGAATTGACCTTCTTTTTTTGTTGTTGTTTTTAATTTTGGCTTCTCAAAACTAGTGGCATCTTCTTTACTTTCTGTATTTTGAGTAGAAGCATCAGTAGCAAATGTTTTTAAAAAATTAGTAAGTAAATTTCTAAACTCTAAATCATTAAAAATTTCAGTTACTTTTTCTTTATCAGGTTGATCTAATGTAAAATCTTTTGCATTAAAAGCAACAGGAACATCAAGCATTATAGTAGCTAACTTTTTAGAAAGTAAGCCCAATTCTCCGTTTGCTTCTACTTTTTCTTTCATCTTTCCTTTCAACTGATCTGTATTTGCCAACAAACCTTCCATTGAACCAAACTGAGCTAGAAATTTTTTAGCTGTTTTTTCTCCAACACCAGGTAAACCAGGAATATTATCTGCAGAATCGCCCATCATTCCTAAAAAGTCTATGACTTGCTCAGGAAATTCTACTCCGAATTTTTCTTTTACTTCTGGGATGCCCCAAATATCGTAACCTCCACCAAAGCGAGGCTTGTACATAAATATATTTTCAGAAACTAACTGTGCAAAATCTTTGTCGGGTGTTACCATGTAAGTTTTATACCCTTCTTTTTCTGATTGTTTTGCAAGCGTACCAATTACATCATCAGCTTCATAGCCCTCCTTTACCATTATAGGAATGTGCATTGCTCTTAAAATTTCTTCTATATAAGGCACTGCAATTTTAATGGCTTCAGGGGTTTCATCTCTATTCGCTTTGTAAGCCTCAAATAATTCAACACGATCTGCGCTCCCTCCTTTATCAAAACAAACAGCTAATTTATCTGGTCTTTCTCTCTTTATTACATCTAATAAAGAGTTCATAAAACCCATAATAGCAGAAGTATCTACTCCTTTTGAGTTTATTCTCGGGTTTTTAATAAAAGCATAATATCCTCGAAAAATTAATGCATACGCATCTACTAAAAAAAGTCTTTTTTGGTCTGCCATTTGTATCTTTTGTTAAGAAGATAAAACTACAAAAAACTGAGGATATTTATTATTTATAATAAGGTTGTTTTAGACACATTACATTATTTTTCAGACTTAAATCCTTTTTTAAAAGGCACTTTTAATTGATAAATAATATCTTCAGATTTTTCAGCATCTAAAATATCTACGCCATATACTATATCTTTTGTGTCTTTATACACGAAAGTGCCAAATATTCGATCCCAAAAAGAAAATATATTTCCGAAATTAGTATCTGTCCAAGGCATCACATGATGATGGTGAAATTTATGAGTATTAGGTGAAATAAAAACATAACTGATTATTTTATCTAACCATAAAGGTAATTGTATATCTGCATGAGAAAAGTAGGTAAATAATATGGTCAATATTCTATATATTAAATAATAAGCGACAGGTAAACCTGCAATTATAACACCGATTAAAGCAAAAGTTTCTCTAAAAATAAAATCTATAGGATGATGTCTTGTACCCGAAGTTACATCTACATGTGTATCACTATGGTGCACAGTATGAAAACGCCACATAAACGGAATTTTATGTAATAAATAATGAACAACGTATTGCGAAGTGAAATCTAAAATCAATATCGCTAAAAGAATTTCTATCCAAACAGGCCAATCTACTAAATTTAATAATCCAAAATTAGTAGCCTGAACCCAAGTAAATACTCCAACAGTTATGACACCGAAAACAATATTAATAATCATGGTAGAAAACAATAATATAAAATTTGTTTTCGCATGTTTCCATTTATTATATTGATGTTTTTTTAAAGGATAAACACCTTCTAGAATCCAAAAAACAAAGAGGCAAGAAACAATCCAAATAAATTTTTGTAGACTCGTTAAATTTTCAAAAAAAACGACAATAGAATCAATCATTTGTATAAAATTTTGATTCTAAATTACTAAAAAACTTTAACAAGTTGTTAAAATTGATTCATGTTTTAACAGTTACCTTTGTTAGCTTTTAAAGCGAATTTTATGCTACGTTGGGTTTTTCCATTAATAATACTATTACTTTTAGTTGTCTTAATAGAGTACTATACTTTTATTGCTCTCAAAACAATTTCAAAAAATAAAATGTTACGCTTTGGTTTTTTAATTGCAAGCGTACTAGTATATCTCTATTTCTTTTATACTTCAATAACCTACGATAGAAGTAATGGACAAACTCCTCAATTTCAAATGGCGATGGGTGTATTACTAACCAGTATTATACCAAAACTTTTTATACTTGTCTTTTTATTTGGTGAAGATCTTTTTAGATACATTGTTAAAGGCATTTCTAAATTTTCTGCATCAGAAACTCAACCTTTAGCAGGCAGAAGAAAGTTTATTTCTCAATTAGCTTTAGGTATTGCTGCACTTCCTTTTGTATCATTTATTTACGGAATTATACAAGGTAAATACAATTATAAAGTTATAAAGTACCAACTTTCTTTCGAGGACTTACCTGAAGCGTTTGATGGTTATACAATAACTCAAATTTCTGATATACATTCTGGAAGTTTTACCAATAAAGAAAAAATACAGTATGGTGTTGATTTAATTAATGAACAAAAATCTGATTTGATATTATTTACAGGTGATATTGTAAATAACAAAGCCGATGAAATGGATAATTGGATTGATGTTTTTGCAAAACTAGAAGCTAAAGAAGGGAAGTATTCTATTTTAGGAAATCATGATTATGGAGATTATATGGATTGGAAAAAACCTGAAGATAAAACACAAAATTTTCAAGCGGTAAAAGATATCCATCAAAAAATTGGCTTTGATTTGTTGTTAGATGAACATCGATATTTAGAAAAAGAAGGTCAAAAGATTGCACTTCTTGGTGTTGAAAATTGGGGAAAAGGCTTCAATCAAGAAGGAGATTTAGAAAAAGCATCTTCAAAAATTAACAAAGAAGACTTTAAGATTCTTATGAGTCATGATCCTAGCCATTGGGAATATAAAGTAAAAGAAAATGATTTCAATTATCATTTAACCTTAAGCGGGCATACACATGGCCTACAAATGGGTATTGAAATTCCTGGTTTTTTTAAATGGAGTCCTTCTCAATATGTATATAAACAATGGGCTGGTTTATATGAAGAATTTGGCAGATATATAAACGTAAATAGAGGTTTTGGTTACCATGCTTTTCCTGGAAGAGTTGGTATTTGGCCAGAGATCACAGTTATAAAATTGAAAAAAGCCTGATAATCAGCTTATTTAATTAGAATTACTATATTTGTAAAAATACAACTCATTAATTATTGGTTTATCCTCTTTAAAACGATAACACATGACAAAATTTGGAGAATTAATAAGTGTTAACAAACCGGTTCTAATCGACTTTTATGCTGACTGGAACGAAGTAGAAAACAGTATTGACACTTTAAGAGATGTTGCAGCTGCACTTGGAGATAAGGCTAAAGTGATTAAAATTGATATCAAAAAGAATGAAACCTTAGCTGATGCGCTTCGTGTAAAAGGCAATCCTACATTTATGATTTATAAAGAAGGAGAAATGAAATGGCGACAAACTGGCTTCCAAGATGCTAATACTTTAATAGGCATTGTTCAACAATATTTGTAAAACAGAAAATACTTAAAATAAAAAACCGTAATACTTTCGTATTACGGTTTTTGTACTGAAGGCGGGACTTGAACCCGCACGGACATTACTGTCCACTGGATTTTAAGTCCAGCGTGTCTACCAATTCCACCAC
>JBELHK010000120.1:0-4164 GCA_042091415.1 Polaribacter sp. | reverse complement strand
TAATAATTTTGATGCTTTAGAAATTACATTAAAAATTTCTGATGAAATTGCTTCTTTGAAGAATTGATTTTGCATGAATTTACGCTCTTAAAACTTGAATAGTACCACCAAATATATCTAAAAATAGCCGATGACTTTGTATTCTCTATATTTTGTAGCAAATTTACTATATAATCTACGCTATCCAAAAATTGTCGAACTGATTTCTGAAAATGATTTTGAGATGTCTTCCCTGTTAATATTTACAGATATTACTATGATTTAACTTCCAAAAAGTTTGATCAACTTTCTACAAAAATTATCTTTGGCAATTCTAATTCCCAGAGTATTGTATTCATTATTGATAATATTATGCGCAATTCCTTTAGGGTTATTATAAATTATTGTAGCTAGTTCTGTTACTTTTTTTTAAAAATCTATATTGTTTTAAAGGAACAGAAATATATTTTCTAAGCATATGTAGAGAACTAACTAAAACTATTAAGTCTTTGCTTTCTTCTCTATTTTTTAGCTTGTAAACCTCATTAACGGCATCGTTGTTTATTGCGTTACAACCTAATCCCTATACTGGATCTGTTGGGTACAAAATAGTCTTACCTTCTTCTAAAGTTTTTATACTTTTAGTTATTCCCTTTTGCTTTTATTAAAATTTCTTTTAATTTAAAATGATCAGACAATGCTTTCCATTGAATTTCATTTTTATTTTTCTTAATATTTTCTTGTTTAAGAGATACTTTTTGAGAACCTATAATTGGTATTGGGTTTTTAGGTATGTTTTGAGACTGTCGAGATATTGTTCCATTCAATAAAGCCATGCCTTTAAACCATAAATCATCTGCCTTTGGAGTTAACTTTAAGAACAACTTTGTATTAAAAACCTCAATAGGCATTGACTTAGTCGGATATAAAATACCCCAAGCACCTATAGGTAATAAATATTTTTCATCATAACCTTCTTCTTTCAATCTCCATTCCAAAAAAGGTTTATAATTCCTTTTTTCGTCAAACTTTATTTTAGTTGTGCTATTAGCTATAATGTCTTTTGGATATTTTAAATGTTCTTTATAAATCTTCTCTAAAAAATCTTCTCCGTAAATAATATCATCATCACAAGTTATAATTGTTTTAGATGGATTATCCTTTAATTCATGTATTAACTTCCTATGAGAACATGTTAGTTGAGAATAATTAATTTCAAAATAATCTCCTTCAAGTTTACTTAACCTTCTAGGTAATTTATCTTTTAAGTTTTCATGTAACTATAATAGTATCTTTTCTGGAACAACATTCATTTGATTTAAAATACTTTTTATAGCAATATCCAAATTACTTAATCTTTACGGAATTGATGTCAAAGAAATAAGAACAGGTAATTGTTCTTTATTTTTTACTAAACTTTTAACAGACCTTAATCGTAATACCAATGAATAATAAATTGATTTAGGCAATTCTTTAAATACTTTCATGTAATATGTAAATTATATTAATTTTTGTGGTAGCTTAAAATAATCACCCACTATTTTATTATACTCTTCAGGATAAAAATCATCCCTTGCATCTGTTGGATAAAAAGTCATTTCACCAAAAAAAGATTTATTATTAACTGAATAAAAATCTACCCTAACAAAAGGAAAGTTACCTGCTAATTTTTTAGCCAAAACTTTTAACTCTTCAAAATTTGAAGGTTCTTTTACTGATTTATGATATTTTGTTTTCCATCTAAAATCACACTCCTTCCAATTTAAATCATAAAAATACTTACCTAAGGAATCTGATTGAGCTATTAAAAATTTTGGTTCTCCATTAAAACAATAAAACTTATAGTCTATTAAATCTTTAGTCTCAAAATCTTCTAGATAGTTTTCTATAATAAGCCTTGGTTTTACATCTTTATAGGCCCACTCTAAACCTCCACGGTAGTACTGATTTTTTGACAACCATTTACGCATTTTAAAATTAGCTTTTTTAATATTCACCTTAGACTTATCGGTTACAATTAAATTAAAATTACAACCATGAACTCCTTTAATTACAAATTTACTTGGTAAATCTTGCCATTCAATTTCTTTAGGTGAATTATAAACACCAATGCAATTATTTAAATACTCCTCTCCTATTTTAGCCGACACATATTCTCTAACTGCATATTTATCTACTAACTTAGTTAATAATGGATTCTTGTAAAACACTTTATACCAAGAAATTTTTTGATTAAATTCTACAGGGTTATTATAATCTAATCTTTTGCCAGAATAGTATTCATAATAGTTTTTAACATAATATGCTTGTGGTAAAAACTTAAATGATTTTATTATTTTAACCCAAATTCTCCTTAGAAACATCCTTTATTTTTTTATCAAAAATAGAATTATTAAAATAATCATTATTATTTTTGAACATTATTTTTTTTATTTATGCAAAATCTAGAAATTTCTGTAATTATCAGTACATACAACTCTATTGAATGGTTAAAAAAAGTTTTATGGGGTTACAACAAACAAAATTTTAAAAATTTTGAGGTTGTCATTGCCGATGATGGGTCTTCGAAAGAAACTGAAACTGCAATAAATCAAATAAAAAAAGAAGTCTTTTATCCTATTAATCATATTTGGCATGAAGACAATGGATTTCAAAAATCTCAAATATTAAATAAAGCAATAGTAGCTTGTAAAGCTCCTTATATTATAATGTCTGATGGAGATTGTATTCCTAGAAAAGATTTTGTTGAAGTTCATAATGAATACAAAGAAGAAGGTTACTTTTTATCTGGTGGTTATTTTATGTTACCCATGCATATTTCTGAATTAATATCTAAAGAAGATATAAAAACGAATGACTGCTTTTCTATTTCTTGGTTAACTGAAAACGGATTAAAAAAATCTTTTAAAAATAATAAATTAACAGCTAAAGGATCTAAAGTAAAACTTTTAAACCTTTTAACACCTACGAAACCAACTTGGAACGGGCATAATGCCTCAGGATGGAAAAAAGACATAGTTGCTGTAAATGGCTTTGATGAACGCATGCAATATGGTGGGCAAGATAGAGAACTAGGTGAACGCTTAGTTAACTTAGGTATAAAATCTAAACAAATTAGATATAGTGCAATTGTTGTTCATCTAGATCATCCTAGAGGTTATGCAAATAAAGAAAGCTGGAAAATAAACAATGACATTAGAAAAAACACACGTACAAAAAAAATAAAAACTACTAAATTTGGTATTAAAAAAAATCTTTAAATTTATTTTCTTTCTTCTTCTAACAATTTCAGTTTAACATATTTTATAAACATACCATAAGATTGTATTACAGCAATTATAAACCCTTGAAAACCATCTAAAAATCCTAATTTCAAAAAATAATGACTAAAGAATCTTAATTTAGGTTTTATAATTATTTTTAAAATTGATGAAGTCTTACCTTTTTTAAATAGTTCTTTAGCTTGTACCTCTTTATAACGTTGAACTTTACTTAGATGATAACTGAAATTTTTATAAGAATAATGTTTTATTGGTTGCTTTATCCTACTTACTAAACCATCTGCAATTATTTTTTCATGAACTAAATTCCCATTATACCTACAGTAATGTTTATTAAACAAACGAATAACTTTATTGTTGCTATACCCACCAAACTTAATATGCTTATTCATAAAAAAGAAATCTCTATTAAAAGAAAAAGCTACATTGTTTAGTACATTTTCTAAATTCTTTTTAATTTCAATTTTAAGACTTTCAGTTACCCTCTCATCTGCATCAAGAATAAAAACCCAATCATAGGTGGCTTTATTAATAGCATAATTTTTTTGAGTAGAAAAATCATCAAACGTTCTTTGCAAAAACTTTACATCTGGATATTCTTCTTTAACTATCTGTGGAGTTTTATCTGTACTAAAAGAATCGATAACAATAATTTCATCCGCAAAAGAAACAGAATCTAAAGCTCTTTCAATATTATCTTCCTCATTAAAAGTAGGAATAATTGCTGTTATTTTTTTCAAATCAATTAGGTAGTTTACCCTATAACTCTTTTATTAAAGTTATATTTTTCAAATATAAAAAAAACGCACAAAATTGTGCGTTTTTATCTATCTATTTGTTCTTTTTAAACAGCTACATCATACTCTCTAAGAGCATCATTTAAAGATGTTTTTTTGTTTGTACT
>JBELHK010000119.1:0-4361 GCA_042091415.1 Polaribacter sp. | reverse complement strand
AATATTATAATAGATAAAAATTCTAAATTATATACTTAACAGTAAGTTTAGGTTCAACAACAATTAATGATAAAGAAAAACAATTAAACGTTTAATAAAAAACGAACTACACTCAATAAGTATAAATTCAATAATTATTTTTTTAAATAATTAGAAAATATTTGTGTGATTATTTGAAATTATATATGTTTGAAATGCTATGAAAATGATTCTTTTTTGATGTTTTTTTTAATAGAATAGAACTAAACAGAAGCATTCTCCTAGCAAAATTTTAAAGAATAGTGGAACTAAATAAACTACTATTGTCCGCAAAAGCATGACGGGCATACGTAGTTTTTTACATATTTATTATGTAATATTTAATTAAAAACACATCATGATAATTACAACAACAGAAACAATACCAAACAAAGAAATTACCGAAATACTAGGAATTGCCAGAGGAAGTACAGTAAGAGCAAAAAGCGTTGCTAGTGACTTTATAGCGGGTCTAAAAAACTTGGTTGGAGGAGAATTAAGTGAATACACAAAACTACAAGGGAATTCAAGAGAACAAGCGCTACAAAGAATGATTGACGACGGAAAGAAATTAGGTGCTAATGCCATTGTAAATGTTCGTTTAACAACCTCAACAATTACCCAAGGAGCTTCCGAAATATTAGCATACGGTACCGCTGTAAAATTCGGATAAATGAAAATATTCGATTCAATACTACTAACTATTTATAGCCTTATTCTAATCGTATCATTTGTAATTATCATCTATTTGATAATTAAACGAATTGGAGAAAAAGGAAATGAAGGATTTGAAGAAAGAGATAATTAAGTATAATAAATCAAAATTATAAAATCACAAAAAAGTCTACCAAAGTGAATAATACTACAACCCATTCAACAGAACTATTAACTATTAACTAAACAAATGAGAATTATTAAAATTACACTATTATTTATTACAATTTTTACTTTAACAAATTGTGCTTCTGGGTACAAAATGATTGAACCAAAATCTATTAACTATATTTCTACTAATGAAAATAACAATGTAAAACTTGAATATAAATACGATGTATTAGACAAAAAATATGCAAAAAAGGAGCTAAAAAAAGGAGTTCGACTTGTTGCTATAAAAATAACAAATAGGTCTGATAACGATTTAATGTTTGGTAGAGATGTTAAATTGACTCACGAAAATGGGAATGAAATATTTGTAATGGAAAACGAAAAAGTATTTATGAGTTTAAAACAAAATACTGCTTCATATTTATTGTATTTACTATTAACCCCTTTGAATGTATACACAATTGAAAATGGTCAACAAACAAGTTCAACTCCAGTAGGCCTTGTTGTTGGACCTGGCTTAGCTGGCGGAAATATGATTGCTGCTAGTTCCGCTAATAAAAAATTTAAAACAGAATTGCTAGAGTATAATATTAACGGAAGTCTTATTAAAAAGGGAGAAACTAAACATGGAATAATTGGAATTTATTCTGATTCATTCGATTCGCTAAAATTGAAAATTGAATAAAAGTTTAATCAAAAACTAGAAACTAAGTTTAATTTAAACTATTTTTAATTTCATTAACAACATATTGGAGACTTGACTTCATAAAAAAAGGGGTGAAACCGAAAAACCTTATGAGTAGGATAATTTAAAATTTATAGAAAAAAAATGGATACACAAAAAGTCGACATGTTTATAATATCGAACGGAAAATACTTTGAAAGTCATCAGATTAATGAAATCAGAGATCGTCTAATAGCGCTTGAAGACTCAAAATGGCCGATGTTATCAACAGCTCAATACAACGACCCAACAATTACACTAATCGTTTCAATATTAGCAGGAAATCTAGGTATTGACCGATTTATGATTGGAGATACAGGACTTGGTGTAGGCAAACTTTTAACTTGTGGCGGTTTCGGAATTTGGGCAATTATTGACTGGTTTATGATTCAAAAAGCTACAAGAGAAAAAAATATGCAAAAAATTCAACAATTTATATAACAATGACACTCGACAGGAACAAGCTGTATTCAATTTTATTTACAGCATGTGTTGCAGGGTATATTTGGCTTTATTTTAGTATGGCAAATAAAATCACTGAAAATAAGTCAGTTGAAGTTTGTCTTATAAAACATACCACAAATATACCCTGCCCTTCTTGTGGATCTACACGTTCGGTTATCTCATTAATAAATGGAGATTTTATTGGAGCACTGAATTTTAATCCATTAGGTTACTTAATTGCTCTTATTATGCTTATATCACCAATATGGATTTTAGGTGATATAATTAAAAAAAGAAAAACACTCTTCGATTTTTATCTAAAAATGGAATCTTTTTTAAAAAAATCGAAAATTGCAATTCCTTTGATATTTCTGATAATTATCAACTGGATTTGGAATATAACAAAAGGGCTATGATACAAACAAGACAATTTAATTACAAACCAAGTGAACATGAAGCAGAGGCTGCTTCTAGTAGCTATTTAATGTCATTAATTGCTATTATAGTTGGTCTTCCATTCCCAATTGTAAACCTAGTTGCTACCTTAATTTTTTATTTAGGTAATAGAAAATCTACATACTTTGTTCGTTGGCATTGCACACAAGCCTTATTATCTCAACTATCAATGCTATTTATAAATAGTTATGCTTTTTGGTGGACTGTATCAATAATTTTTAATGATGAATTAATTACTAGTAATTACATTGCTTATATGTTAGTAGTAGTTATTTTCAACTTAATTGAATTTATAACAACCATTTATACAGCTATTCAAACAAGAAAAGGAATACACGTAGAATGGTGGTTTTATGGAACATTAACAAACAATATTTGCAAAACTACGTGATGAAAAAAATCATTATTCAAGGAACTATAATAATTATTGTTTTTTTGGCGATATGGCTTACTCTTAGCCAAATAGATTGGGTAAAGGTTTTTGAAGTACAGAAAGTAGCTAACAAAACAGAAGAAAAACTAGGGGATATTTTTTGGGAATCGATTAAAAATACAGAGGAAGAAAACAAAAACATTCATATAAGAAATTCAATTAAACGTATCGTACATAAAATTTGCGAATCAAATAACATCAATAAAGAAACAATAAAAATTCACATAGTAAATAAGGATGAAATTAATGCTTTTGTAATACCAAATGGGCATTTAATAGTTTATAGTGGATTAATTCTAAATTCAGAGAATCAAGAGGAACTAATTGGTGTTCTCTGTCATGAAATTGCTCATATTGAACTGAATCATGTGATGAAAAAGTTAATCAAAGAAATTGGTCTTTCAGTATTACTTTCAATGACTACTGGTAATGGTGGAATTGAAATTATAAACGAAACAGTTAAAATGCTTTCATCATCTGCATTTGACAGGAGACTAGAAAAAGAAGCTGATATTAAAGCTGTTGATTACCTAATAAATGCAAAGGTAAATCCTGAGCCTTTTGCTAATTTTCTTTATAGGCTATCAATCAAAGAAAATGATATAACAGAATATTTGACATGGGTTAGCACTCATCCTAATTCAAAAGAAAGAGCTGAATATATCATTGAATACAGTAAACATAAATCAACAAATTACAAATCAATTTTATCAGTTGAAGAATGGGAGAAATTAAAAAAAGAATTGAATAAATTAGACTAAAATTAACGTATTCGAAAAACTAAATCAGAACTTATTAGAAATTAAAATTTGACAAATACAAAGCTATATTTTTATTTTAGAAAGAAGCTTCACAAAAATAAATTAGGGTTGTATGAAAAGGCAAAAATAAAAAGTTACAACAACAAATAAGTCTAACTTAGTTTACCAATAACTTAATAAACCCTAAAAACTCTCCTTTAGTAGAACTTAATTTACAAAAATAAACTCCTGTTTTTAAACCTTCTTTATATAAGGTAATTCTATTTTCTCCCTTAACACCTTCATATGTTCTTGATCTTATTGTCTTACCAAGTTGATCGTATAGAAGCAAATTAACTTTGGCTGATGCATCATTTAGCTGAAATAGTAAGCTACTTTCGTTTACCAATGGATTTGGATATAAATTAAACGCTTTATCATTTAAAGTAGAATTGTCAATACTGCTAACATTTAATTTTGAAAAATGTAAATCTTGTAATACTAACTCTTTTTTTCATCATTCTAAAATCATATAGGATGTTTCCTATCAACTGTTAAATTAATTAACTCAATTACGGAAAACCTTAAATAAATTTATAAATAAAAAAGTATCTTTATAAAAATTAACTAAATTATTTCTTAGTTAATAAGAAGAGAAAAATAATGTTGTAGGCTCATAAATTATTAAAACACATTGATTTTTTACACTAATTTTTAAGTA
>JBELHK010000118.1:0-4382 GCA_042091415.1 Polaribacter sp. | reverse complement strand
GATTCTTTTTTAGGAATTGAAAACGCATCTCCTGAAAAAGTATTTAAAAAATCTTCAGATAACGAATGGATTAGTAAAGAAAATATTGAATTAATAAAAGTATTTAATGCTGAATTACAACTTGTTCGTAGCCATTTGACGAAAATATTGCGTTAAAATTAGACGTTCATAAAAAAGAAAAGTTGCAAATTGAAACAACAAAAGTCACTCGCTTAAAGAGATTTGAACATTGAGAGTAAACAAAATAGTAGAGTTGAATGAATACCAAAAACGGGAATAATTCCCAAACCAACTTTTATAAAGTTGGATAACCATTCAATACAATAATTATGAAAAATGTGTTTTTTGCACTAGCTTTTATGCTAGTAGGAACGTTTGCTTTTGCAAACAATTCAGTTCAAACGGAACTGAACTTAGAAGAAACTGTAGAAATTTCAAACTTCTTAGATTTAATATCAAGTGATGTTAAATCTTTTGAAAACTACAGCGTAACATCTAATACAGACGCTTTTGGCTGTCTTTTGAAGTTTACCTTTGTTTTAGAAGATGGTAGTACAGTAGTAAGATATTACTACACCTCTCAGTCCTGTGCTGAATTTTTTGAAAGTATTGAGTAAATCCAATAAAAAGCACTTCGTTGTTAAAACAACGAAGTGCTTTTTATTTAAAATTAAATTTATGAAACATATTATTTTAATACTATTCTTCCCTGCAATTTGCTTTTCTCAAAATAGCTACAATTTTGAATATGATGTAAACTTAAATTCTTTAAAAAGAAAAGGCTACTTAAATATAAGTAAAGACTCTACATCTTTTTATTATGAAGTATCAGAAAAATCAGCAAGTAAGAATAAAAAAACAGAAAATGATGGTAATTACGAAATTCAAGTAGTACTGGGTAGCAACAAAACAAAAGAGAGATATCAAATTTATAGTCGGAAGACTGATACTTTATTAAATATAGATTATCTCAACGATGATATTATTTACTATTATGATAAATTGCCAGAACAAAACTGGCAAATAACAACTGAAACAAAAAAGATTTCTAAATATTTATGTTATAAGGCTACTCTAAATTTCAGAGGAAGAAGTTATACAGCTTGGTTTACAACTGATATTAATGTGAGGTTTGGTCCTTGGAAATTTACAAATACACCTGGCTTAATTATGCAAATTTATGATGAATCTAATTCTTTCTTTTGGAGTGTAAATAAAATCGGAACTCTTAATGAATTTAACACTATTAATTTTGATAACGATGTTGAAATAATTTCAATGCAAGAATTTACAGAAAAAAAAGAACAAAGCAATTTAGAAATGGTAAATCGCTCAATGCTAAGATATCAAGAAAGAGGATTAGAACTAGCCAAAACAGAAATAAATAGAGGTAGAGAAAAAACGTTTGAATGGGAAGAAAAGAAAAAAGAGGATTAAACCGATACTTGACAATATTTTTTTTTTTTTTACTTCAAAAATTCTGTTTTTCACAAACAAATATATCAGGTTCGGTTAAAGACAGTTCTGATAATTTGTATTCTGTAAGTGTTATATTGAAAGATAGTTTATCCAAATCTATAATTGCTTACACTTATTCTGATGATAATGGTAACTATGAATTAAAAATAAATAAAATTGGAAAATTCAATTTAGTATTTACTTCTCTTGGTTATGAAAGCCAAGTAATTTCTGTTGTTCTAACTAAAGAGCAAAAAGAAATCAAAATTGATGTTGTTTTAAAAGACAAACCAATGGATTTAGATGAAGTGATTATCAAAGCTGATTTACCAATGACAATAAAAGAAGATACCATTTCTTTTAAAACAAAGTTTTATAAGAGAGGTAACGAGCAGACTGTTGAGAAATTACTAAAAACCATTCCCGGAATTAATATAAACGCAGACGGTACTATAAAAATAGGTAATCAAGAAATTGAAAAACTTATGGTAGATGGCGATGACCTTTTTGAACGAGGTTACAAAATCTTGTCTAAAAATATGCCAGCTTATCCCATTGAAGAAGTTGAATTGCTTAAAAACTACTCTAACAATCGTTTATTAAAAGGCGTTGAAGAAAGCAATAAAGTGGCTTTAAACTTAAAACTTGATGAAAAATCAAAACGCATTTGGTTTGGGAATATTGAGACAAGTCTTGGAAACGATAGTTTTTATCAACTTAGGGGTAATTTGATGAATTTTGGCAAGAAAAATAAATATTACTTTTTAACTAATCTTAATTCAATTGGCTATAATGCCACAGGAGATATTGAAAACTTAATTCGTCCATTTCGTATAAACGAACCAGCAAGTATTGGGGGCAATCAAAGTGTAAATTCGTTACTAAACTTATTACCTAATAATCTTAATTTTAAACAGACTCGAACCAATTTTAATAATGCAGAGTTAATATCACTAAATGCAATTTTCAACCCAACCGAAAAATTAAAAATAAAAACATTAGGCTTTTTTAATTGGGATGAAACGGATTTTTTTAGAAATTCTACAAACATTGTAGATGTTAATGGTACAAACTTTACAAATACAGCAGATTATCAATTACAAAACAACAAACGTATTGCTTTTGGAAAATTAGATGTTATCTACAACATCTCAAGAACAAAAATGTTAGAAGCCACAACAAAATACAATAATGGCGATTTTAACGATACTTCTAATTTACTATTTAATAGTAATTCTACTGTAGAAAATTTACAGCATCAAAACACACTTTTTGACCAAAAAATAAGCTATACCAACAAGTTTAAAGACAAGAAAGTATTTTTACTCACAGGTCGTTTTATAGATGAGAAAACACCTCAAAATTATGCTATCAATCAATTTTTCTATCAAGACTTATTTCCTTCTTTAAGTAATGCTAATAATGTGAAACAACAAAGTACTAACCAAATGGAATATGCAGGTGTTAATACACATTTGTTAGACCGTAAAGCTAACGGACATTTATTAGAACTTCAATTAGGTAACGAATACAGAAAAGATAAATTGACAACAGTATTTTCGCTTTTAGAGGATAATTCTGTTTTGGACAATCCAGATGGTTATCAAAATGAAACAACGTATCAAGTCAACGATTTGTACTTTAAAAGCAAATACCGCTTAAAAATTAAAAATTTTGGTATTGTTGGTAAGTTAGATATTCATCAGCTTTTTAACCATTTAGAAAATAATGACGCATCAAGTAGTCAAAATCCATTTTTTATAAATCCAAGTTTAGGTTTTGATTGGAAAATAAATGATAAAAATAAAATTACTTCTTCCTACTCTTTCAATACTACAAATGCAAAAATTTTAGATGTATTTAGTGATTTTGTTTTAACTAGTTTTCGTTCCTTTTCAAAAGGAACAGGTGGTTTTAATCAATTAGATGCTTCAAATGTTGTTTTTAACTATCAATTAGGGAATTGGAGTGATAGATTTTTTGCAAATACATTTATTATTTACAGTAAAAATCACGACTTCTTTTCAACAAATACAACCATACAGCAAAACTTTACCCAAGCAGAAAAAATATTGATTAAAGACCGTGAGTTTTTAAGCGTAAATTCAAAATTAGATTATTACTTTAAGTTTATTTCATCAAACTTGAAAGTAGATTTAGGTTATACAAAAAGCGAATTCAAAAATATTGTAAACAATTCTAACTTAAGATTGGTAACTTCTAATAATTACAATTATGGTTTAGAATTGCGTTCTGGTTTTAAAGGTATTTTCAATTATCATATTGGTACTAAATGGACGACAACAGAAATAGAAACTAACATAAATAATTCTTTTACTGATAACATTAGTTTTTTAGACTTATCGTTTATTTTCAATAAAAAGCTTGATTTTCAATTACAATCCGAACGTTACTATTTTGGAAATTTGCAAACCGATAATACGTATTATTTTTTAGATTTTGATGCGCGTTACAAACTCATTGAAAATAAACTGACTCTAGGTATTACTGGCAAAAACCTATTCAATACGGAAAGATTTAGGAATTTTTCAATCAGCGATATAGGAACGTCAACGACAGAATATAGATTATTGCCAAGATTTATATTATTAAAACTGGAATACAGATTTTAACAAGCGAAACGAATGAAAACGGCTACCAACAAAGAACTGAGCTAAAAAACAACATTTTTCTTTATTAATTTTAGTCAGTAATCCTCTAAGCTTGAACTTCTGTTTAAGCTTTTTTTTAATGATTTATTTGATAGTTCTTTTACTTTTTAGACAGTACTACTGAAACATAGGTTTCATCGTATGGTATACCAGACTTTGCTATTGCAAAACTTTGTTTTATCAGTTTATTAGAAACAGCTATCAAAGCTAATTTCTTACTCTTGCCTTTGTTTACGATTCGTTCATAAACCT
>JBELHK010000117.1:0-4416 GCA_042091415.1 Polaribacter sp. | reverse complement strand
ATTCCTTTTTCCTTTTAAAAGGACTTAAATCCGCCTTATCAAGTTCCTTTAAAATTAAAGAAATTCCACGATATATTATTTTTGATAAAAACAATAAAATAGTACTAAATAGCGCACCTTCTCCTTCAGATAAAGAAATTTTTGAAAAAATTATTGATGATATTTACAATCAAAATTGATTACTAAAAAAGAAAGAAAATAATCTTAAAACTCCAAGAAAAAAAATTGAGAGCTTTTCCAAACTACAAACAAACTGAGGCTAAAGATTGTGGCCCTACGTGTATTAAAATAATTGCCAAACATTATGGTAAGCTAATTAACACTCAACAATTACGTTCTTTAAGTGAAACCACAAGAGAAGGTAGTAGTTTATTAGGGTTAAGCGATGCAGTAGAATCTGTTGGTTTCAAATCTTTGGGTGTTAAACTCTCTTATAAAAAACTATTAGAAGCAACTTTACCATGTATTGTTCATTGGAATAAAAACCATTATGTAGTTCTTTATAAAAGAAAAAAAGATACAATTTATATTTCAGATCCAGCTCACGGATTAATCACTTTTACAAAGCAAGAATTCATACAACATTGGATAGGGAATAATGCAGATGAAAATAAAGAAGAAGGAATTGCTTTACTGGTAGAACCAACTCCAAAATTCTATCAATCTGAATTTGAAGAAGATGAAAAATTTGGATTTAGATTCATTTTTAAATATCTATTTAAGTACAAAAAGTTTTTAATTCAATTAATTATTGGATTGCTTGCAGGAAGTTTACTGCAATTAATTCTACCGTTTTTAACACAAAGTGTAGTAGATGTTGGTATTAAGAATCAAGATTTAAACTTTGTTTATTTAATTCTAATAGCTCAATTATTTTTATTTGTAGGTAAAGCCGCTATAGAAATTATTAGAAGTTGGATTTTGCTGCACTTAAGTACAAGAATTAATATTTCTTTGATATCAGACTTTTTTATCAAGTTGATGAAATTACCTATTTCTTATTTTGACGTAAGAATGACAGGAGATTTGTTACAACGAATAAATGATCATAAAAGAATTGAAAGAATTCTTACAACATCTTCATTAACAGTTCTGTTTTCTTTTTTTAACCTTATCATTTTTAGTTTAGTTTTAGGATATTATAGTTTACAAATTTTTGGAGTTTTTGTTATTGGAAGTGTCTTGTATTTTGCTTGGGTTCTATTCTTTTTCAAAAAACGTAAAGAATTAGATTACAAACGTTTTTCAGAAGTAAGTTGTGAGCAAAGCAAAGTAATTGAACTCATCAATGGAATGCAAGAAATAAAACTTCATAATGCAGAGAAAAGAATGCGTTGGAATTGGGAATATGTGCAAGCTCGATTATTTAAAGTAGCTACAAAAAGTTTGGCTTTAGAGCAAACACAAAGTGTCGGCTCTAATTTTATTAACGAACTCAAAAATATGTTTGTTACCTTTTTATCTGCTAAATTAGTAATTGACGGCGATATTACTTTAGGAATAATGATGGCAATAAGTTACATCGTTGGTCAATTAAATGGGCCTATTTTACAACTTATAAATTTTATGAGAGAATTACAAGATGCACAAATTTCAATAGATAGATTAGGAGAAATTCACAACATGGAAGATGAAGAAAAACCTGATGATGAGAAATTGATAGAAATTCCCAAAATCGCAACTATAAAATTAAATAATATTTCTTTTAGATATACAGGTGGTTTAGAGCCAGTTTTAAAAAATTTATCATTAGATATTCCAGCGAACAAAACGACAGCTATTGTAGGTGTAAGTGGAAGCGGAAAAACAACTTTAATGAAATTATTACTTGGTTTTTATCAAATTGATAAAGGAGAAATTATGATTAATAAATTCAATTTAAAAAATATTTCCCCAAAAGAATGGAGACGTAATTGTGGAGTTGTAATGCAAGAAGGCTACATTTTTAATGATACGATAGCTAAAAACATTGCTGTAGGCGAAGATTATGTAGATAAAGTAAAACTAAATCATGCAATAAATGTTGCCAATATTTCTGATTATATAGATAATTTACCTTTAGGATATAATACAAAAATAGGTAGTGAAGGTTCAGATTTAAGTACAGGGCAAAAACAACGCTTATTAATTGCAAGGTCAGTTTATAAAAACCCTAAATATTTATTTTTTGATGAAGCTACAAGTGCATTAGATGCTAATAATGAAAAGGTAATTATGGAGAATTTAAATAATTTTTTTAAAGATAAAACAGCAGTTGTTATTGCTCATAGATTAAGTACGGTACAAAATGCACATCAAATTGTGGTTTTAGACAATGGAAAAATTATAGAAAAAGGGAATCATCAAGAGCTCATAGCACTCAAAGGAAGCTATTATCATTTAGTGAAAAATCAATTGAATTTAGGAAAATAATGCCGCAAAATAATCAAGATATAGAAATTAGAAGTGAAGAAGTTCAAGAAATTCTATCTTTTGTGCCTAATTGGATGATTCGTTGGGGGAACACACTTTTTTTGTTACTCATAATAATGCTTCTAGCATTATCTTGGTTTATAAAGTATCCAGATGTTATTAATACAGATGTTATAATTACCACTGAAATCCCTCCACAAAAGGAATATGCTAGAATTACAGGAAAAATTGATACATTGTTTGTGAGAGATACACAGAATGTTATAGAAAATGAAACACTAGCCATTATAGAGAATGCAGCTAATTATTCAGATGTATTCTTTATAAAATCAATTGTAGACACTATAAAGGTTCAAAAAAAATCTTTTATTTTTCCAATTGACAAGCTTCCAATTTTATTTTTAGGAGATATAGAAACTAGCTATAGTTTGTTTGAAAATAATTATATCAAATATATTTTAAATAAAGAATTAGATCCTTTTACTAATGAAGAAGTTGCAAATAAAATTACTACTTCAGAATTGAATAGAAGATTAACTAACCTTCAATATCAAAAGTCATTAAACAAGCGAGAATTAGAATTCAAAAAAAAAGATTTAAAAAGAAGTAAATCTCTTTTTGATAAAGGTGTAATTTCTGAAAAGGAATATGAGATCAAACAATTAGAATACCTACAAGCTGAAAGAAACTATAAAAACATGTATTCTTCTATCTCTCAATTAAGAGAGTCAATTTCTAATAGTAAAAAAACTTCAAAAGGAACCGAAATATCTCGTATTCGTGAAGAAATGACATTACTCAAAAATGTAATTCAATCCTTTAATCAATTGAAGAAGAGTATTAAAGACTGGAAAATGAGCTATGTATTAAGTTCAAAAATGGACGGTAGGGTTTCTTTTTTAAATTATTGGAGTGAGAATCAAACTGTAAATCAAGGAGATGTTGTTTTTACTATCATTCCAAATAAAAATTCTTCTTTTATAGCCAAATTAAAAACTCCTGCTCAAAATTTGGGAAAAGTAAGGATTGGGCAGATTGTTAACATAAAATTACAAAATTATCCAGATTATGAATTTGGAGTTTTAAAAGGATCTGTAAATAACATTTCTGAAGTTTCAAATAAAGATGGTTTTTATACGATTGATGTTTCTTTGCCTAAAAAACTGATTACTTCTTACAATAAAGAAATCGAATTCAAACAAGAAATGCGTGGAACTGCGGAAATTATTACAGAAGATTTACGTTTAATTCAACGTTTATTCTATCAATTTAATAAGATAATAACAAGATAAATTTACTATCAAGATTTAAAATAAATAGATAATACATTGTAATATTATTGCTCTAATTTATTATTTTGATTCTGTCTTATTAATATATATTCAAAATATAATACTTCTTTTTAAATTAATTATTGTGAAACCAAAGAACAGAAAGTTTCAATAATAGAGAAATTAATTTCTATTTTTTTTTATTCCATTAATGTTAATAATCATATTCTATCTTACCAAAATCATTAATTTAGACAGTATATATGATTGTATTTCTTTTTACACTATAGGTATTATAATTTTTTAATTTGTAAATATTCTAAGAAAAAAAATAGTACAAAGTTACTATGGAGAGTTAAGTAGTTGTAACTAAACCTATTTTTTCAATTTAAATTATCCTTCACGATATTTAACTGTATACACCTTATTAAACGTTAATTATACGTATAATTAACGTTTAATCTCCGTATTGTATACTTGAAATAGAATTATAAAAAAAGGAAGTATATTCAAAAACCTATTTAATTTATGATACTTTTCAGTAAATCCAGATATAATTTATTATTTAAAAAACAATTTTATTACGGAATTCCTCAAATTATAAATACCACAAAGAAATATTTTTACCCAGAATAATTTTAACATATTAACCTAGCATCAGTTTAAATGATGTAAAACTTAACAAAAACTATGAAAATTAAAATCAAACAAGCCTTTAGTTTAGCTATTATCA
>JBELHK010000116.1:0-4463 GCA_042091415.1 Polaribacter sp. | reverse complement strand
AATGAATTTGAATTAATTATTGAAGATTATATTACAAAAGTAGTAACTCGTTACAAAGACAAAATAACCTCTTGGGATGTTGTAAATGAAGCTATAAACAATAATGGAGAAACTCTTAGAAACACTGTTTTTAAAGAAAAAATGGGCGATGATTATATTGCGAAATGTTTACAGTTTGCTAGAAATGCAGATTCTGATGTTTTGCTTTTTTACAACGACTATGGAATGACAAATAATATTAGTAAACAAAACAAAGTGTTTGAGTTAATAGATGATTGGCAAAACAGAAATATCCCAATAAATGGTATTGGTTATCAAATGCATATTTCATATAAAAATCCATCTAAAGAGCAAATTCAAAATGCAACTGATAGAGCTGTTTTAAGTGGATTATTATTACATTATTCTGAATTAGATATTAGAATGAACCCCAATAGAGACATTACTGAATTAACAGAAGAAAGAAGTCTTGTTCAAAAAGAAAAGTATAAAGAAGTAGTTGAAATTTATAATACAATCCCTTTAGAAAATAAATATGCAATTACTGTTTGGGGAGTTAAGGATGATGATTCATGGCTGCTCCCTCACCACAATAACTATAACGAATGGCCTCTATTGTATGACGCAAATTTTATTGTAAAGAAAGCTCATACAGGATATTTAGAAGGACTAGACTAAAAAGACCGATGAAAATGAAAAAACTGATATTACTCACTGTTTTATTGTTAATATTCTTTAGAGTTAGAGCACAAGAAAATCAAAAACCGAATATCTTATTTATTGCAGTAGATGACTTAAAACCTACAATAGGCGCTTATTACGATAATTTCGCACAAACACCCAACATTGATAAAATTGCAAAAAATGGAACAACTTTTTTAAATAATCATGTACAGCAAGCTATTTGCGGACCATCTAGAGCAAGTGTTCTAACAGGAAAAAGACCTGATTACACAAGAGTATGGGATTTAAAAACAAAAATGAGAGATGAAAACCCTAACATTTTAACAATTCCTGAATATTTTAAAAATAACGGTTATGAAACTATTGGAATAGGAAAAATATTTGATCCTAGATGCGTTGATAAAGATAAAGATAAACCTTCTTGGAGCACTCCATTTGTTAAAGAGAATAGCTTTACATATCCAACTGGCTTCAAACAGCCTGCCTTAGGCTTTTATCAAAGCGAAGAAATAACCAAAAAGATTTATGAATTAAGAAAAGAAGGGCAAAAAAAAGGGGTTAAAAATCTCAACAAATATGTAAGAGATCGATACAAACCACCTTATGAAAACACAGATGTACCTGATGGTGCTTATGTAGATGGAGCAATTGCAAACAAGAGTATTGAAATAATAGATAATATCGAAAATTCGACTCCTTTCTTTTTAGCAATTGGCTTTAAAAGACCTCATTTACCATTTGTAGCACCAAAAAAATATTGGGATTTATATGATGTAAATAAAATTAAACTTGCTTCATATCAAAAGAAAACTAAAAATGCTGTAGACATTGCATATCATAAATCTGGAGAAATGCAAAGCTATAAAACAAATGATATCAATTATAAATTTAACAAAGAAGGGTTACTAAATATAGATAAAGATATACAAAGAAAATTAATTCATGGTTATTATGCTGCTACTAGTTATATTGATGCTCAGATTGGTAAAATTGTAACAAAATTAAAAGAAAAAGGATTAGATAAAAATACGATTATTGTTATTTGGGGAGATCATGGTTGGCATCTTGGTGATCATAGCTTATGGAACAAACATTCAAATTTTGAACAAGCCACAAGATCACCTCTAATTATATATGACCCAAGAATTAATAAAGGTTACAAAGCATCTTCTCCAACTGAATTTGTAGATTTATTTCCAACCTTAACAGATTTATCCGGATTAAGTACTCCAAAAAACTTAGACGGCATCAGTCTAAAGTCATACTTAAATGGTGAAGAAAGTACATCTAAAATATTCGCCATAAGTCAATATCCTAGAGGAAATAAAATGGGATATAGCTTTAGAACCAAAGACTACAGGTATACAGTTTGGATTAGTAATAAGAAAAGTACAGACCAAATTTATAAAGAAGATATTTATGCAGAGGAATTGTATGATTACAAAAAGGATATCAATGAAACAGAAAATAAAATTGATGATATAGCTTACCAAAACACAAAAATCTCTTTTCAAACATTAGCAGCTAGATTTTTCAATTCGCAAACCAAAACAAAAAAAGTTACTAAACCACAAAAAAATCAAAAAAATAAATACGCAAAAAACAGAGCCGATATCATTTCTAATTTTATTGGAATAGAAATGAGTTTACCTGAAGAAAAAATTATATTTCTACAGAATATACTTTATGACAAATACGAGACAAACGGAAGTAAAACAAGAGGAAAAAATTTAAATCAGGAGCAGAAAAAAGTAATTTATAAAGAAACATATACTCAAACTAAAAAAAAACTATTAGAAAAATTCAACAATAAAGAAGTTCAAGAAATAAGTAAGTTAGAACGCATTAAGCAAAAAGAAATTAATAAAAAATAATATTTTTTTAAAATGGAATCAGTCATAAAAAATACTATAAAACTACACTTAGTCTTATTTCTTTTAATCAGTCAAAATGTTTTAGAAGCACAGAATAAAACTAAGTCATCTCAAATTAATAATTTACTGATAGGAGCTACTTTAAATTATCGCGAACTAAATACCATAAAAGAAAAATTATTCTTAAAAGATTTTAAGTACTTAACTCCTGCAAACGCAGCCAAACAGAGCCGAATTCACCCTAAACCTAATGTATGGCAATGGAGGCAAGTAAACGACTTTATAAACTTTGCAAATAAAAACAACTTGATTGTTCGTTTGCATGGACCAATAAGTCCTCAAGCATCAAAATGGGCAAAAGAAGATTATAGAACAGTAGAAGAATTAGATAAAAATATGGTTGAGTTTGCAACTGCTTTTGCAAAAAGATTCAACAATGAAAAAAGTGTAAAATGGATGGATGTTGTTAACGAAACTATTTTATCTAATGGAAATTGGTTCGGGCCAAAACCTGGCAACAATAAATGGGAAAATCCTTGGTTAAAAATTGGTTTAGATGAAAATGGTTATCCAAAATATATCTTAAAAGCCTTTGAAATTGCAAATAAAAATGCTCCGAATATAAAACTTGTATATAATCAAAATGGAGGCATGCAAGATGTAATGTGGAATAAACTTAAAAAAACAGTACAATATATTAGATCAAAAGGACTTAGAGTTGATGCAATTGGTTGGCAAGCTCATATTTTATTAAGCAAAACAACAGAGAAATTTGTAACCGACACAGATAATCAAATTAAAAAATTATCAAACTTAATTGATTGGGCTCATGCTAATGATCTTGAATTTCATGTAACCGAATTAGATTATTTTATTGAAGATGAAAGTAAACTAAATGAAGGATATGAAAAACAAGCTGAAGTATATCAAAAAATTATCGATTTACTAAAAGAAAAAACAAAAACAGGAGTGGTAACATTAAACTTATGGGATTTATCTGTAAGGTCTAAAAAAGGAAAAGTTGGCGCATTTCATTCAATCTACGACTCAAACTTTCAACAAAACCCAGCATATGAAGTTATTCACAATGCATTAAAAAATTAAATTTTATATGATTAAAAAAATATCAATTTCAAAAATCAGCTTTAGCTTGTTATTTATCATTTTATCATGTAATAATAAAAAGCAAAAAGACAATTTACTTTATTTAAACGCCAAAGAACCTTTAGAGAAAAGAATCGAGGATTTAATGAACAGAATGTCTTTAGAAGATAAAGTTTCACAAATGAATCAGTTTGTTGGTTTAGAGCACATGCGAGCTGGTAATCCAAATGATGATAAAGCAAATAATGATGCGCAAGGTTTTTATAAGGATTTATCTATCAACGATGTAAAAAAACTAACCATTGAAGGAAAAATAGGATCATTTCTTCATGTTTTAACTGCAAAAGAAGCAAATTATCTCCAAGAATTAGCTTTACAATCTCCTTTAAAAATACCATTATTAATTGGTATTGATGCTATACACGGTAATGCTTTAGTTTCAGGAACTACTGTATATCCATCTCCAATTGGATTAGCATCAACATGGCAAGACAGTTTTTTATACGATGTAGCCAAACAAACTGCCAAAGAAATGAGAGCTACTGGGTCTCATTGGTCCTTTACTCCTAATATTGATATTTTAAGAGACCCAAGATGGGGAAGAGTTGGTGAAACCTTTGGAGAAGACCCTTTTTTAGTAGGTAATTTAGGAAAAGCTATGATTGAAGGGTTTCAACAAAATGATTTTACAGGAACTGAAAAAGTTATTGCTTGTGCCAAACATATGATTGCTGGTGGTGAATCTATAAATGGATTAAATGCTGCTCCTGCTGATATTTCTCAAAGAACGTTAAGAGAAGT
>JBELHK010000115.1:0-4467 GCA_042091415.1 Polaribacter sp. | reverse complement strand
GATATCCACAATTTAAACATTCAGAATCTTTAAATTTAGAAACTTTATTATTCTTTTTTTTTAGTTTAATAATTCTAGAGTTTGAAGTTGAAAAGTTGGGATTTTAATCCTAAAAGTTTCATCATTTAAAATATTTTTCATCTTGTAATAACCACACATAGCTCCTGCATTTGATCCTAAAAAACAGCCAGAGCTATAAGAATAAGCTTGGTTTGGTTTTAGTAAAGGTGTTTGGCCAACTACACCTTCGCCTTCAACTATTTCTGTTTTGTTTAAAGAATCAAATATTCTCCACAAACGATGAGTAAGTTCTACAGTTTTGGTAGAGTTATTTTCAATAGTTACGAAATAAGAAAAAACATAATACAACTTGTTTCCTTTAGAGCTAGTTCCGTTATATTGTGTTTCAACAGAAACTTTTATCCCTTTTGTTATTTCCTCTACCATTTCGAGTAAATGTAGTTTTTTTGAATAAATATCGCAAACGAGAATTTATTTATCTGCATTAAAAACGCTTGTACCAATTCCGACAACTCTATCATATAAGCTACCTGATGCTTTAAAGTATACAATTACTTTATACTCGTTTTCGGTTTGAAAAAAATTACCAAGAATTTCATCTTCGTTTAATTCATCATATTTATTTAATGTGACATATTTATAATTATAAAAACCTTGTTTTAATAAGACTTTTCCTTTGTATGCTTTTTCGGAAAAATCATATTGCATTTTATTTTCAGTTTCAAGTCCAAAATTATTGAACGCTCCGTAAATATATACTTCCTTATCTAAAAAAGGAGTTTCGCAATTTAAGGTAAAATGCATCATGGCATAATCTGCTTCTGTAGATGAATCATTTCCCTCGAGAGTTCTTATGATAAATTGACCATTTATATCTGGATTATAGCTGTATTTTGAGTTAGATTTATATTCATAAGGATAAATGTAATGATGAAATACATCTCTATTTTTCTGTTCTACTTTTACAATATTTACACTTTTATTTCTGATTATTTTGCTGTCAAAATTCAAATATTCGTTACCTCCATTAAAATTTGTTTTATTACTGTATGTGTATTTTAAAAGATTTTGTTGAAAGAAAGTGGGTTGTAAATTGGTGATTGTATTACCCCAGTTTTCATTTTTGATTAAAACGATATTTAATTCTTGTTGAGGATTATTAATTCTTAATTTAGGATGACTTACGAAAAACTCAAGTGTTTGTTGTGTGTCTAAAGTTTTTGTATTTCTGCTTCTTGATACAGCAACACCAACGTTTGTTAATTCTTCGTAGTAGACAAATTTTCTGCTAAAAATTACATTATCGTAACTATCTAAAACAGAAATTAAGTAATTTCCACTTTTAGTTATTACTGTATTTATATTCGGAATTTTAACTGAATAGTGAGAATAGCTTTGAAATGTATTAAAAGAGTTGGTAACATCAATAATTGTATTTTGATCAAAACCATCAATAAATTGACTAGCTAATAATTTACTTTTTTGCCAATCATGTGTCATGTGTTCAATTTTATATTGATAATCTTTTACATCGGCTTCTAAATCATCAAAAGAAAACTCTAAGATAGTTCCTAAAGGAACGATGGTCGATTGGTTATCTTTTCCCAAAGCTCTTAATTGAACTGTTTTTATATTTTGTGAAAATAGAATACTGCTAAACAAACAGAAAAGTATTAATATGAATCTAAACATGTTAACAAAAATAGTTTTTCAATTTTATATTCTTATCAATTTTTATTCAAAAAATAAAACCTTTCATACGGCTAAAAATAGTAATTTAGAATTAATATAAATAGTAATTTTTAACGAATATATACATGCTATTATCTTTAAAATAATTCTTAAAAACTGTAAATTTGCATGATTTTTTAAGATAACAAACAATTCCAATTTACTATGTCAAAAGACATTCGTATTAAAAAAGGCTTAGATATTAAGCTTGTTGGCGAAGCGGAAAAAACAACTACAAATATTTCTTTGAGTAGTGTATACGCAATAAAGCCAGAAGACTTTCATGGAATTACACCTAAACTTGTTGCTAGGGAAGGAGCTGAAGTAAAAGCAGGTCAAACACTTTTTTATTCTAAAAGTGATGAGCGTATTTTATTTCCAAGTCCGGTTTCTGGTAAGGTTTTAGAAGTAGTTCGTGGGGCAAGAAGAAAGGTACTAGCAATAAAAATTGCTGCAAATTCTACAAATGAATATGTAGATTTTGGTGTAAAACAACCTTCAAACATGTCTGCTGAAGATGTGAAAAAACATTTATTTGAATCTGGTTGTTGGCCATTTGTAAAGCAACGTCCTTATGATGTTGTCGCAAATCCAAATCAATCACCAAAAGCTATTTTTATATCTGCTTATGCAAGTGCACCTTTGGCTGCAGATTTGTCTTATACATTAGCGGGTAAAGATGCAGAAGTAAAAGCAGCTATTGAGGCAATATCAAAATTAACTGAAGGTAAAGTTCACGTTTCTGTTGGTAAATCTCAAAAAACTGTTTTTGATACTGTTGAAGGTGTTGAGCTTCATAAAGTTTCAGGGCCACATCCGTCAGGAAATGTTGGAACTCAAATAGCACAAATAGATCCAATAAATAAAGGTGAAGTTGTTTGGACAATCAATCCTCAAGACTTAGTTGTTATTGGTGAGTTATTGTTAACAGGTAAATTCAACTTGACAAGAACAATTGCGCTTACAGGATCAAAAATTAATAAACCACAATATGTTACTGCTATTGCAGGAGCAACAATTTCAGATCTTTTAAAAGATAATGTAGAAAACGATAACACTAGAATTATAAGTGGAAATGTTTTAAGCGGAACTGAAGTTAAAGAAGATGGTTTTTTAGGATATTATAATAATCAAATAACAGCCATTCCAGAAGGTGATGATTATGAGTTTTTTGGATGGAATAAACCAGTTTTTAACAAAATATCTCCATCTAGAGCATTGACTTTTTCTTGGTTAAATCCAAAGAAAAAATATGATCTAAATACCAATACAAATGGTGAGCATAGAGCTTTTGTTGTAACGGGTTCTTATGAAAATGTATTTCCACTAGATATTTATCCGATGCAATTACTAAAAGCATTTATGTATAAAGATTTAGATGAAATGGAAGCTTTAGGAGGCTATGAAGTTGCTCCAGAAGACTTTGCGCTTACAGAATTTATTTGTGTGTCTAAACAGCCACATCAAAAAATAATTCGTGAAGGTTTAGATTTAATGAGAGAAGAATTAGGATAAGATTATGGGCTTAAAACAAAATTTACATAATTTAAAAGAAAAGTATAAAGGAACAAAGATGGCTCCTGCATTTAATGCAATCCATACTTTTTTATACTTGCCAAATGAAGTTACTCATGGAGGAACTCATATTAAAGCAGCAGATGATTTAAAACGTACAATGAATACCGTTATCATGTCTTTGATACCAGTATTGATTTTCGGGATGTTTAACGCAGGTTATCAGCATTATGCTGCTATCGATGGTTCTTTAAGAGATAATATTTTAGTAAACTTTTTTACTTGGGACAATTTATGGATTGGTATCATTAAAGTATTACCATTAGTAGTTGTTTCTTATGCAGTTGGTCTTTTAGTAGAATTTATTTTTGCAGTAATAAAAGGTCATGAAGTAGAAGAAGGATATCTAGTAACAGGTATGTTAGTCCCATTAATTGTTCCTGTTGATACTCCTTTATGGATGTTATCAGTAGCAGTTGTATTTGGAGTTGTAATCGGTAAGGAAGTTTTTGGAGGAACAGGAATGAATATTTTAAATCCTGCTTTAACTATTAGAGCTTTTTTATTCTTTGCTTATCCAACTTGGATGTCTGGTGATAAAGTTTGGGTTCACGATGCTGTAAACAGAGCAGGAACTGCAGATGCAATTTCTGGAGAAACGATTTTAGGTAGTTATGCTCAAAACTTACCAGTTGATTATTCAACTTGGGATAAGTTTATGGGATTCATTCCAGGTTCTGTAGGGGAAACATCTACAATGTTAATATTGTTAGGTGCTGCTTTCTTAATCTTTACTAAAATTGGAAGCTGGAGAATAATTGTTTCAACATTTATTGGAGCTGCAGTTATGGGATTAATCTTCAATGCAGTTGTAGATGCTAACATAATTACTGAATCTAGTAAATTTTACGGATTAATGAATACTGTTTGGTGGGAACACTTAATGATTGGTGGTTTGGCATTTGGTGCTGTTTATATGGCAACAGACCCAGTTACAGCATCACAAACAAATAAAGGAAAATGGATTTATGGTTTCTTAATTGGATTTATATCAATTATGATTCGTGTGTTTAATCCTGCATATCCAGAAGGCGTATTCTTAGCAATCTTGTTAATGAATGTATTTGCTCCAACAATAGACCATTATGTGGTTCAAGGAAATGTAAAAAAGAGATTAAAACGTGCTAAAGTTAAAACTGC
>JBELHK010000114.1:0-4527 GCA_042091415.1 Polaribacter sp. | reverse complement strand
GTGTCTTTTTAAAGTCAAAACTGCATCCACATTGGGTTTATGGAGATAATTTCCTATAAAAACAAAATGACTCCTCTCTTCAAAAGAAGTTAATTCTTGCACATCTTTATCAGTTATTCTATCAAATAGAAAAGGCAGATGATGAAGTATATTTTCATCAATCTTAAAAACAGACCTCAGTAACTCCATCTCGTAAAAAGAAATAATTAAAGATAAATCACAGCGTAAAATAGAAGCAATCTCTCTTTTAGTTTCATCTGATTTTAACAATCCTTCATTCGAAAATGATTGTTTGTTTTTGTATTTTTGATGGCGAACTTTTCTTAAAAAATGTAAATCTTCGGTGTCTAAAATTCGTAAAGCTTGTGGGCAATTTTCAGAAACTCTCCATCCGAATTGTTCTTCTGTTAAAAAACGATCAAAAAGTACTATTGTAGGGTTTATTTTTTTTAAAACAGCATCAAATGAAGAAGAGTTTAATTCAATCGGAATTTCTTCGATACCCATTTTAAATAAATCAATTGAATTTTCAGATTTATTCGATGAACATGCAAATGATAATTTAAAATTTTGATTTTGAAAGAAATCAATTAGCTGCAACATTCTATTACCAGCTCCAGTAGTATTTTCTATCCATACACGACCAATAATTAAAACTTGTTTCATACTTAAAATCAAAGTTAAAATAATTAAAAAACAAATCTATAACAAACTTCAACAAATCAACTTTTATATGTAATTTTGCAAATATTATTCTGAAAAAATACACAGATGAAATACGATATTATTGTAATTGGTTCTGGTCCTGGAGGATACATTTCTGCAATAAGAGCCTCACAATTAGGAAAAAAAGTTGCAATTATTGAAAAATACAACACTCTTGGTGGAACTTGTTTAAATGTTGGCTGTATCCCTTCTAAAGCATTATTAGATTCTTCTCATCACTTTTACGATGCAACTCATCATTTCGAAGAGCACGGAATTTCTGTTGAAAAACCATCTTTCGACTTTTCTAAAATGATTGCTAGAAAAGCCAATGTTGTAGAGACCACAACAGGAGGTATTAAGTATTTAATGGATAAAAATAATATTGATGTTTTCGAAGGCTTAGGCTCATTTGAAGATGCTACACATATTAAAGTCTCTAAAAACGATGGATCTTCAGAAATTATAGAAGGTACAGACATTATTATAGCAACAGGTTCAAAACCATCTACTTTACCTTTCATAAATATTGATAAAGAAAGAATTATAACTTCAACTGAAGCTTTAAAACTGAAAGAAGTTCCTAAACATTTATTAGTAATTGGTGGTGGAGTAATTGGTCTTGAGTTAGGTTCTGTTTACAAAAGATTAGGTGCAGAAGTAACTGTAATTGAATATGCGCCTAAAATTACACCTACTATGGATGCAGATGTTTCTAAAGAACTACAAAAAGTTTTAAAGAAGCAAGGAATGAAATTTAATGTAAATCATGGAGTAACTTCTGTTGAAAGAAATGGTGATGAAATTGTTGTTAAAGCAAATAACAAAAAAGGAGAAGAAGTAACTTTTACAGGAGATTATTGTTTAGTTTCTGTAGGAAGAAAAGCATATACAGCAGGTTTAGGCTTAGAAAAAGCAGGTGTAAAAGTAAATGAAAGAGGACAAGTGGATGTTAACGATCATCTACAAACAAATATAGCAAACATATACGCAATAGGTGATGTAGTTAGAGGAGCTATGTTAGCTCATAAAGCAGAAGAAGAAGGTACTATTGTTGCAGAATTTTTAGCTGGTCAAAAACCTCACATAGATTACAATCTAATTCCTGGTATTGTCTATACTTGGCCAGAAGTTGCTGCTGTTGGTAAAACAGAACAAGAACTGAAAGATGCTAACGTAAGCTATAAATCTGGTAAGTTTTCTATGCGCGCTTTAGGTCGTTCAAGAGCAAGCGGAGATACAGATGGTTTTGTTAAAGTTTTAGCAGATAAAAACACCGATGAAATTTTAGGAGTTCACATGGTTGGTGCAAGAGTTGCAGATCTTATCATGGAAGCTGCTGTTGCAATGGAATACAGAGCTTCTGCAGAAGATTTAGCAAGAATTTGTCATGGTCACCCAACATATTCTGAAGCAGTAAAAGAAGCTGCAAAAGCAGCATGGGACGGAAAACCTTTGAATGCTTAAAAAACATTTTAAAATAATAAACCTCACAATAGTGAGGTTTTTTTGTTTCAAAAACTTTCAAGTATTTTTACAAACATATGCAAAGAACTAAAAAGACTTTTTTAGTTGAGAATATTGCCGACTTTAAGCATAAACTTCAAATTTGGTCTCAACAATTTAATACTGCAATTTGGTTAGATAGCAATAATTACAATCAGCAATATTCGAGTTTTGACGCTGTTTTAGCTGTTGATGAATTTACAGCTATAAAAACAGATTATTTCAATGCTTTTGAAAAACTCAAAGAGTATCAAACCAAGACAAAAGATTATATTTTTGGCTATATTTCTTATGATGTAAAAAATGATGTAGAGCAAATTACATCATCAAATTTTGACGGTTTAGGTTTTGCGGATTTATTTTTTTTTCAACCTCAAAGAATTGTTTTTATAAAAGGAAATTCAGTTGAATTTCTCTATTTAAAAATGGTTGATGATGAAATTGAACACGATCTCAACGAAATAAACACAACTAAAGAAGAAAAAAACAAAAATACTTGTTCTGATATTAAAATAAAGCTACGAATTCATAAAGATGAATATCATTCTAAAGTAAATAAAGTGATCAATCACATTAAAAGAGGAGATATTTATGAGGCTAATTTTTGTCAAGAATTTTATGCAGAAAATTGTGAAATAAATCCAATCAAAGTATATCAAGATTTAAATAAAATATCAAAACCTCCTTTTGCTACATTCTTAAAAATTGAGCACCAATATTTATTGTCTGCATCACCTGAAAGATATATTAAGAAAGAAGGTTCAAAAATTATTTCTCAGCCTATAAAAGGAACAGCAAAGCGTTTGAAGAGTAAAATAGATGATGCTAAAATTGCATCAGATTTAGGAAGAGATATAAAAGAACGAGCAGAAAATGTAATGATTGTTGATTTGGTTAGAAATGACTTATCTAAATCAGCAAAAAAAGGAAGTGTAAAAGTTGAAGAACTATGCAAAGTTTACTCTTTTAAACAAGTGCATCAAATGATATCAACAGTGGTTTCTGAACTAAAAGAAAACACACATTCTGTAGATGTTATAAAAGATACTTTTCCTATGGGAAGTATGACAGGCGCACCTAAATTATCTGCCATGAAAATCATTGAAAACTTAGAAGAAACAAAACGTGGATTATATTCTGGATCCGTTGGTTATTTCTCACCAAAAGGAGACTTTGATTTTAATGTGGTTATAAGAAGTATTTTATACAATTCTGAAAACAACTATATATCATATTCTGTTGGTAGTGCAATTACATCAAAATCAATTCCAGAAAAAGAATATGAAGAATGTTTACTAAAAGCAAAGGCAATGAAGCATGTGTTAACGCGCTCTTTATAAACTATATTTTTTATGTAAATTTAATGCATGACAAACAAAGAGTTTAAATTTAATATTTACAATACTAATTTTTATGGTCAGTATTGGCAAGCTAAAAATACAAAGGCGGTTATCGTTTTAGCGCATGGTATGGGTGAACACTCAAAACGCTATTCAGATGTTGCAAAAAAATTAACCGATAATAATTTTTCTGTAGTTGCTTTAGATCATTTTGGGCACGGTAAAACAGCAGGGAAAAGAGGGCATAATCCTGGGTTTGATGAAGTATTAAAGAGTATTTCTAAAACAATAGAAAAGGCTGAGAAACTTTTTCCAAAATTACCGATATTCCTTTATGGTCATTCTATGGGAGGCAATGTTGTTACTAATTATGTTTTAAGAAAGAAAAATAATTTAAAGGGAGTTATTGCAACAAGTCCGTTTTTAAAATTAGCATTTGAACCACCTACTATAAAAATATTTTTAGGAAAACTCTTGCAAAATATTATGCCATCGATAACCATGGGAAATGAGTTAGACCCTAATTTGCTTACAAGAGATAAAAATGAAGTAAAAAAATACATTGAAGATCCTCTTGTTCACGATAAAATAAGCCCTAATTATTCTATCAAATTTATTGAAACAGGTGAATGGGCAATTGAAAATGCTAAAAAATTAAAAACTCCTATGTTGTTTTTACACGGAACTGCTGATAAAATAACCGACTATAAAGCGTCTAAATCTTTTATAGAAAATTCAGAAAAGGCAACGTTAAAATTATATAAAGGTGGATATCACGAATTACATAATGACTTATGTAAAGAAGAAATGCTTCAAGATATTATTAGTTGGCTAAATTCTCAATTATAAAAACTGCTGCTTTTTAAATTATAAATGTTTCAAAAGTTTAAAAAACATATCGAAAGTGAGTTTCCTTTTTTAAAGGGTAAAAAAATACTGATTGCAATTTCAGGAGGATTAGATTCTGTTGTTTTAT
>JBELHK010000113.1:0-4551 GCA_042091415.1 Polaribacter sp. | reverse complement strand
GGCTTGATTTCTACGGTGGAAAATCCTCCGGATTTTCAACTCGCAACGAAATCATAGCCACAAACGTTGTGCTCAAATTGGATAATTTTTTTGAATTCTATGAAACGTTCTACTCATAATAAAACTTTACCTCCCATCTCTTATGGAGATGCATTCATCCCATTTATTATAGAGTTGTTTAAACAATATGATGATGAGCAACAATTAGATTCAATAAATGATATATTAGATCAACTATTTCGATATTCTCGAGACTCACTTTCCCCTCACTTAGCGAGCTATCAAATTCAAAAAAAATTCATTCAGTATTGGCAAAAGACAAGGTTTGCCGATGATTTAATGCATTTGTATTTCTGTTTTGAAGAATTTAATAAAAATGGACCTAAGCCATTATTGACCTACAATATCGATATATTAAAAGATTTTGAAAATGATGAATTTATCCAAAAAAATCAAGAGTTTGACTTTTCAAATCACCTTGAGTTATCTAGAGATTTAAATTCAATTACCACTAATGACTATCTATTCAAGCTATTTCGTTTTGTATATGTGCACTTCAATGAACATAAAATAGATTTTAATCAAACAATTCAGATTTATCAGTGCATATTTAAATTTATCAAACATCTAAATCGGGTTATCCCGTTTCATATAAGTTTATACCGTTGGTTAAGTGAGCAACTACCCTTAAATATGAGCCAACTCTTCCTTGATTTACTAGAAGAGGAATTCAGGGAAACCAATATTCCTGGTAATCAGAAATTATCGCCTACAGATGATTTCCAAGAGGTCATGTCAAATCTTTTGCCATTCATTAGGCTCAGTCAACATCATAAAGAGTTTTTGAAAAAAATCACGCATGAGAGTTTCAAAACTCTACCTCAGGAAGGCTTTATTCTGAATTGTAAATACATTGTCGATGAAGATGCGGATTATTGTTGGAAAGACTTATGTTTTATTCAATATTATTTTGATGACTCCAACATCTTGAAATTAAAAGTGTTCAAAGAACCTTTTATTGCTATTGCTCCTCCAACATTGTCGGATATTATAGATATGGGAGTATTAGAAGGGGATAATACGTTTGGAAACGTAGCGGAGTATTCTGTAGACTCCGGTTAATTCTTATGAAAATGTATCTAGGATTGTAAAATATTACAGGAGGATCAAACCGATAGTAATAGAATTAATTATAAATATGAGCACAACAAAAACTAAACTGCATTAAAACGCAGCTTAGCCATATTTTAGGACGAGACATTAATAGTAATGTTATGAAAAATATAGAAGTTTTTAGAAATAATTATAGCATTTCAACAGATAGATCTAAATTAGATATTTTGAGTATTCATAGATTCCTTTCAAAAGAAACTGATTGGGCTAAAGGAATTCCACTTAATACTTTGGAGAAATCAATTGAAAATTCTTTAAATTTTGGTGTTTATTATAAAAACCAACAAATTGGCTTTGCGAGAATAATTTCAGATTTTTCAACGATAGCCTATTTGGGAGATGTTTATATTGTGGACGAATATAGAGGTAATGGATTGAGTAAATGGTTGATGAATGAAATAGCAAATCATCCTGATCTTCAAAATTTAAGGCGCTGGATTTTATTAACTAATACAGCTGAATGGCTTTACAAAAAATTTGGATTTACTGAAATAGCTAATCCTGAATTTTATATGGAAAAACATAATCCAAATGTATATAAATTTAATGGGTAAACTAATACCAACAATACCTAAACTTCATTAAAACGCAGCTTAGCAGAAACGTTGTGTGTAACTAAAAAACAAACTGATGGACAAATCAAAACTTAATAACTATTTCCATTCTTTGTTTCCTATCCAAAAAGAAATTGTTGAAAAAATTACGGAAACATTTTGCGATTTCTCATTAGACAAAAATACTACACTACTTAATAAAAATGCTATTAGTACTAAAACATACTTTTTAGAGAAAGGCTATGTACGTTCATATATTCTTAATGAAGATAATGAAGAAATTACAACCAACATTTATTCAGCTCCTTGCTTTGTAAATGACTTTTTATCTTTTTTTAAAAAACAGCCAACAAAAGAAATCTATCAAACTATAACTGATTGCTCATTTTGGGAAACAAGCTTAGAAAATGTGCAAAAAAACTTCCATAACATTCCTGAATTCAGGGAGTTTAGTAGACTTTTATTTGTTATAAATTATTCTAGATTAAACGATAGAGTAATTGAAATAGCAAGTAAAAAAGCAGAAACAAGGTATATTAATCTTTTAAAACAGCAATCTCATATTTTCCAAAATGTACCTCTAAAAATTATCGCTTCCTATCTAGGAATTACCGACAGTTCATTAAGTAGAATTAGAAAAGAAATTACCAAAATATAATTTCTTGTCATTTGTCAAGTGCTTATCTGAGTAAGAGTTTTAATATTTGTAAAAAAATAAAAAAATGGACAAAAAACACATTGTTATTATAGGTTTAGGCGGTGTTGGTGGTTATTTTGGGTTTAAGATATCTCAGAATAACGAAACAAGTAGACAAAATAAAATCTCTTTTATTGCTAGAACTAAAACATACGAAGTTGTAAAAAAAAAGGGTCTAACATTGCTCTCTTCCGAGCACAAAAATAGCATAACAAACCCTGACTGTATTTATCAAAATATTTCTGAAATTAAAAAACCGGATTTGATATTTATTTGCGTTAAAGAATATGATTTAGACAATATTTGTAATCAGCTTTCCAAAGTAATTACAAAAGATACAGTTTTACTTCCAATGATGAATGGAGCTGATATATATGACCGAATTCGTAAAATAATACCTAATAATATTATTTTACCATCTTGTGTTTATGTTGCTTCTCATATAAAAGAAAAAGGAATCGTTGAACATAAAGGCAAACCAGGGCAATTAATTTTTGGTAAAGACCCAAAAAATCCTTCGGAAAATATTGATTGGATTTCAAATTTAATAGAAAAAAGTAAGATAAATTTTGACTTTAAAGAGAATTCTCAAATTGATATTTGGACAAAGTTTATTTTTATTGCAAGTTTTGGTTTAATAACAGCTAAACACAATTCATCTATTGGAGACGTTTGCTCAATTGAATTACAGAAAGAAGAGGCAACAAAAATTATGATTGAAATAAAATCAATTGCTGTTAAAAAAGGTATTTATCTACAAGATGATATTATTCAAAAAACATTTGAAAAAGCATCAACATTTCCTTCAAAAACACCGACATCTTTACAACTTGATGTAAATTCAGGAAAAGAAAATAACGAACTAGAACTATTCGCTGGTGCAATAATTAATTATGGAAAGGAAGTAAATATAAATACTCCTTTTTCTGAAAAAATATATCTGGATATAAAAGCTACACACAACACAGGTAACCGTTGCACAAGCCACTAAAACTTAAATAAAATCTCAAAAGTCCCTTTTTAAGGGATTTTTGTTTTTATGACAAGTAACAATTCTATGAAAATTATAAGCCTTCGAAGTTTACCATATAAGGTTTCAGCAAGTGTTTTAGCAAACAACAAAACCGCTGCATTGCTTTGGCATCAGTTTTTACACTTTTAGAAAAGTTCTCCATCGGAATCCGCTCACTTAATTGAAAATGAGCAAACAATTTTTCTTGATATTCTTTTTTGACTTGCACAAATAAAGTTAACAAATAAAAAGACTCCTTTTCTTTTAGATTATTATCTTTATCAACAAGGTTGTGCAACAGGCACAACTTTATTGATTATTAGTTATAGCTTACTTTCGAAAGTCCTCGCGGACTTTCTATTTGTGATTTATTTGCTAACTTTAGTGCTTAAACACGATACTAATTTTAAACAAGACCGTTAGCGGTAAGTAAAAAAAGATTCAACTTGAAATGAAAGAAGTAAAAAAAATAATGATGGAAATGATACCTGTAACATTAGGTGTCTTGATTGCTTTGTTTATCAATGATTGGAAACAAAATAAAGAAAATGAGCGATTTATGAATAACGCTTTAGAATCGATTGACAAAGAAATGAAGCTAAATATAGAGGACTTTAATAGTATTTTACCAAAGCAGTATGCAATGATAGATACAATAAATTTTCATATTAACAATAATGAAATATCTCTGGCTGAAATATTTGAAAAAACGAAAGGACTTGAAGTGCCTACAGTAAAAAATACATCATGGAAATCATTTCTAAATTCAAAAATGGAATTAGTGAAATTTGATGTGATTTCTAAGCTTACAGATATAGAGGAGTCCAAAGGATTCATGAATAAAAAATTAGATGGATTGATGGGCTTCGTATTTGATAATATCGAATCAACCGAATCAAAAACTAAAAAAAAATTAGAAATGCAGTTGCTAAATTTGCTTGATAGTGAAGAGGAACTATTAAAAAGCTACAAAGAATACTTGGAAATAAAAAATAAAGCCAGTAGCTAACAATGGTGGTCGTTGCACAAGCCACTAAAAAACTTAAATAATATCTCAAAGGTCCCTTTTTAAGGGACTTTTGTTTTTATGACAAGTATAATTCTATGAAAATTAT
>JBELHK010000112.1:0-4625 GCA_042091415.1 Polaribacter sp. | reverse complement strand
CTTAAGGATTTAAATATGTTTAAAATAATTAAGTTTCGTTTAAATTGATAAAAATTATGCGAATAGTGCAGAAATAACTTGTCATCTAAAAATAAAAGTAATTATGCAAAAAACTTCTTATCTAACTTTTTGAATAAGAAATAGTAAGTTTTAGCCAAAGTAAAACCAATAATGATTCCTACAATAATATCAATAGGAAAATGAACCCCTAAATACAATCTACTATAAGCAAATACTAGTGGCCAAAATAATATAAGATATATATATTTATAATTATTTCGTAAAAGTAAAACAACAAAAACAGCGAAGAAAGTTGATGTTGTTGCGTGACCAGACATAAAACTAAAACTCTGAGGCTTTATTAAAGTTCTTAATAAATGTTTAATTTCTGGGTTATTATTTGGTCGTAAACGTTCTACAGAGTTCTTAACAAGATTTGTAAATTGATCTGAAAACGCAACCAATAGAATCATGGATAAAATCATCACTCCACCACGCTTCCATCCAAAAGATTTAATTGTTAAGTAGAATAAAAGAATAAACAATGGACTCCAAGAAAGTTGATTGGTTATTATCAACCATAATGGATCCCATTGTTCACTTCCTAAATTATTTAAGAAAATTAATAGATTTTGGTCTACTGTTATAATATCTTCTAACAAATTATTCACCTATTTTTAAAACTTCAATTTCAAATATTAAATCAGATTTTGCAGGAAAAGGTCCGTATTGAGCTTCTCCATACCCCAAATAATAAGGAATAAATAATCGTACCTTCTCTCCTTCTCTCATTGATAAAACTCCCTCTTTAAAACCAGCAATCATTGGTCTGTTTTCGTCATTTAATTGACAAACAAAAGGTTTTCCTTTTGAATCTAAAGTAGATTGAATCCTTTTTCCGTCTGCTGTATACAAGGTATAATTTAGAGTCAATGGCTTGGTATCAACTATTTTTTTACCTGAAGTTTTCTTTAATTTCAAAATTCGCAGTCCTGAAGAAGTTTTTAAAGCTTTCTCCTCGTTCATTTTAATTGAAAATTTTTCCTTATCAACTATGTACCTAGAGTATCTTGCATTTTCTGTCTCTTCTTCAACCTTAATGCGATCTTCTTCTGAAGTTTCAAAATTGTTAAATTCATTATCAAAAACTTCAGCAGCGTTAAATCTTTCTACTTTTTCACCAATCTTTATGATTTTTACAGATAAAATAGTATCACCTTGCGTAATACTTTTTACAATTGCCATTCTAGTGGAATCTACAGACTTACTTAAAGATAGAGAATCTTTAAACTTACTTTTTAATTCTCTTAACTGAATTGAATTAACAATAGTTTTGCCAAAAACGGAATGCTTACCATCTAAATGAGGTATCGGTTTGTGTGTAATAAAAAACTGACTATTATTAGTTGCTGGCCCTCCATTAGCCATTGAAAGAATACCCGCATCATCATGTCTATAAATCAAATTTCCATCTGAATTCTTTGGAAATTCGTCACCAAAAACATACCCCGCATCTTTTCTTCCTCGGCTTGAAAAGCCACCAGCTTGTATTACAAAATTAGGAACAACTCTATGAAATATAATGCCATCATAGAAGTTCTTACTTTTTAAAGAATCTATCAATTTACTATTTGACCCCTCAATTAGGGAGACAAAATTAGCAACAGTCATTGGTACATCTTCTGCATATAACTCGAGCAAAATGTCTCCTTTGTTTGTTGTAATTTCGGCATAAATACCATTTTTTAGTCCTTTATACTTCATTGAGTTACAAGAAACAAAAAGCAAGTAAAAAATTAGTAAGTATGATAGATTCTTCAATTAAATAATTTTTATTTAATTTCTAATAACTCTACTTCAAAAACAAGTGCCATGTATGGCTTAATAACACCTGGTCTTGGGTTAGCTCCATAAGCTAATTCTTGAGGAATAAAGAATTTATATTTAGCACCAACATTCATTAACTGTAATCCTTCGACCCAACCTTTTATCACTTGAGTTACTCCAAATTCTGATGGCGTACCTCTGTCTACAGAGCTATCAAAAACAGTACCATCTAAAATTGTTCCATGATAATGTACTTTAACTTTATTTTCTTTAGTAGCTTTTTTACCTTTTCCTTCTTTTAAAACAATGTACTGTAAACCACTTTCTGTTGTTATAACACCTTCCTTTGATTTATTTGCCTCTAAAAAAGCAATTCCCTCTTTTTTATATACTTCAGATTTTTCTAATTCAGCTTTTCTATCTAACGCCTGCTTCTTTTGAAAATATGTTTGTATTACTTTTTGTATGTCTTTAGATTCTATTAGTAAATTGGTAGAATCTAATCCATTTCTAATTGCTTGATTTAATATTTCTTGATTTACTTCTTTAAACCCTTGTTTTAGTTGGCTAGACATTGTTAGACCAATTGCATAACTTACAGAATCTATTTCTGTTTCTAAAGACTTTACTTCTTTTACTTGGTTACCACAAGAAACCATTGATGCAACAACTGCAATTGTTAAAACACTTTTTAATACTTTCATTTTTAATTATTTATATTGATTAATGTTACTGTACTCTTTATTGATTGATTAATTCCTATTTTTTTCCCATCACCAGAAACACCAAAACCTCTGTATGATGGAATGACAAATGTAATGGTTTCTCCTACTTTCATCAACTTTATTCCTGTTTGAAGTGCAGAAATAAAATCCTCTTTATCTACTTTGTAATTTTTTAAACCTAATTCTTCTTTACTGTAAATTGTATTATCCTGTAAATCAGAAATATCATATTGTATGGAAACTACATCTCCAGTTTTCGGTGTTGTTTTACTTTCTTGAATCTTATTGATATACGTATACCAAAACCCATTTGGGGAAACTTGATAATTCTTAGTAGAATCTTTTTCAATAATGGATAATATCCTTGCATTTTCTATAACATTCAACTTTATAGATTCTTTTAACGTTTCTTGCAAAATAGTTGATGACGGCTTGGGATTAATTGGCTTTCTAGGTTCTATTTTAGCACAACCAAAGCACAAAATACTGGTAAATATTAAAAATTTAATCTTCATAAGATTCTTCTAGTTCTTTTTCATATTTTGGCAATAATGAAACAAATTCAGTTACCGTTTCTCCCATTGAAATACAGGATTTTCCTCCGGCAGCATTATCATGCCCTCCTCCGTTAAAATGATTTCTAGAAAATTGATTTACCGAAAATCCACCTTTAGAACGGAACGATATCTTTATTATACCTTGCTCACTATCTTCAATAAAAATAGCTGCAAAAATAATTCCTTTTAAAGAAAGTGCATAATTTACAACTCCTTCTGTATCTCCTTTTTGAAAATCGAATCGTTTTTTTTCTTCTGATGATAAAGTTATATAAGCCGTGTTATACGTTGGCAAAATTTGTAAATTACTCAAAGCTTGTCCTAATAATAATAACCTATTATAAGAATTTGCATCATATACATTATTATGAATTTTATCATTTTCGGCACCTTTATCAATTAAAGATGCTATAATTCTGTGCGTAGTACTTGTTGTAGATCTAAACCTAAAAGAACCTGTATCCGTCATAATACCTGTATACAAACAAGTAGCTATATCTGCATCTATCAACTCTAGATCATTATTCATTTCTATGAATTGATACACCATTTGACTTGTAGAACAAATAGTAACATCTGAATACATATACTTTACAGCATCTGGTTGTTGATGATGATCTATCATAGCAAAATCGTTAGGATATTTCTCTAACGTCTTTTGCATATCAGAACCTACCCTATGCAATGCATTAAAGTCTAAAAGAAAAATAATTTCGGATGTGTTTATAGCTCTTTGAGATTGACTATTTTGCCAATCGAAACGATATGTTGTTTTAGAACCTGGCAACCAATGTAAAAATTTTGGATATTCATTGGGCACCACAACTGTTGCCTTGTGTCCTTTTTTATCTAAATAATGTTTTAAAGCTAAAGCAGATCCCATAGCGTCTCCGTCAGGGTTTCTATGCCCTACAATTACAATGTTTCTTGGTTCTTCAAGAAAGCTTTTTAACGCTTCAATTCCTTTTAAAATCATAAGACGCAAATATACAATATAATTAAAAAAATTATGTACTTTTGCGCCGAATTTGTAAAACACATTTACAATAATCAACAAAAAATAAAAAGTCAATATAATGGCAACAAATAGAACATTTACAATGCTTAAACCAGATGCTGTCGAAAACGGACATACTGGTGCAATTTTAGACAAAATTAACGCTGCAGGATTTAGAATTGTAGCTTTAAAGAAAACTCAAATGACAAAAGCGGATGCTGAAACTTTTTATGCTGTGCATAATGAGCGTCCATTTTTTGGAGAATTAGTAGAATTTATGACACGTGGACCAATTATAGCTGCAATTTTAGAAAAAGAAAATGCAGTAGAAGATTTTAGATCTTTAATAGGTGCTACAAATCCTGCTGATGCTGCGGAGGGTACAATTAGAAAAATGTATGCAACTTCAATGGGAGAAAACGCAGTACATGGATCTGATTCTGATGAAAATGCACAGATTGAAGGAAACTTTCACTTTTCTGGAAGAGAGCAATTCTAATCGCTTTTGTAATTAGTAAA
>JBELHK010000111.1:0-4643 GCA_042091415.1 Polaribacter sp. | reverse complement strand
TTCTTTTATCTCTTGCAGACCAAATAGAAAAATCATTGCGTTCATTAAAAAGCAACAACTCCTCTGAACTAGCAACCAAAGTATTGTTTTTGAGTTCATTGAGCTGAACAAACACTTTGTTTACATCGTATAAAATTTTATCAGTTTTATGCTGAGAAAATACTTGAGCCGTTATTAAAAAAAGTATTCCGTAAAATAATCTCATAATTTTTCTTTTTCCATAGTTATTTGCTAAAATAACAATTATTTTATCCGTGCATATAAATGATTATTAAAACCTTACCAATAATCAAAATACCGTGTAAAAAATTCTGTAGCAAGTATACTCATTGTTTCCTTTTTATTTTCATGTATATCAAAAAACGTGCTTTATTTATAACACTTTCCCTATTCTATTTGTTGAAAGGAATTACTAATCATAAAACAATCATCAATTTGTAATACTGAATAACTGCCTGCTTATAACTGTTCTTCAAAAACAATTTTATGATTCACATCTCGTATTTGAGCCACATCTTTATCATTCATTGTTAAAATATGTTTGGCATCTTTAAAAAACTTAGCGAACTTATATCTTTCTTTTATTTCTTTGATTTTATCATCTTTCACAATTGCAAAAGGTTGAGGTTTTGTATCACCACTATTATAATACTTTCTGGGCTTAGAAGTAATTTTATTGAATTTGATTCATAATCAATCATAAAAAATTTCTGCTTAATTTTATGAAGTTTGTTGATTTTATCTTTGATAAAGTTATAGTTAAAAATAAATCTTTCTTTATTAGAAAAGTCATATCCATAAAATGTAATTAACCCTGCGTTTTTATCAAAAAGAAAGTTAGCAAAAGAAAAACTTACTTTGTGCTTAATTTCTAGAAATGAGTCACTAATTTTAGTATTAAACCTGATTGAATTCCATTTAGTTTTAATTTCTGGGAGAGAAGCTCTAACTCCGTCTTTATAACTATAAATTGACAACATTTTTTCTTTTTCAGAATGTGTAGTTGCATAAAATGTGTCATTTTTATCATTAAAAAAAAGGTATGAAATTTCATCAGATTTCTCTACCTGATTTTTCGAAAGAACAATATTGTTACTTAAATTCTTGTAAACTAATTCTTGTTTTCCTATCAGTCTTTCTTCAATGTAAGCAATTCGAGAACTATCTTTACTAATGCTTGCTAGATTAATTCTTCCTTTAACGTTAAATCCTTTTATAAATTGAAAGTTCTTATTAAAAACACCTGTTTCTGATGATATAAAATCTTTTTCAGCAGTTAAAATTATAAAATCATTATTCTTGGGGCTTAATATTCTTCCTTTAAACGGATTTTTATAGGATACTTTTGCATTACCGTTAATTAACCAAAGTGAATCTTTAGTTTTATATAGTAATCTTTTACCATTATTAATTAATCTTGGACTTTCAATAAAAAAACCATCAGCTTTTTTAGTTATCTTTTCAAAGCTAAAATCTTTTGTAAAAAAGCTTCATATTTTCCCTGTTGCATCAATTGTTAACATTCTTTTTTTATCAGTTGATGGAATAATATCTGTAATTTGAGCAGCATGATAATCTTTAAAGTGAAGCTTATAATTATCTTGCGAATGTGTTTTACTGGCATATCCTAAAAGGATAAGATAAGTACGATAATTTTAAATGAATTTTTATACTTTTTCATCGCTTTTCACTTCAATTCTTCAATAGCAAATCAACTTGTTTTTTAGCTTTATAAAATGCATCATTTTCTCTTTTTTTAAATTCATTTGAGCGCACAATCTCAAAAAAATAAAATGTTTTATTATTTCCTAAACCATTTTCAGTGGTAACAGTCCATTTATAAACTCCTTTTTCAAAGGGCAGCAAAAGACTTAAACTATTGGCATAATCTAACCTATATTTACCTACAATTTTATTCGTTTTTTCGTTTGATATCCATAAATAAAATTCTTCTTGTCCAATAGAATTCCAATTGAAATTAACAAAAGAATTAGGTAGAAAATAGCTGTAATTTTCTGGGAAATTTAAAAGTTCATTTCCTCTAAACACCGCTCCATAAATACTCTTTTTTTCTTCTTGCCTTAAAAACTTTTTATAAACATATTTTAAATAACGTTTACTTACAGATTTAGAATTGCTAGTAATTTTATTTTCTTTAATGCTATTAAAAGAAGTTGTTCCTTTTTCTAAAACTTCATACATATTTGACTGATTGTCCAATAAAATACAACTTCCATTCTCCACAATTAAAGTAGATTTCATATCAATTAATGTTCCAACAAATACTTTCTTTTTACTCTCTTTTATTGTGACATTTCCATTTACTTGATAAACGACCAATTGTGTTTGAGCAAATGCTCTTAAAATAAATAAAAAAGAACAGATAAAAATTATTATTTTTTTGAAGTTAGCCATTTTTTTATAGATAGTTTATTAAAAAACTTAGAATAAGAGATCATTTCTATTGCTAAAATTGGACACAATATGATAAGTAATACAGGAAATTTTATGCCCTTTGAAAACAATAAAAGAGAAATGTAAATCATTAAAAAAGAATACATTAATTTAAATAATTTCTTTAATAACGTCTCGTTCGTATACCCCTTTTTATAAATTTTTATAAATAATAAAGATGTTAAAAAAGTAACTAAAAAATTGATAATAATAAGAAGAAGGTTAGGTGTTTCTTTTATAAAATCTTCTTTGATTAATGAGTTTATAATATTGGCATGAATTGTAACACCATACATGTCCGGTACTGTTTTACCACTAAAATTTGAATTTATAGGTGTAAATTTTTTATCTAAAATATCATTTACATTCCCTAAAGGCATTCCTAAATAACCTAAAATAACAATTTTGTTCTTTAAATGAGGTATGGTTTCTTGTTGCATAACATCACTAAAACTCATGTGTAAAAACTGTTGGTAATTACCATAATATTTAATTGATCTAATACCATCAAAAGCTTTTATTTTTTTCTCATTTACTTTAGAAGCTATTAGGTATGAAAACGATGATAAACTGTCTTTATTTGTTACAAAATCTCTAATAACATTATTACTATCTGCTTCTGGGTTAAAATTCACAAATCCCTGTTTTGAAAAAGCAAACATCTTATGATTCTGAATATTTGGATATATATATGAGCCAACTAATATATCTTGATAATATTTTAATGTGGATGCTAAAACTGAATCTTTGTAAGCATCTCGTTTTTTTATAAAAACAGCGTCAATACCAATAACTTTTGGAGATTGATTTGCCAAATGTTCAATTAAAAAAGCCAATTCTTCTCTGTCTCTATTTTCAATATTTACTAGAATTATATCAGAATTAACCTTATCATATTTAAAAATATTTTTAGATTGTATTAAATCTAAATAGCTAAAATCATCAAAAGCGTCTTCTATGAAATCGAAAACTGAAATATTAAAGAATATTAATGATAATAAACCTAATGTTACATAAGTAAAAATGGTATGTTTAAATGCAGCTTTCATTACGTTTTAAATTGATTCATGCTAAAATAATCAATAATATAATAAATTATTCAAATGTTTGATGTTACAATAAACTTTATTTATTTTTACGAAAATTACACCTATGACTTACAAAGTAAAACCACTAAAAATTATTGTTTATTTCTCAGCTATTGTATTATTATTTTCTAGCTGTGCAAGCCATCAAAGATCTAATATACAGTCTAATGAGGATTTTATCGTAGAATTAACAAAACCTAAAGCAAGAGGAAGTCTTGTAGACACAGCTTTAGAAGGTCTTTTTATGGGTGCAAAATACTTGGTAGACAATTCTACAAAAAAACTAGTAAGTACCTACACCAACTCAATTTCAATAAACGATTACTACAATAATTTTACAGGACAAATTCAGAAAACATATTCAGGTATTCAGTTAAAAAAATACGCAAATCCCATTGAGGTTGAGCAAAAAGCCGAAATGAAATCTATAATGACTAGAGAAATTAAACCTGAACAAAAATCTAGAGGAAAAAAGACAACAACTGCCTTAGCTATAAAAGATATTTTTCCAAAAGAAAATGATGATTTATTAAATTTTCATGCAGTTATTGATTTTGAAAGTGATGAAGACAACCCAGGTGTAACTCGTTTAAGTTTTAGTGAATTAAGAGTGTTTTTCTCTAAAACAAAGGTTTTTAGTGACGAAAATCTAAATGCACGCGTTTTAATTTCAATTGAAGGTCAATGGAGAAGTACAGATGGAGAACCAAAAACAGCTACTTTAATTGAACAGGAGTACGATTTTAAAAACATTAAATATGGTTATGAAAACCAAATAGATGAACCTATTTTAACCAAATGGTATTATGATATTCCTATTTTATCTGAATTGGAAGAAAACGCAACTTATGGTGTGGTAAAAGTGAATGTACAATTGGAAGAATATGAAGGAAAGAAGAGTAAATATTTAAACAAATTGCCTACTATTTTAAGTGATAATAAAAGTGCCATTATTAAAAATGGTTCTTCTACCGTTAATAAGATTATTGAATAATTGAATTAATACCTCTTACTCTTTAACAATTTCATAAATAATTTCTGATGTATACCCATCCACTTTATCTGAAACCACGATAACATCTCCTTGTCCTCTTGAGTTTA
>JBELHK010000110.1:0-4745 GCA_042091415.1 Polaribacter sp. | reverse complement strand
AGTGACCCCGGCAGGATTCAAACCTGCAACCCTCAGAGCCGAAATCTGATATTCTATTCAGTTGAACTACGGGGCCATTAAAGCTAATTCATTAAGTTCTTTTTCACAAAAGTAGAAATTGTTTTTCCGTCCGCTTGACCTGCTAATTTCTGTGATACAATTCCCATAACTTTTCCCATATCTTTCATACCCGAAGCTCCTAAATCTGTAATTGTATGTACAACTACATTTTCTATTTCTTCATCTGATAAAGCGTCTGGTAAAAATTGTTCTAATATTGCAACTTCATCTAGCTCAGGTTTAGCCAAATCATCTCTTCCCTGCTCTACAAAAATGGCTGCACTATCTTTTCTTTGTTTTACTTGCTTCTGAATAATTTTAATTTCCTGTTCTTCAGTTAAATCTTCTTTAACTCCCGATTCTGTTTTTGCTAACAAAAATGCAGATTTCACAGATCTTAAAGCTTGTAAAGCAAGAGTGTCTTTTGCTTTCATAGCCTCTTTCATTTTATCCATTACTTGTGTTTGTAAACTCATTTTTTATTAGGTTTTAATTTTTTTAAATATAAATATTTGTTTTTATAATCTATAAAAGCTTTTCCTTTTTCTAAAATATCCGCACCAATTATCCCGTGAACTTTATTGGCATTATGCTGCTGTAAAGCTGTATTTACATGTGCTAAATCAAATAAAACTAAATGGCATTTTTTTGTTTTCCAATCCCCAATTTGTAAAAAATTATTACTGGATTGCTGAGTTTCCATATCTATAGCACCTGCACCAGCTGCTTTAGTATCACTTTCTGTTGCGAGTATAGTAAAATGATCAATTTGATCTAGACCAACACAAGAATTTGATGCTCCTGTATCTAAAATGAAACGACCTTTTACTCCATTAATTTTTGCTTTTAATTCTAAATGATTTGAAACTAATTTCTTTAGCTTAATTTTAACATACTTATTCTTTTTTAGAATTTTATTTATACCTTTCATAAAAGCGGTTTGAAGAGATAAAAATACAAATTAAAATAGGAAAAAATATATCTTTAAGTCCTTATTTAGTACATCTCTAAATTATAGAAAATAAAAAATGAATTAAAAGAAAATCAATTTATTAGTATCTTTAATACATAATAAAATATTAATGATGAAAATTTCAAAAAGACTCGAAAATGCATTAATAAAACTATATAATGCCTATCATAATAATCAATTAAATCCAGAAGATTGTACTGCATGTGCTGTTGGAAATATTTTAGACAATCATGATAGTTGGCAGCATTTATCTAATCAACACGGTTCTCTAGAATTGAGTTATGTTGGTAGAGTTCATCAAAATTTAGGAAGAAAATTTAATGGATATTCTCCAAAAGAGATTCTCTTAATTGAAAAGACTTTTTTAGATTCTTGTGGCTTTAAGACCCCTCTTTGTCATTACAATCCTAAACCTCAGAATCCGACTTCTAAAGAGGTATTATTTGAAGGGCTTTGCTCAGTTGTAAAACTTCTTTGCAAATTAGATAATGTTTCTTATGTATTGGATTATTCTAAATTATTTGAGCAAGAAAATGATGAGCCTATTTATCATTTAGAAACTTTTTTATCTGAAATATAAATTAGAAAGTAACTTGCCTACTCTTTTAAAATAAAAAGGCCAGCTTTCTTTAAGCTGGCCTTTTTATTTTAATTAAGTTTGATTACCCTCCAAAGTCATCAAATCTGATATTTTCATCAGGGATACCAAAATCTTCTCCCATTTTCTGAACTGCTTTATTCATAAGTGGTGGACCACAGAAATACAATTCAATATCTTCAGGAGAATCATGATGATTTAAATAATTATCTATTACACAATTGTGAATAAACCCAACAAATCCATCTCCAGGAGCATCAATATTTTCTTTTACTTTCCAATTATCCTCTTCTAAAGGCTCAGATAAAGCTAAATAAAAATTAAAATTAGGAAAATCTTTTTCTAATTGATAAAAGTGATCTAAATAAAATAATTCTCTCTTAGAACGACCTCCATACCAATAAGTAACTTTTCTACCTGTTTTTAAGGTTTTAAATAAGTGATATAAATGAGAACGCATTGGAGCCATACCAGCACCACCTCCAACATATAACATCTCTGCTTCAGACTCGTTGATAAAGAATTCTCCATAAGGACCAGAAATCACACACTTATCTCCTTTTTTTAAGTTGAAAATATATGAAGAAGCAACCCCAGGGTTTACATCCATCCAAGCATTTTTAGAACGATCCCATGGTGGAGTAGCAATACGAACATTTAACATAACTTCTCTTCCTTCTGCAGGATAAGAAGCCATAGAATAAGCACGCTCTACAGTTTCATCATTCTTCATTACCAATGGCCATAATCCAAACTTATCCCATTCTGCTTGAAACTTATCAGGAGTTTCGTGTTCTTCTGGATGAGCTGTAATATCGATATCTTTATAATTAACAGTACAAGGAGGGATTTCTATCTGAATATATCCTCCTGCTTTATATCCCATATCTTCTGGAATTTCAACTACAAATTCTTTAATAAAAGAAGCCACATTGTAGTTTCTTACAACAACAGCATCCCATTTTTTTATACCAAAAACTTCTTCTGGAATAGTTATATTCATGTCTTGTTTTACTTTAACTTGACATGCTAAACGAACACCAGATTTAAGCTCTTTTTTTGTGAAATGCGGAACTTCTGTTGGTAAAGCTTCACCTCCACCTTCTAATACGTGACATTCACATTGAATACAAGATCCACCACCACCACAAGCTGAAGGTAGAAATATTTTTTCATTACCCAATGTAGTTAGTAAAGTACTACCAGAACCTACTTGGATTTCTTTTTCTCCATTAATCGTAATTGTTACCGGACCAGATGGAGATAATTTTTGCTTAACAAATAATAATAAAGCTACTAATAACAGAGTTAATAATAAAAAAGCTGCTACTGTTGCGATAATAGTACCTGTTGTGCCTGCTGCTAATATCATTCTTGTTTAATTTATATTTGTATTTTCAGCTACAATTTCTTTAGCCTCTTTTTTAACTTCTTCTTTTTTTAACTGAGCTTCTACTTTTGGCTTTTCCTCTTTTTTCTCATCACCACCAGTTAACATACCTCCAAAGCTCATAAAACCTATCGCCATTAAACCTGTGATAATAAAGGTAATCCCAAGTCCTCTTAATGCAGGTGGAACAGAAGAATATCTGATTTTTTCACGAATCGCTGCAATAGCTAATATTGCTAAAAACCAACCAATTCCTGAACCTACACCATACGTTAAAGCCAGTCCTAAAGTTGGTATTTCACGAGACTGCATAAATAAACTACCTCCTAAAATAGCACAGTTAACCGCAATTAATGGTAAGAAAATACCTAATGAATTATATAAAGAAGGTGAGAATTTTTCAACAATTATTTCTACCAATTGAACCATTGTAGCAATGGTTGCAATAAACATAATAAACGATAAAAAACTTAAATCGTATTCTGCATATTCTGGACCTAACCAAACTAATGCTCCTTCTTTTAATATATATTGATCTAATAACCAGTTTAAAGGCACTGTTACTGCTAATACAAAAATAACAGCAGCACCTAAACCAACGGCCGTTGATACTTTTTTAGATACAGCAAGGTAAGAACACATCCCTAAAAAGGTTGCAAAAACCATGTTGTCTATAAATATCGATTTGAAAAATAATTCTATATGTTCCATATTCTATATTTTAAATACACTAATTTCTAGTGCTCTTCTATTAATGATTTATTCTTAGTTCTCTGTATCCAAATAATAATACCTACAACTATTAATGCCATAGGAGATAATAACATAAATCCGTTATTTTCATAACCTATTGCGTAAATTCCAGTTTTTTCAATTGGATCACCTAATACTTTAAAACCTAATAAAGTACCAGAACCTAATAATTCTCTAAAAAAACCAACAATTATAAGAATAGCGCCATAACCAACTGCATTACCAATTCCGTCTAAGAATGAACGCCAAGGACCATTCCCTAATGCGAATGCTTCAAAACGCCCCATAATTATACAGTTTGTAATAATCAAACCAACAAAAACAGATAGCGTTTTACTTAACTCGTAAGCAAAAGCTTTTAAAACTAAATCAACAATAATTACTAAAGTTGCAACCACTATTAATTGTACAATAATTCTAATTTTTGAAGGTATTATATTTCTCATTAAAGAAATAACTACATTTCCTAATCCTAAAACGAACATTACAGATACAGACATTACAATTGAAGCTTTTAATTCTGCAGTAATTGCAAGTGCAGAACAAATACCTAAAACTTGTATTGTAATTGGATTATTATCGAATAATGGATCTTTAATTAATGCTGCGTCTTTTTTTGATAAAAGTCCCATAAATTATTTTTTTAATGATTTAAAGTAAGGTACGTATAATGCTAAATCTTTTTTAATCATCGCTGAAACTCCATCACCTGTTATGGTTGCTCCTGCAATAGCATCTACTTCGTAATCTGTTTTTTCATCGTTCTTAGGGTCATTATTTCCTTTTTTAACGGTAATTCCTTTAAAGTCTCCAGAAGAAGTCATTAAATGTTCACCGGTAAAATCGTCCATAAAGAATCTTTGCTTAATATTTGCACCTAAACCTGGAGTTTCTCCTTTATGATCAAAATATGCTCCTTGAACAATCATATTTTCATCCATAGCTACATAACCCCAAATCGCGTCCCATAA
>JBELHK010000109.1:0-4783 GCA_042091415.1 Polaribacter sp. | reverse complement strand
TTTGTTTCTTTTCATCAATGGAAAAGAAAAAGAAGAAACCTTGCGGGTACAAATGACCTTTAGTGTAAAAGAATCTTAATTGATTGTAACTACCATAAAAGACACGAAATTGAAACGTCATTGCGTAGGTTTGGTAATACCTATGGTAATCTCATTATTAAATAGACAGATTACCACGTCGCAAAAGCTCCTCGTAATGACGGTTGCTTAGTGGCTTTCTCTAAGTACACATTAAAAGCAACCATACAAAACAATCAACATCCTAAAATTCAATATTTTGAAGCCTATCTTTTTCTTGATAAAAAGAAACAAAAATCAAGTCTGCCTACATTTTGACTAAAATCTACTGCTTGCAGCCGCTGATAAAAAGAACTCGCGCGAGAAGGCGCTCAAACAGCTTTTTATCTCTATGCATCGCTCTTGCATTGATTTTTACGTAAAAATATAGGAATTCAAAAAAGTTCTAAAAATCATTATCGAAAATGTAAAGTTTAGATCATTAGTAAAACGGAAGCACAAAAAGAAGGAACTACTGCCTGAGGCTTAACGGAAAGTATAAATTGTAGTTGTCCGGAAACTCCCAGAAATAACAAACGAAAGAATGGAAGTGCGTTGCGCAGCAATTTCCTCGGGGTTTTCTTGATTTTTTGTTTCGTTTTGCATCCAAACAAAATGAAAGGCGTAAGAGAAGTTGAATTTAAGTAGGAAATATCGATTATAACATCATGTCAAAGATCGGGACCACCAAAGGCAATCTCTCTATCAGGTGAACAGATTACCACGTCGCAGTAGATCCTCGTAATGACGGTCGGTAATTGGCTTTTATTAAGCACCTAAAATGATGGTTTCCACATGATATATATTTAACTTTGCAATTCAATTTATAAAGAAATTATTGATCCAATAATTTAACTTTTACTTGTTTATTTAAATTTAGAACTATAAAATTTCACTAAGTTTAGTTATTTATTAATTCTTTCCAATAGTCACTGTAGAAATTAGAAGTTTCTAATAATTTTTTATGATTTCCTTGCGCAACTGTTTTTCCATCTTCTAAAACATAAATATTATCTGCATACTTTTTTAATGTTTCTAAACGGTGGGAAATAAACAACACACCCATGTCTTTTTTTAATTTAGAGACAAGTTCAATACTAAACTTTTCTGTTCTTCTATCCATTGCAGCTGTTGCTTCATCTAAAATTAACAACTGAGGCTTTTTATATAAAACCCTAGCTAATGCAATAATTTGTTTTTGACCTCCAGATAAATTAATACCTTCTTCTCCTAAAATAGTTCCGTAACCTTGCGGAAAACATTTGATATAGTCTTCAAAACCATATTTTTGACAAAATTTTATTACCCTATCTTGTTTATCCTCTTTTCCTAACAAAATATTATCTAGAACATTTCCGCTAAAAATGGTTATTTCTTGAGGCACAACACCAACTATATTTCTCCAATTTTTTAAATCAATATTTTTTAAATCACTTTTATTATTGATTGTTATAGAACCATTTTCAAAGTCATAGAATTTTTGTAAAATTTGAGCTAATGTACTTTTACCACTTCCACTCTCTCCGACAATTGCAATACATTCATTTTTGTTTACTGAGATATTAATGTTTTTAAAGAGTTCTTTTCTACCTGCAAAACGAAAAGAAAGGTTTTCAATTTCCAATGAATCAAAGTTTTGAATTTCTATATCTCCTTGTGGTTCTTTTTCAATAGAAGTAAATTCAAACATTCTATTAAATGCTATTTTTGCTTCGTTGATTGGAATAGAAATTAAAGCTAAGTTAGTTATAGATGGCAATAGAGAACCTGCTATTCCTAAAATAGCCATTAGCTCTCCTAATTGCATTTGTTTATTATAAATCTGAAAAGACGTATAAGATAAAATAGCCATTAAAAAAAGAACTCCGGCAGTACCGGCAAATAATGATAAGCAAACGTTAATTTTACCTAAATCAACAATTTTATTTTGAAGATTTCCAAAAACTAACTGATTAACTTTTTGGAAAAATGATTGTCTATTGTAATTCTTAATAGCAGCAATGCCTTGCATAGAGCTGATATAGTTGCTTTCACTCAAAGCATAGCTTTGCATTACTTCTTTTTGAGATTTGATAATTTTATTATTAAATCTATAAATGAGATAAAAATAAATAGGAATACTTATCAACGCAATAATGCCAACTTGCCAAGAATAGAAAAAGAGAAAACCAAAAGAAACTAATACCACAAGTGTATCGATAATAAAATTACTCGCAATATGTTTAATAACTTTTTGGACTCTATTGGTGTCGTTAAGTCTTGCAACTAATTCTCCTATTTTACGAGTATCAAAAAAAGGTTTTGGTAATTGTAATAATGATGAGTAAAAGGAGTTTATAATTCGATTATTAAAATCTTTAGATTGCTTTATTAACATTAATTCACGTAAGGTTGAAAAACCAACCCTTACTAAAAGTAAAAAGGTGAGTAACCCTATTCCTGAAACTAGTTTAGTTGTATTTTGTGAAGGTAAAATATCATCTATGAGTTTCTGCGAAAACACAGACATTGCCATTCCTAAAATTGCAATTCCTATACCTAAAACTATACTAATAATTAGTAGTTGTTTGTCTTCTTTTAATAACTTCAGAAACCATTCTTTTTTAGATTTTTTAGTTTCTTCAGCTTTGATAAAATCTTTATTAGGCGTTAAGGTTAAACAGCTTTTAGAAATCCATTTTTTTTTTAATTCCGCTTTCGTGTAAAATACAATACCTTTTCCTGGATCACCAATAACAAACTTATTATTCTCAAAACCATAACAAACCACATAATGATGTAATTTGTTTTCAATTAACACGTGCAATATCAGAGGCTCTTTATGGTCATTTAATGCTTGAATATTAGCTTCATTTCCTTGTGCTGTAAAACCAATTTTATTTGCAGCTTGATACAAACCTAACAAAGTTGTTCCTTGTTTGGTTGTGCCACTTAATTCTCGTAATTTTTCTAAAGAGTTACTACCCCCATAGTATTGGATTAAAGATAACAAACATGCAACACCACAATCGGACTGGTCATGTTGTAATGTAAAAGTTTGTTCTAAGTGCTTTTGAGTTTGTAAAGATATTTTAGTCATTTTGATGTAATACTCTTAACATTCCGTTAGCATTTAATTGACCTTTATGTTTTTTAATTAATTTATTATTTTGATTGTAAATTAAAATATACGGAATATAATTAGCATTAAAAATAGTAGCAAAATCTCCTTTTTTATCTCCTAAAAAGATGATGTTTTCTTGATTATCGAACTTATATAAATTAGCAAATTTCTTAATTGCTCCTGTTTGCTCAGAGGAAACAAAAATAAATTGAACATTTTCAAAACTATTTAAATTTTGACTAATACTTTCTGCTTCGTAATGGCAAAAATCACATTCGCTATTAAAATAAATGAAAATAGTAGATAAATTGGATTTTAAATTAGAGTTTGTAAATAAAATACTTTCTAAAGTTTGTAATTCAAATTTTGGCATGGTTTGTATTTGTTTAGCTATTTTGTTAATTTCTTTCGCTTTAGCAATTACGCTATAGCCAATAAAGGATAGTAGACTAATAATGCCTATAATGACAACAGAAAGTATCATCCTTTTATTCATAGTTAACTCATATTTAAGGTTAAAAACATAACTCCAACTATCCAAATTAATAAACCTACACCATAACTACTAGAAATTATTACAAACCCTTTTTCAGTAGTTTCTTTTATTTCTTTACCTAACAAATAAGCCAAAATAAACCAGTAAGCAAGTTCAAATATGTTTAACACTTGAAAGGGATAGATAAACCAAGGTTGTAGACCTTTATAGCCAATAATATTTAATGCTGATAATGGATAGAAATATTGTAAATCTTCTAATGTGTAGCCTGTTTGGAAAAAATAAAACCACGATGTTTTACAGAATAGAACTAATAAGAACACAAATTCTGCTTTTATTACCATATTGAAGAGTTTTTTATATTTAATTTCTTTACTAAAAAAGAAACAACCAACATCTAAAATTGCTGATATTATTAAGACTTTAAAAAAGAGTAGCAATGGTATAAGAAAATATTGAATCCACTGCCACCCATTTTTTAATTCCAACATTTGCTCAACCTGCTCTTGAGTGAAAGTTTCGGAAAAGGAGTTTATCACTAAATCATTAATATTTAATAATTTTTGAGATAAAATATTTAATATTAATGCTGAAAGAACTAATATTACAAAAAGTTTTTTGTGCATCAAATTATTTTTTCAAAACCTTTTTCTGAATAAAACTCCCAATAAAATATACAAAAGGAGTAAACACTATTATTGTTATAGCTATATCTTCACTTTTTGTGATTTGTTCACTCCGATAGTAAAAAAAGTAAAAACAGATTAATAAGATACTCGTGATAAAACCAATAAATTTTTCCATTTTGTTTTATTGTTTTTTTACCATGAAGTAGCTTTTCCACATCCATAAGCTAAAGATGTTCCATTTACTACAACAGCTGCAACAGTGCCCCATCCAAAAGGGCCTCCGAAAACAGCTAACACTAAGGCTCCCGCTAATGCAAACCCTAAAGAAGCTCCACAACCATCTCCAGAAATTTGTTCCATTTGATTTAATTCTAATTTTTTCATAATATTTTTTTTTAATAAACATTCATTTATAATGTTTATTTTGTGTTATTTTCCTATGATTTTTTTAAGTCACTCATAGCTTTATGACTATTTTTGCAAAATATTTTTGATCTA
>JBELHK010000108.1:0-4881 GCA_042091415.1 Polaribacter sp. | reverse complement strand
GTTTTTTAACCACCAATTTTGCGCTCCTTGACACCTACTGTCTGCAACTTTTACATACGTATTGTATCCTTTTTCTTTTGCAAGTACAAGGTCTTCTTTTCCTTTTGTTCTTATTATTTTACTATTATCTTGATCATGTAGCCAACCATAATTAGTAATTTCATGTCTACTTCCTCTTAAAGTCATATTATAATCGCTTCTTTTCGTGTATTCCCTTCTTGGTAAAGGAGCGGTTGTTGTGCTTTCCCAATAACTTTTCCCATCAATATGAACCCAAGAGCCAGAACCTTCATAACGCGGACTATCGTCTACTTGATATACTTTTTGAGTCCATTGCTTTTTTACATCTTTTTTATTCTTTTGTTCAAAGACCCAGTTATTATCAGCGTTGAACATGTAGAAATTTGTGTTTTGAAATAACCAATCTTGTCTCCAATGTTTTACTATATATGGTTTATTAGGGTCACCAACCTGAAGTAGATGTTGAATGGATATTTTATTTTTATTATCTTCTACTAATTGAGCCCATTCTAAGCCTTTCGAAATTTTTGTTTTTGAAGGTTTATAAGTACAATCTTTCGAATAATTAAAAGTTTCTGCAAAATTGAAGGTTACTTCAAAGCATCCACACATTCCTTTTATTGCATTTCTATCTTTTGTCTTTTTATTTTGTGCAATTACTGCAGTGGAAGTTAATAGTATTAAAAGTCCAAGTATTAATTTATTCATCTTATTTATTGATTTGATTATTAAAATTTTTTACAAAAATAGTAACTTTATTTAGATTGAATAAAAATAAGGATATATATTTGCAGAAAATTATTAAGAATGTTTCTAAATAAAATATTATTTGTTGTTTTTACCCTAGTTAGTGTAGTTGGGTTTTCTCAAAATGAGGAGTTAAAAAAAATAGACAGAATAAAGTCTACACAATTAGATGAAGTTATTGTTACAGGACAATTAAGAGCACAATCAATAAAAAAATCTGTATTTGAGGTAAAAGTTATTACAAGGAAAGATATTGACAAAAGAGCTGGTAATAATTTAGCAGATCTATTAAGTCAGGTATTAAATATAGATGTTTTTCAAAATTCTTCTAGCGGAAAATCAGATATAAGTGTTTTAGGGTTAGATGGGAAATACTTTAAAGTTTTAATTGATAATATTGCTGTCATTAATGAAGAAGGCTTCGGTAAAAACACAGATTTAACACTAATAAATTTAGACGATGTAGAAAGAATAGAACTTGTACAGGGAGCAATGGGAGTTCAATATGGAGCAAATGCATTATCTGGAGTTTTAAATATAATAACAAAAAAGAAATCTAAGAATTCTTGGGAAATAAAGACTTTTTTGCAAGAAGAAACTGTTGGTAAAGAATATGAGTGGTTTAATAAAGGTCGTCATATACAATCTATAAGTATAGGGCATCAATTAGCTAAAAATAACTATGTTAGTCTTTCTTATAATCGTAATGATTTTAGAGGATTTTTAGGAAGGTTAAAAGGTAAGTATTATGATAATGAAGAGGATAATTTAAGAGGATATAATTGGTTGCCAAAAAAGCAAAATTTTGCAAAATTTTTATTAACTCATAAAGGGGACCGTTTTTCTGCTTTTTACAAGTTTGATTATTTACATGAAAATATTTTTAGTTATGATTCAATAGTACATTCTAATTTTCTTCCGGAAACACAAACAAGTAATCCTTCATCATTTGATAAAGTGTTTAGTAATGAAAGATTTGTACATCATTTAAATATTACTGGTCGTTTAGGTAAATTACCTTATAATATTTCTACTTCTTATCAAAAGCAAGAAAAGAAAAGGGAAAAGTATACTTATTTTATTAGAAAAGATATAAAAGAGAATGCAGATAAAAGCCTTTTTTTATCAAAAGAAGTTTGGTTCTCTAGAGGTACTTTTAGTAATTTAATAACCTCAGATAAGTTTTCATTGCAGGCAGGTTATGAGTTTACAAACGAATTTGGTTTTGGTTCTGATGTTGCAATTGATATAGCGGATGAAGATGATGATGTTTCTAACTCTTTAAGAAGCACAGATTTATTTTCATCTTCAGAATTAGACTTAAATGAAAACTTTTCTATTAGATCTGGTATAAGGGTCTCTTTCACAAACTTATTTAATACTCAATTTTATTATTCTTCTAGTGCTAGACATTTATTTAAAAATAATTGGGAGGCAAGAGTGGTATTAGGTTATGGAACAAGAACACCAAATTTTGATGAATTGTATACCTATTTTGTTGATGTAAACCACGATTTGAGAGGGAATGAAAATTTAAACCCAGAGAAAGGAACATCTGTGTTTTTTCATTTAAAAAAACAGACCGATTTAAATGAAAATTTTTCGCTTAAAAATAGACTAACATTTTCTTATATAAATGCTACTGATAGAATTGAAGTTATCACAGTAAATGACTCTCCTTTGCAATTACAATATAATAATATAGATAAGTTCTCATCATTGGGAATTTCTTTAGAGAACGGTTTTTCTTATGATAATATCCAGTTAAATATAGGAGCCAGTTATTTTGGTATTAATAGAGTTTTGGATTACGATACCGGTGAAACATCGAACAGACAAGCAAATTTTCAGTTAAATTCTAATATTTCTTATACAATTCCAGATATAAATACCTCACTAACTGTTTACTATAAATATGTTGGTAAAACAAGTCGTTTTATTCAAAGTGATGGTTTTTTCCAGACTCAAAATATTAGTCCTTACAGCTGGTTAGATATGTCTGCAAGTAAGCAATTTTTAAAGAAAAAAATAGTAGTAACATTTGGTGTTAGAAATTTACTGGATGTCTCAGATATTTTAACAAATCCAACAAGTTCCGGAGCTCATACTGCTGCAAATAGTTCAATAACTCTTGGTTATGGAAGATCTTATTTTTTAAAACTAGCTTATAATATCAATATATAATCATATGAAAAAATTACAAATATTATTTCTATTTAGTCTTGCAATTTTAAGTTCTTGTAGTGAAGAACCTATTTTTGTAGAAGAACCATTTGTGGTCGCTTTTAAAGAAACTTCCGGACAATTATTAGAGATAGAAAACCAAAAAGAAATAGGACTAGTTTACTCTAAAGCTGCTATTGAAGATGGCATATTAAGAATACAAATTAATACTAAAAATGCTTTGTATGGTAGAGATTTTGTTACAATTCCAGCAGCTATAAATAATGAATTATCGCTTTCAATATCTGTAAATGAAACTGAAAATAATTTTCAAATAGTTGAATTAAACAATTCTTTTACAGATGTAATGAAAATTACTTTTTTGATTACATCTTTAGAAATAGAAAATTCAAATATACAAGGTTATGCATCTCATCAGTTGAGTGATAGTTCTCATCTAGGTGGAACTTTTTTAGCAACTGTTGGCGGACCAAACGAACCAAATCAAGTTTATATAGATTTAAGTAGTAATAAAGAAACTTTAATTCGCAGAAATGCTTGGGATTTAGGTTTTTATGCAGGAGACGAATTTAGAGTCGCAATTAATGGCTCTTTATATATGGCTACCTCATCATTAAAAACGACAGATATAAATACTGTAAACTCTTCAACTGTTTCTTCATTAAAACCATTGATAGCTGTTGGTACTTTTAATCCGGATAATAGTGCTTATGTAGATGCTATAAATGGAAATATATTAGAAACAGCAATAGGTGAAATATCAGAAGACGATTCGCAAAACCCAGTTTATTTGTTAAATCTAGGAGCCGATGTAGCTACTACTCAACCCCCAATAGGTTCTATTGCAATTGCAGGTGATGCTAGAGGTTGGAAAAAAATACGAATATTACGCGAAGGAAATGGTTACAAACTACAATATGCAGATTTAGATGCAACTTCTTATAATGAAGTTTTGATAGCTAAAGATACAGATTTTAATTTTACATTTTTTAGTTTTAATACGGATGAAATAGTAAATGTTGAGCCTCAAAAGTTACAGTGGGATATTTGTTTTACTGTTTTTACAAGTGTTATACCTAATGCAGGATCTTATGGTTTTTCAGATTTTGTAATTCATAATAGAAAAGGAGGGGTCACCGCTTATAGTCTTGTGGATAGTGTTGTTTCTTATGAAGAATTTAATACATCAAATGTTGATACTAATTTATTCGAAGAAAATCAAACAGTTATCGGTAGTAGTTGGCGAGATGTATTTAAAAGAAAAGTAATTACAAATATATTTTATGTACTAAAAGACTCAAACAACAATTATTATAAAATACGATTTTTAGATTTAGTTGATGGCAATGGAGAACGTGGCTATCCTAGATTTGAATATACATTATTACAATAACAATTTTTTAACATTAATTAATATTTATATGAAAACAAGATTATTTTTTTCGATTTTTTCTTTTTTAATAGTACAGAGTACATTTTCTCAGGAAACAACAGTAAACCTTTCTTTAGGAGCGGGTTATGCAAATCAGGTATATTATAAACTAAGTACTCAAACTCAAACAGATTTTGTTGCTAATAGCTGGGATATTGCTTTTTTACGTACCGGTGCGTTTGATATCGGATTGCGTGTAAATGACGCTATCGGTATAGAAGTTTTTGAAGCATCAAACACTCTTTCTGAATGGAGTTCTATTGATGTTGCAAATGAAGCTTCTTGGACTAAACTTTATAATAATGATACCGTTTGGTCTGATGGTGCTTTTATGCAAGGTTCTGCTACTTATGGTTGGGGAGAGTACAACTCAACTAGTCACCATGTTTATGGAACCGTCATATTTGTTTTAAAATATTTAGATGGTTCTTTTAAAAAGTTTATTTGTGAAGATTTTTTTGGTGGGTACTCCATTAAATATGCTTCTTGGGATGGAA
>JBELHK010000107.1:0-5279 GCA_042091415.1 Polaribacter sp. | reverse complement strand
GAATTTAAAGGTTCTGTTTATGGTTTCTTTAGAAATGAAAGTATGACAGGAGGAAAAATTAAAGGAGAAGATGTTTTTAAGGGAGATTTAAGCCAATATCAGTATGGTGTTAGCGTAGGAGGTCCAATACTTAAAGATAAATTATTTTTCTTTGCTAACTTTGAAGGAGACGAAAGAACAGATTTAGGATCAGCATTTTTACCAAATACAGATTCAGGAGCTATCAATGAATCTAGTGTATTACAATCAGATTTAGATTTAGTTAAAGAAATATTATCAGAAATCTCTATTGGAAATGAGCAATTTTATAATCCTGGAGCATATGAAAACTTCAATTACGAACAAGCTTCTATAAAAGGGATTTTTAAATTAGATTGGAATATTAATGAAAAGCACAGATTTGCTCTTATATATAACTTTTTACGAGCTTCAAGAGAATTACCTGCTCATCCAACAGCATTAGGCTTTAGAGGTCCGAATGCTTCGATTTTACAATTTGAAAATGCAGGATATGAAATCAATAACAATATCAATTCTTTCTTAGTTGAATTAAATTCTACATTTAATTCAACTACTACTAATAAATTACAAGTTGGTTTTACTCATTTTGATGATTATAGAAATCCATTATCAACTCCTGCTCCATCAATCACAATTCAAAATAATGGTGCAAACTATATTGTTGCTGGACACGAACCTTTTTCTATTAACAATACATTAGATCAAAAAGTTTTTCAATTAACTAACAATATGAACTTTTTTGAAGGAAATCATACAATTACAGTTGGTTTTTCTTTTGAAAAATTTATGTTCGATAACTCATTTAATTTAGGTGTTTATGGTGGTAGAGGAGTTTTCTCTCCAACAGGAGATATTCAATCGTTTAGAGATACAGCTAATAATCCAACATTAAGAGCAGATTTATTAGAAGATTACCAAGGGATGTTTAATGATGCAATTGCTGCTCATAATTCTTTAGAAGCAAAAGGGGCTGGTGTAGCGGGAGGATGGTCTTTAGCTGAAACTAATGTTGGCCAGTTAGCATTCTATGCACAAGATGAATGGGAAGTTACGGAAGATTTAAAAATTACATATGGAGTTCGTTTTGATAAACCATTATTCTTTGATACATCAGAAAAAGCTCAAGAAGTAATTGATAGATCTTGTTGCTATAATCCAGACATTTCTTATGTAAACCCTAATACTGGAGAAACTGTATTTTTAGATAATACTAAAATGCCAACAAACAAATGGTTAATTTCACCTAGAGTTGGATTTAATTGGGATATTAAAGGGGATAATACAGTTCAATTACGTGGAGGATCTGGAGTGTTTACTGGTCGTTTACCATTTGTATGGTTAGGAAATCAAGTAGCAAACCCTAATGATTTCTTCTACAATATGGTTGATCCAGATTTTCAATTCCCACAAGTTTGGAGAACTAATTTAGGATTAGATTACAAGATAAAATCTGGCTATGTGTTCTCTACAGATTTATCATACACGAAAGATATAAATGGAGCTCATGTACAAAATTGGGGATTAAAAAAACCATCTGCAAATTTAAGTGGGATTGATAATAGAGCATATTATACTTCTACAGATTTAATTAATAATGCTTATGTATTTACTAATACAGACAAAGGAAGGGTTTATAATGCTACTTTTAAAATAGAAAAATATTTTAATAATGGTATTTTTGCAAATATTGCATATAACTACTTAAATGCTAAAGATGTAAATTCAATTGAAGCAGAAATTACCGGTGATGCATTTCAATTTAATCCAGTTGTAGGAAATGCTAATGCTGATGTTTTATCTTATTCTAAATATGGAGATACTAATAGAATAATTGGTGTTATTTCTAAGAATTTTAATTTATTCGGAGAAGGTAATCCGACAACAATTTCTACATTTTATGAGTATGCTCAAGGAGGTAGATTTAACTACACTTACGGAGGAGATTTAAATGGAGATGGATCTACTGTAAATGATTTGTTATATGTTCCTACAGAATCTGAATTAGTTTCTATGAATTTTGTTAACGCTAGTGGTAGAGATGCTTTTAATAATTTTATTAAGCAAGATAATTACTTAAAAGAAAGAAGAGGAAATTATGTTGATCGTTATGGTGCTTTAGCTCCTTGGAGAGGAAGATGGGATGTGAAAATATTACAAGATATTTCTGTTTTAAAATCTAACACTATCCAATTAAGCTTAGATATCTTAAACTTTGGAAATTTATTAAATTCTAATTGGGGATTAGTTCAACAACCTAGAAACTTACAGCCGGTTGCTGTAACTGTTGATTCAAATACATTAGAACCAACTTATTCTTTTAATGATAATTTAACCGAAACTTTTGGTTATGATTCAAGTTTATTATCAAGATGGCAAATGCAATTCGGAGTTAGATATTCTTTCTAGTTTTACTATAAACATTATACAGAAAACCACTTTAATTTCAAGTGGTTTTCTATTTTTGTATTATGAAATATAGACAACTAACAAAAGAACAATTTGAAGAATTACATAATGAATTTGCTACTTTTTTAGCCAGCCAAAGTATAGATGTAAATGAATGGAATATAATTAAAAAGGAAAAACCTAATGTTGCTGAAGAAGAAATGAATATATTTTCAGATATGGTTTGGGATGATGTTTTATCAAAAACAAAGTATATTGAACACTTTTCTCAAAAAACTATCAATTTATTCAAGACAGAAGAAACTATTATCAAAAGAATTGTTGTTAAAATATCTAATGATAAAAATTTACAACAACAAGAAGGACTTGAATGGTTGTTAAAAAATCCTTTAGATAATTCAATTGATATTTTTAAAGGCTCAAAAAAATATTCGTTAAAAAGAAATAAAGAAATTTTTGAATTAATAGAAAAAGGAGGTAGTATTTCTAATGGAGAATTGTTTAATTTCTTTTTTAAACTAATAAAATAGCTGAAACTAAATTAATGTAATTCATCTAAACGTTTAGGTATTTTATCAACAGATATTTACATTTTAGCATTATACCTTTTATAAAAACTCAAATAAAATTTATTTTGCATATTCTAATTATGTAACCTAATTATTTAATGAAAAAAAACTTAAATATTTTATTAGTTGAAGATAATTTAATTGAAATAATGAAAATGAAAAGAGCAATTTCATTATTAAATCTTAACCATAAATTATATGAGGCTGAAAATGGGGAAGAAGCAATTAAGTTTTTAGAAGGTAAGTCAAATACTCCAGATATAATTTTGTTAGATTTAAATATGCCCAGAATTAATGGTATAGAATTTTTAAAAATATTAAAACAAAATGGCGATTTTAAGCATATACCAACTATTATCTTAACAACTTCTTGTAACCAAAAAGATTTACTTGAATGTTTTAAAATTGGTATGTCTGGTTATGTTTTAAAACCATTAAAATATGAAGACTACGTAAAAAAAATAGAAGCAGTATTAAATTATTGGAGCATTAATGAATTAATTGAATAAAAGTAATGAAAGGAATAATATTTACTGAGTTTCTAGATTTAGTTGAGTCAAAATTTGGGTTAGAGATGGTAGATAAAATTTTACATGAATCAAACCTAAAATCTAAAGGCGTATACACTTCAATTGGTACTTATGATTTTTCAGAAATGTTACAACTACTTACCAATCTTAGTAATAATACAAATATTTCCATAGATAAATTATTATTAGTTTATGGAGAACATTTGTTTTCTGTTTTAGCAACAAGTTATACAAGTTTATTTGAAAGATATAACGATCCGATAGAACTTTTAGCGTCAATTGAAGGACATATTCATGTAGAAGTACAAAAAATATATCCAAAAGCAGAACTTCCTTCCTTTACAATTGTTGAAAAATCTAAAGATTCCCTCGTTATGATTTATAAATCAAGTAGAGCTATGTATTATTTTGGGCTTGGCCTAATGAATAAAACTTTTGAACATTTCAATTCAAACGCAAAAATTATAATGGAGAAAATAAAAGATGATGGGACTGAAGTTAAGTTTATCATCAACAAAATTTAATGAAGACCTCTAATATAGAAATATTACTAAAAGCTTTAGAGCGCGAAAAAAAAGCAAGAAAAGAAGCAGAATCTATTCTAGAAGAAAAATCGAAAAGTTTATTATTAACCTCTAACAAGTTAAGTTTAGTTAACCAAAAACTAGAAACTCTTTTAGAGGAAAAATCTTTGCAACTGCGAGGAGTAATTGAAAACATCAATGATGCATATGTAGTCATAGATCTTTCAGGAAATATCCTTAAAATGAATAATATAGCAAAGCATATGTTTCATCATTTTGATGAAGATAGGTTACTAAATATAAAAGAAGTTATTCATAATAAAGATGAAGAATATTCAAATAAATCTTTTAAAAGATTACAAGAAAAAGGTTCTTTTACAAATTTTACACCTAGAATTATTACAAAAAATAAAAAAATAAAGTGGGTGCAAATTAATGCAACTCTAATATATGATAAAAATAAAGAGACTATTGGAGCTCAAGGTATTGTAAGAGATGTATCGAATATTAAAAAATTAGAATTTCAAAAAGAAAAAATCTTAAAAGAATTAGAAAATAGAAACAATCAGCTTTTAGAATATGCTCACATAGTTTCACATGATTTAAAGTCTCCACTTAGAAGTTTACATGCTCTTGTTTCTTGGATTAAATTAGATAATGAAAATAAATTTGATGAAATTACAAGTCAAAATTTTCTATTGATAGAGGAAACTTTACAAACAATGGATGATTTAATCTCAAGTGTGTTAAAATATTCAAGTGCAGGTTATGAATCTAATGAATTAGAAAAAGTAGATACAAAAAACCTCTTATCAAACTTAATTAAAAATCTATACATCCCAAATCATATCAAAATAGATGTTCAAGAAGATTTACCAATAATAAATGCTGAAACAACTAAAATTCAACAAATATTTCAAAACTTAATTAGTAATGCAATCAGATTTATCAATAAGGAGGTAGGTTTGATTAAAATACAATGTGAAAAGAAAAAAAATTATTTTGAATTTAGTATTTCAGATAATGGCATTGGAATTGATGAAAAATATCATAAAAAAATATTTAATATCTTTCAGTCGTTAAACAAAAGTAAAGAGTCAACAGGAGTAGGTTTATCAATTGTAAAAAAAATTGTAAATTTATATGGTGGCGAAATTTGGTTAGAAAGCAAATTAAATGAGGGAACCACTTTTTTCTTTACTATAAAAACTAAAGAATATAATTTCTAA
>JBELHK010000106.1:3354-5303 GCA_042091415.1 Polaribacter sp. | reverse complement strand
AGATGATTAATTTATTTGTTTTCATATCTATTATATTTTTTTTTAGAATCTTAAGTTTACATTTAAAAAGTAGGTAGTACCTCTACCGTACCAATATTTATTACCAAATACTGGAGTATCTAATGCTTTATCTTCTCTTAATTGTCTGAAATTAGCATTTCTTCCTTGTTCAAATCCTCCTGATTTATATTCTTTGTTTAACAGGTTGTTTACTGTAGCAAATACACTTATAAATTTATCGCCAACTTTCCATGATTTACCTCCAACTAAGTTCACAACCATATAGTCATCAAATTGTTCTTGCTGTAATAATTCTCTCGCTAATTCAGGATCATAATCAGAAAATGGTAATCCATCAGCATCTGTATAAAAGTTTGCAGAACGCGTTAATGGCGCAACATCTATATATGTATTTGAGAAAAAGTTAGTAGTAGCTCCAATCCACCAATAATCTGGGTCTCTATATTCAAAACCAACTGAATAAGCATTTTGTGGACCTGCAGCTATTTTATAATTTTTTAAATTAGAAGTAAAGTCACTTGAACGACCGTTTTCATCGAAAATTCCTTCATTAGGAGTATCTGAAGTTAAATATAAGTCAGGATTGTTTGCATAAGTAAATTGACCTACTGATGCAGCCCCTTTCAACTTTATAGTTGGTGTTACTTGTGCTTCAATACCAAATTCTAAACCTATATGATTTTTTTCAATTCCAGATAATACTTCTTGAACAAATGCTGTATTATCTCCTCCAACACCATCAGCAAAGTAGAAAGAAATTTCTGTTGCGTCTTTAATATTTGTATAATATCCTGTGATTCTTGAAGTAACAATTGGACTTCTGATGATATAACTCAAATCAGCAGTCATAATTTTTTCACTTTCAAGATTTTCAACAATATTGTTATTTTCTCTTGAATTAGAGAAAGAATTTCTAATCGTTGGTGCTTGAGTCATGTAAGCAGCATTTACATCAATTAAATGACGGCCTGTTATTTTATATGTTAAGCCTCCTTTAACTCCATAATTTGTAAAATCAATTTTATCAGACAATCCTAAAGAATTATCTTCAAAACGTCCATTTTGATATAACCCTTCTCTTTGATGCATTGTTCTTGATATATTGAAAGCAGCAAAAAAGTCAACTTTATTGTACTTAAATTGCGCTTGAGTAAATGCACTCACTACATCTGAATCAAGTTTATAGTTATATCTAAACTTATCACCAACACCAACAATTCTATTAGGATTTAACAAGTTATTTTGTTGTTTATCAGCAGTATCCGCAAAAGGATTGATGTCTAAATAACCTATTCCACCTAGTAAATCGATTACCTCTGCAAAATTAGTAGAACGTAATCTTTTGTACTCAAGCTTTGCATTTAAGCTAATATTATTTGTTAGTTGAGAAGTTAAAATAGAGTTTACGGTTAATTGTTTATCGTCATTTCTATCTTCGTATAACACATAAGCATTATCTAAACCAACAGAAGCATTGGTAATATTTGCGTCAAAAATTCTCTCCCAATCAACTTGACCATCGTTTAGAAAGTTTTGCTGCGCATCATAAGCCCCAGCTTTATCTTCGTTTCTTAAAAAGTAACTTGGTAAGTACTGGTAATATGTTGGGCTTGGATTTGCTCCTCCATTAAAGTCAAAACGGCTATTTCCAATTTTTCCGAATTGATAAGCAACATTCGTTTGAAGAGTTGAATTTTCAGATAAATCCCAATAATGGTTTAACATTAAAATTGGCTCTTCTACTTCTTTAATTCTTGAGTTAATTTTCTTACCATTTAAATACCCCCAATAATCATTATATTGAATTCCTTTTAAATCGAAAACCTCTTGAGTATTCGGAGAGGATTTACCTCTTCTATTTGGAGTAAAAATAGATGTAAAAACTAAACTATGATTGTCTCCAAATTGCTTTTCTAAAGCACCAAATA
>JBELHK010000106.1:0-3254 GCA_042091415.1 Polaribacter sp. | reverse complement strand
CCGTTTCCAGAATCTAAACCCTTTACTCTAAAGAAAGAGGAGCTAAATTCAAAAGCAGCTGTTCTTAAATAAATGTCTTGAGTCGCTTGCAATAATCCAGAAATATTATCTGCAGCGCTAGCATCATCATTTAATTCATCATCTGTAATGGTGATTAAACTTAAATCTTGGTCTTCTGTAATATCTTTATACAATAAAATAGTACCTAAATCGATTGTTTTACCAGAAAATTCTAAAGGAAAATTCTGACTCTCATATCCTTCGAATTTTAGTTCTAAAAGATAACTCCCATTTGGAATACTTTTAAGCATAAAAGATCCATCTAAAGTCGATATTTGACTAGATGGTGTGTTTACAATTTTAACCAAAACACCTTGAAGAGGTTTTTCAGAATCGCTATCTACCACGATTCCTTTTACAATATTTTGAGCACCTATACCAATTATGGCAAACAGAGACACTAATATTGAAAATGTAATTTTTCTCATAAATGTTTTTTAATTAAAGGTTTTAAAAATGTATGCAAAAGTAATATTTTAAAATTTACCAATGTTAATTTAACTTAAAATAACAGCATAAAACTTACAGAAAGAAAATTCTTTTTTACTTTTGTAAAATAAATTTAAACCATGAGAAAAAAAATATCTGTCCTATTTTTATTACTTGCAATTTCGTGTAGTTTTTCACAAAAAAAAGAAAAGCAGTATACTATTAGAACATTAGCCTTTTACAATTTAGAAAACTTATTTGACACCATTAATGACACCTCTATTAATGATGAGGCTAGCCCAATGATGGAACTAAAATCAAATAGATCTAAAGTTTATTGGGATAAAATTGACAAACTTGGTAGTGTAATTTCGCAAATTGGTGCTGATAAAGCAAACACCTCTCCTGCAATTATTGGAGTTTCTGAAGTTGAAAACCTAAGCGTTTTAGAAGATTTGGTAAAATCGAAAAATCTAGCCTCAAAAAATTATGGCATCATTCATTACGATTCACCTGACAAAAGAGGTATTGATGTGGCTTTACTGTATCAAAAAAGATACTTTAAACCCGTTCATCATGAAGTTTTTAATCCTAATATATACAGAAACAACAGAAAGGTTTATACAAGAGACCAATTATTGGTTTCGGGTTATTTAGATGATGAATTAATTCATGTTATCGTTAACCACTGGCCATCAAGAAGTGGTGGAGAAGCAAAAAGCAGACCTTTAAGAGAAAAAGCAGCTTATCAGAACACAAAAATTATTGAAAAGATTAGAGAAAAAGACCCTAATGCCAAGATATTGACCATGGGAGACTTCAATGACGACCCTATAAACTCAAGCTTTAAAAAGGTTTTAAAAACAAAAGCTAAAAAGAAAGATGTTGGAGAAAACGATATTTACAACCCTTATGAAGATTTACATAGAAGAGGCTTTAACACTTTAGCTTATAGGGACAACTTGAATCTTTTTGACATGATTTTAATATCATCTCCTCTTCTCGATAAAGGAGAAAAAGACTACTCTACTTATAAAATGTTTAAAGCAATGATATTTAACAAACGTTTTTTAAGTGGTAAAAAAGGCAAATACAAAGGCTATCCTTTTAGAAGCTTTTCTAACGGAGCTTACACAGGAGGTTATTCAGATCACTTTCCTGTTTACATGTACTTAATCAAAGAAAAATAATAAATAAAAAAAGCCTCATAACTTTAAATAGTTATGAGGCTTTTTTTTGATAAAAATTTATTGCCTAAATTATAAATTATTCCTTCACAGAAATAAACTTATAATATAAATATGTGTAAGCATCTCTAGGTATAATTGTAATCCACTTTTTATGTTTTAAATACCATTTAAAACGAATAGAATTTACTCCTTTTGTTAGATAAGCAGCAATAAAAGGATGAATATGTAACTGTATCTTTTTATTGGTTGATTTGCTGTTTTGCTTTTTAGAAATATACTTTTCTAAATCTGCTTCTATTTTATCTAATAAAACAATAGGGGCTTCTACTTGCCCATTATTATTTGGATTGTTTTCGGTAGTTTTTATGTTCATTACAGGCCTAACTCTTTGCCTTGTAATTTGAACTAATCCAAATTTACTTGGTGGTAATATTTTATGTTTTGTTCTATCTAAAGACATGGCTTCTTTCATGTGCTGATACAGCTTATTTCTGTTTTCAGACTTATGCATATCAATAAAATCAACAACAATTATACCTCCCATATCACGCAATTGTAATTGACGTGCTATTTCTGAGGCTGCTATTAGATTTACTTCTAATGCCGTTTCTTCTTGAGAACCTGCTTTATTAGAACGATTTCCGCTATTTACATCTATTACGTGTAATGCTTCTGTATGCTCTATTACCAAATAAGCACCACGGCTCATGGAAACTGTTTTACCAAAAGATGTTTTTATTTGCCTTTCAATTCCATATTTTTCAAAAATAGGGACTGAAGATTTATGCAGTTTTACAATCTTTTCCTTTTCAGGATAAATTTCTTGTAAATACTCTTTAAGCTCAACTTTTAACGTTTCATCATTAGTTACTATACTTGTAAACGTTTCATTCATAACATCTCTTAATATAGAAGATGCTCTGTTTAACTCGCTCAATATTTTTGTGGGTGTATTTGTATTTGCAATACGCTTACACATTGTTTTCCAACGATCTAATGAGTTCTGTAAATCTTTATCGAGCTCAGCAACTTTTTTACCTTCTGCAACAGTTCTTAAAATAACACCAAACCCTTTAGGCTTAATGCTTTTTGCTAATCTTTTTAAACGTTCTTTTTCTTTAGGGTCTTCAATTTTTTGAGAAACTGAAACACGATTAGAAAAAGGAACTAAAACTAAAAATCTACCAGCTATAGAAAGCTCTGAACTTAATCTAGGGCCTTTTGTAGAAATTGGTTCTTTTACAATTTGTACTAACAGGTTTTGCCCTGTTTTTAAAACATCAGTAATACTACCATCTTTGTTGATGTCTTGTTGAAATCGGAAATTTTTTAAAGTGAATTCTTTATACCTACCTGTGCTTACTATCTTAATGAATGCGTTTAATGAGTTTACTTGCGCTCCTAAATCATGATAATGTAAAAACCCATCTTTTGGGTAACCTACATTAACAAAAGCTGCATTTAAACCAGATAACACTTTTCCTATTTTGGCTAAAAAAATATCGCCAACAGAAAATTTATTATCAGTTGTTTCATTATTTAATTCAATAAGTTTTCCATCTCTTAATAAGGCAA
>JBELHK010000105.1:0-5406 GCA_042091415.1 Polaribacter sp. | reverse complement strand
ATAAAATTTCTTGAAATTTTTGAGAAGTATCATTGCTTAACAATACAAATATAAGCTATTATATTGAATTATAGAATTAATTATTTATATGTTAAAAATCACTTAAAAACATAAAATATTTTTTTAAAATAATAGTATTACTATTATTTTTGCGTTCAAATAAATCAACTTGAATAAATTTTTATCGATTTTAAAAATAAGTCTTCCTAATAAGATTTTTATAAAAGATCCTGAGACTTCTTCTTTAGGTAAACGTATCATTGAAAACAGTATTATATTAATAAATGAAATAGGTTTTGAAAGTTTTACTTTTAAAAAGCTTGGAATTAAAATTGGCTCTAATGAAAGTTCTATTTACAGGTATTTTGAAAGCAAGCAAAAACTATTATTGTATTTATCTTCTTGGTATTGGGCATGGTTAGAATACCAATTAGTTATGGAAACATTTAGTATTTCAGATAAAAATGAGAAACTTATAAAAGCTGTAAATGTTGTTACTAGAACAGTAGAAGAAGATTCTAATTTTTCTCATATAAATGAAATTTTATTGTATAGAATTATAGTAAATGAAAGCTATAAATCTTTTTTAACTAAAGAAGTAGACAAAGATAATAAAGAAGGTTATTTCGAAATTTATAAAAGGCTTGTTACAAGATTAGAAGAAATGATAAAAGACGTAAATAATAATTATAAATATCCGCTAAGCTTAGCTAGTACGATTATTGAAGGAGGTTTACATCAACACTTCTTAAACGAACATTTTCCCTCTATTACTAACTGTAAAAACGGAGAAACACCAACAAATTTTTATCAACAATTAGTAAAAACTACTATAAGTTAACAAAATGGAAAACAACATATTTACTCCATGGCAACGTTTTATAAAACTATTACAATTGGAGAAAAAAGATATTTTTCAAATCTTTTATTACGCAATTTTTGGAGGGTTTGTGGCATTAACATTGCCTCTCGGAATTCAAGCAATTATTAATTTAATTCAAGGAGCACAAGTTTCTACCTCTTGGGTCGTATTGGTAATTTTAGTAACTCTAGGCGTTATTTTTTCTGGAGCTTTACAATTGATGCAATTAAGAATTATAGAAACTATTCAGCAAAAAATATTTACTAGATCTTCATTTGAATTAAGTTATCGTTTCCCTAAGATTAAAATGACAGAGTTAAGAAATTATTATCCGCCAGAATTAGCAAATCGTTTTTTCGATACCTTAACTATACAAAAAGGTTTATCTAAAATTTTAATTGATGTTCCAACAGCTATTTTACAAATAATTTTTGCACTAATTCTATTATCATTTTATCATCCATTTTTTATCATTTTTGGAATATTATTACTTGGTTTAATATTTATAGTTTTTAAGTTTACTGCAAGAAGAGGATTAGAAACTAGTTTAATTGAATCAAAAATAAAATATAAAGTAGCGCATTGGATACAAGAAGTTGCCAGAGCTGTTGTAAGTTTTAAACTATCTGGTGATACAAATTTAGCACTTTCTAAAAATGACGATTTAGTAAATAAATATCTAGAAGCAAGAGAAAATCATTTTAAAGTTTTAATACTTCAATTTTCTCAAATGATTGGTTTTAAGGTGATTGTAACGGCTAGTTTACTTTTAATTGGAGGAGCTTTAGTGTTAAGTCAAGAAATGAATATTGGTCAATTTGTTGCGGCAGAAATTATTATTCTTTTAGTAATAGCTTCAGTAGAAAAGCTGATTGTAGGTTTAGAATCTTTTTATGATGTATTGACCTCAATTGAAAAAATTGGTCAAGTTGTAGATAAAGAATTAGAATCTCAAGAAGGTGAAAAACCATTGTTTAAAGATGGTTTTTCTATTGAATTAGATGAAGTTTATTATAATGTAGAAAATAGAAATAAGCCTATTTTAAAAAATATTTCATTCAATTTAACTCCTAAAAGTAGAGTTTTAGTCATGGGCGAAAGTAGTGCAGGAAAATCTACTTTATTAAACTTAATCGCTGGAGTAATAGAACCAACTTCGGGAAATATTTACATTAATAATTTATCTCTAAGTAGTTTAAATTTAAATCATTATAGAAGTCAATTAGGATTGTCTCTTTCTGATGAAACTCCTTTTGAAGGAACAATAAGAGAAAACCTAGTTTTTGGGAATGATAAAACCAAAGATGCTCTAGTTTTTGATGTTATGGAAAAAGTTGGTTTGTCTCAATTTTTAAAAGAACAACCTAAAGGATTAGATACTTTTATTAATCCCGAAGGAAAACAAATATCTTTTACAATTACTAAGAAAATAATTTTAGCAAGAGCTATTATTAAGCAACCTAAAATTATGATTTTAGAAGATCCTTTAGATCAGTTTGACTTAGAAGAAACAAAAAATATTATTTCATATCTAACAGATCCTAAAAGACCTTGGGCTTTAATAGTAGTAAGTAGTAAAAAAAGTTGGAGAACTGAATGTGCTAAAATTTTAACTTTAGAAAAGGGGAAAATTAAATCTTTAAAATAAGAACTATGTTAAATATATCTTCAAATTCAGTAAATAAAAGAGTGGATTTAACAAAGTTTAAATCTGGTAAAAAAATCTTTACTATAAAATATTACAAAGCATTAAATAAGTTTTTAATTGGTTTTGCAATAATTGTATTGATTATTTTATTTCTTCCTTGGACACAGAATATTACAGGTAATGGATTGGTAACCACATTGACACCAGATCAGAGGCCTCAAACAATACAATCTCAAATTCCTGGTAGAATAGAACAATGGTTCGTTAAGGAAGGAGATTACGTGAAAAAAGGAGATACAATCTTAAGAATTTCAGAGATTAAAAGTGAATACTTTGATGATCGTTTGATAGAAAGAACAAATCAACAAATAAATGCAAAAGTTTCTGCTGTAAATTCTTATAAATCAAAAGTATCTGCTTTAGAGAATCAAATTAATGCACTTATTAAAGAACAGTCTTTAAAATTAAAACAAGCAAGTAATAAATTATTACAAGCTAAACTTAAAGTACAAAGTGATAGCATAGAGTTTGAGGCTGCAAAAACTAATATTAAAATTGCTGAAAGACAATATAATAGAACTCTAACTTTAGAGAATGAAGGTTTAAAAGCAGTTAAAGATGTAGAAGATAAAAAATTAAAACTTCAAGAAACACAAGCCAAACTAATAAATAAAGAAAATAATTTATTAGCTTCTAAAAATGAAGTTTTAAATGCTAATTTTGAAATTTCTAGAACTAAAGCTGAATATACAGACAAAATATCTAAAGCACAAAGTGATCAATTTACTGCGCGTTCTAATCAATTTGATGCTGAAGCTCAAGTTTCTAAACTAGAAAATACAAATTCTAACTACAAGCAAAGGAATAAGCTATTGTTCATTCAAGCTCCACAAAATGGTTACATAAACAAGGCGATAAAAAGCGGTATTGGAGAAACATTTAGTGGAGGAGAAAAAATAGTAGGTATAATGCCTGCTGAAATTGATTTAGCAGTTGAGACTTTTGTTAGACCTATAGATTTACCACTAATTCATTTAGGAGAAAAAGTACGTGTACAATTCGATGGTTGGCCTGCAATTGTCTTTAGCGGTTGGCCAAACGTTTCTTATGGTACTTATGGCGCTAAGGTTGTTGCTATAGAAAGGTTTATAAGCAATAATGGTAAATATAGAATTTTATTAGCACCAGACGAGGAAGACCATGAATGGCCTAAAGATATTAGAGCTGGTTCTGGTGCAAAAACAATAGCATTATTAGAAGATGTACCAATTTGGTTCGAACTTTGGAGACAACTAAATAGCTTCCCTCCTAATTATTATCAACCACAAGATAATTCAAAATCAGAAAAATCTTAAAAACTATTTTTACTACAAGAAATTAAGATTATGAAAAAATATATTTTTCTAATTTTTTTACTAATCACATGTAAAGTTTCATCACAAGAATCTTCGTTTTCTGTTATGACTTTATCAGAATATTTGAGTTATGTAAAAAGATATCATCCTATTGTAAAACAAGCCAATTTAGTTATAAATAATAGTGAGGCTAAATTACTTAAAGCTAGAGGTGCTTTTGATCCTGTAATTGAGGTTGATTTTGATACAAAACAATTTAAAGGAAGTGAATATTATAATAAATTAAATAGTGTTTTTAAAATACCAACTTATTATGGTTTAGAATTTAAAGCTGGTTTTGAGAATAATGATGGTTTATTTTTAAACCCTGAAAATATTACAAATTCTGATGGATTATATGCTGTTGGAGTTTCTGCATCGTTATTAAAAAACTTACTTACAAATAAAAGGATGGCTTCATTGAAACAAGCAAAATATTTTGTAAATCAAGCTAAAGAAGATCAACAAATTCTTGTCAATGAAATTTTATACAATGCTTCTTTATCTTACTTTAAATGGTTAATGTTTTACAATGAAAAGTTAGTTTATGAAAACTTTTTAGATAATGCTATTTTTAGATTCAATGGTACTAAAAAGGCTTTTAAGGCAGGAGATAAACCAGCAATAGATACTGTTGAAGCAGGAATTACATTAAATAATAGAAAACTTAATTTAGAAAAAGCACGTATAAAATTAGTAAAAGCATCACTTGAGTTATCAAATTTTTTATGGTTAAATGACAATACTCCTGTAGAATTAAAAGAAAATATTATTCCAGATATAAAAACCCTAAATAATGTAGATATAACTTTTAATATTGCTTTGTTTAATAATGAAAGTTTCGATATTAATAATCACCCAAAAATTAAATCATTAGAATATAAAATTAAAAGTTTGAACATAGACAGGAAGCTAAAAATGAATAATTTATTGCCAAAATTAGATGTTCAATATAATTTTTTGTCTCAAGCTCCTAATCAGATAAATGATTTTAATGTAGATGATTATAAAGCAGGAGTTAATTTTAAATTACCTTTATTTTTAAGGAAAGAAAGAGGAGATTTAAAAATTGCTAAAATAAAACTTCAAGATGCAGAATTTGAAAATAAAGCAACTAGAGTTAATATCAATAATAAAGTAAATGCAGTTCAGCAAGAACTAGAATCTTTAATTATTCAGAATGATTATTTAAAAAATATTGTAAACGATTATAATACTCTATTAAAAGCTGAAGAAAGAAAATTTTTTCTAGGCGAAAGTTCATTGTTTTTAGTCAATTTTAGAGAATCAAAACTTATAGAAAGCAAACTAAAAGCAATAGAGTTAGAAAATCAATTCTTTAATACAAAAGCAAATTTATTTAAAGCAGCAGTTATTACAATTGCAGAATAACTATTTAGCAATTAATAAAAGCCTTTTATTAATAATTCTTGAAAAGATTAATTATTTCATTCAAATAGAGCTGCTAAAAACTCCGCAACGCATGCAGGCTTTTCTTGATC
>JBELHK010000104.1:4331-5473 GCA_042091415.1 Polaribacter sp. | reverse complement strand
TTAGCTTTTAATTTTAAATCGTCTTTAACTTTTTCATAAAATTTTGTTCCTGGTAAAGGATATGATACAGAAACACCAATATTATCTGGAACAAGTTCTTGAATCATATTAATTGTTTTTTTTATGTCTTCTTTATTTTCTGTTAAGTATCCAAATTGAATAAAGAATGCTATTCGTATATTTTTTTCTTTTAATAATCTTGTAGATGTATAGATTTGATCTAAAGTTGTGCCTTTATCCATAGCATCTAAAATTTTTTGAGAGCCACTTTCTGCACCAATCCATACTTCTTCTAAACCACTTTCAGCGAGAGCATCTATAGTATCTTCTTTTACTAAAAGATCTGCTCTGCTTTGAATATAATATGAAATATTTAAATTTTCTTTCTTTAGCTCTTTGTTGAATTCTTGAACCCATTTTGGTTTTAATCCAAAAATATCATCACACATCCAAAAACGACTAACATTAAATTTTTCTTTTAAATATTTAATTTCTGATACGATATATTTGGGGGAGTGTGAATTGTATCGATTACCGTATATAGGTTTTGCGCACCAATTACATTTAAATGGGCAGCCTCTTGTAGTTGCAAGGTTTAAAGTAAATTCTTGTTTACTTTTCCCCCAGATAGATTGGTATTTTTTTATATCGATTAAATCCCATGCAGGAAGCGGTAATTTATCTAATTCTTTTAATACACTTCTTGGTTTGTTTTTTATAAAATTATCATTTTCTTTATAGATGATTCCGTCTATTTCAGAAATATTATTTTTATTTTCTAGAGCTTTTACAGTTTCTAATAAAGTAAGTTCTCCTTCGCCTTTTATAACAATATCAGCTCCCTTTTCTAAATATTTTTCAAAATGATCAGTAGCATCAGAACTTGAACATATTACCGGTAAATTTAAACTTTTAGCAATCTTAATCATCTCAAATGCAGCTTCTCTCATATTGGTAAGACACATTTTTGTGAGATAGTTAAACCCATCATCATAGATTACAAAAATTGATGGTTTTTCTTTTTTTAAAAAAGATTCTAGTCCATTTACATTATCAACAAAATTTGTGTCGAAAAGAGAAACTTTATAATCATTTTCTCTTAGATAAGAAGCGGCATAGATTGTTCCTAAAGGAGGAAAGGG
>JBELHK010000104.1:3053-4231 GCA_042091415.1 Polaribacter sp. | reverse complement strand
CTAATAAAATAATTTATACAAAATTCTTTATGCGAATTATTTAAAAAAAGTCTTTTGTAAACTGCTAGTAGCATTCTTGAAATCCAGACTCGTTTTGTTTTTGTTATTACAAAAAAATCAAAATCGCTTTTATCATCATAATATCCTTTGGATAATGAACCTGAAACAGCAATGCCCTTAATAAAAGGAAATTTTGAAATAAATTTAGCTACTTTTTTTACTTTTGGCATTACTTTTTCTGCTTCAAAGTTACCGCGAATTCTTCTTTTTATATGTTCATAGTTTTTATCAACAATAAAGAAATCGTCAACTTTAATTACAATACCTGATTTAACTAACTTATTTAATTCAATTAAAAATATTTTTTTGTCTGTAATATCTGAAAATAAAAATATTTCTTCTTCTGTTAAAGGATGCTTAAATAAAGAGAAATAAATAATTGGTTTTAAAATTGACATACACAAACTTAATAGCATATTTGCTACTATAAATGTAATGATTTAATCTTTTTTAAAACTTAATTATTACTTAAGAGTTAAGTTTATTTTAAAAATGAGCAATATTTCCTATATTTTTTGAATATTCTTTAATTAAGAATATTCAGAAGTTAATTCATCAACTATTAAACCATCTTCTAAATTTTGAATTACGCCCATTGCGGCTCTTTCTCCTGAAATCATTGCAGCGTTTAGAGAACCATTTAAAAGCTGATCGCCAGCAAGAAAAATTGTAGATTTTAGTTTTGTTTCAGAACTAGAAAGTTCATATTCTAAGTTAGATAATTTTGGCAAGGCTTTTTTGATAGCATAGTGTTTTAAAAATTTACAGTCTGTAATTCCGCAAAATTTTTGAAGCTCATCTTTTACTTGCGCTACAAGTTCTTTTTCTTTTAAATTATGTTTTTTTACAACAGTTACAGAAAGTAATTCGTGTTTACCTGTATTATTATTCTTAATTGAAGTAGGATAAAAAATATTATTAATCAATCTATTTTTATTAGAAATTAGACCAATTAAAGGTTTTTTTATTTCTCTTTGTTTTGTTTCAAAATAAAGAGTGTCGCAACTTTTCCAATCTATTTCTTGATTTTTTAAATTCGATATTAAAGAACTTGCCTCAGTTGCTACTATGGTAATATGACTTTTTATTTCTTTTGAATTCTCAAGAATAATTTTATT
>JBELHK010000104.1:0-2953 GCA_042091415.1 Polaribacter sp. | reverse complement strand
CCTGGCAATAAAGTTTGTAAATCTAATTTCGAAAAATCTAAATACTTTTTTGCTGCTGGGTAAGAACTCAATAGTACTTGAAAACCATGATCTAAAGTGTAATTTCCAATTTTATCTGACTTTACTCGTCCACCAACTCTATCTGAAGCTTCAATAATAGTTGGTTGATAACCAAAATTTTCTAGTATTTGAGCAGCAATTAAACCACTGATACCAGCTCCAATAATATTTATTTTATATTCAGATTTTTTCATATTTAGATTTTACATAATCTTTCTTTTTTTAAGAAATATCAAAAAATTACCCGACAATATTTTTTAAATCTGCAATTGTATTTGTTGGGTCATCACTTTTAAATACAAAACTTCCTGCCACAAGAACATTAGCTCCAGCTTCGATTAAATCATTTGCATTTTTACTAGTTACACCTCCATCAATTTCAATTTGACAAGAAGATTCAGAATATTCAATTAAATTTTTTAACTGACTTACTTTTTTGTAGGTATTTTCGATAAACGATTGTCCTCCAAATCCTGGGTTTACACTCATCAAACAAACCAAATCTAAATCGTTTATGATATCTTCTAAAACTGAAATTGGTGTATGAGGATTTAAAGCAACTCCTGCTTTCATTCCAGTGGCTTTAATGGCTTGTATAGTTCTATGTAAATGAGTACAAGCTTCATAATGAACGGTTAAAATATCTGCACCTAAATCTGCAAAAGTTGTAATATATCTATCAGGATCTACAATCATTAAATGTACATCTATTGTTTTTTTAGCATGTTTTGATATTGCTTTTAAAACAGGCATTCCAAAAGAAATATTTGGTACAAAAACACCATCCATAATATCTATGTGAAACCAATCTGCCTCACTATTATTAACCATTTCGATGTCTCTTTGTAAGTTAGCAAAATCTGCTGCTAAAATTGAAGGTGCTATTAAATTACTCATTTGTATGAAGTTGTGTTATTTTTAAGCAAAAATAGTTATATAAAACAAAAAACTCTCGAAATTATTCCGAGAGTTTTTAAAAGTTTTTTAGAATTTAATTATCCTAAATATGTCATTAAAATTTTACTTCTAGAAGTATGTTTTAATCTACGAATGGCTTTTTCTTTGATTTGACGAACACGCTCTCTTGTTAAATCGAATGTTTCACCAATTTCTTCTAAGGTCATAGGTTGATGCTCTCCTAAACCAAAATATAACTTAACAACGTCTGCTTCTCTTGGTGTTAATGTCTCTAGAGCTCTGTTAATTTCTATCCTTAAAGATTCATGTAATAAAGTTCTATCAGGGTTTGGAGATTCTCCAGAGTTTAAAACATCATATAAATTGGAGTCTTCACCTTCAATTAAAGGAGCATCCATAGAAACATGACGACCCGAGTTTTTCATTGATTCTTTAACATCATTAACAGTCATGTCTAATTTCTTAGCGATTTCTTCAGCACTTGGTGGGCGCTCGTTTTCTTGCTCTAAGAAAGCATACATTTTGTTAATTTTATTGATAGATCCGATTTTGTTTAATGGTAAACGTACAATTCTAGATTGCTCAGCTAAAGCTTGTAATATTGATTGACGAATCCACCAAACAGCATAAGATATAAACTTAAAACCTCTAGTTTCATCAAAACGTTTTGCAGCTTTAATTAATCCTAAATTCCCTTCATTAATTAAATCAGGTAAAGTCAATCCTTGGTTTTGATATTGCTTTGCAACTGAAACAACAAATCTTAAGTTGGCTTTTGTTAATTTTTCTAGTGCTCTTTGATCTCCTGCTTTAATCAACTGCGCTAATTCTACTTCTTCATCAGCAGTAATTAAGTCTACTTTACCAATTTCTTGTAAATATTTGTCTAAAGATGCAGTTTCTCTGTTAGTAACCTGCTTTGTAATTTTAAGCTGTCTCATCTAATTAATTTGCATTTTTTAAGGATTAATACTTATGCTCTACTTTATTATACGTTAGTTTTTAGTTTTATGTTACAAAAATTTTAGAAAATAATACAATATACTTTTTTTAGCATTTTTTTAAGTTTTTAAAATAAGTATTTTTTTTTTAGATGTAATTTTACTGTGGGTTTAAATTTAATATTTAAAATATATTTTTGTATTAGGATAAATTAATAATTCCCTCCTCTTTTTAGTTTTTAATATTTTTTCAATCAACCAACAAATACAATTTCATAGAAAGTTGGGGGGCTTTCTATAATGTGTGATGAACATCACAAACAAAAGAGACCGCATTTGCGGTCTCTTTAAATTTCAAAAAGGTATTTTTTTAAGTTTAAAACAATCCATTGATTTGAGAATCTATTCTGTCTATAATATAACCAAGATCTTCTTGATTTTTTACAAAATCTAAATTATCTACATCAATTATTAATAGTTTTCCTTTTGTGTATTTAGAAATCCAAGCTTCATAACGTTCATTTAATCTACTTAAATAATCAATAGAAATTGAGTTTTCGTAATCTCTTCCTCTTTTATGAATTTGGCCTACTAAAGTAGAAATATCTGCTCTTAAATAAATTAATAGATCCGGAGGTAAAACTAGGTTTTCCATCAATTCAAAAAGAGAGCTATAATTACTGTAGTCTCTATTTGTCATTAAACCCATTGCATGAAGATTTGGTGCAAATATGTGCGCATCTTCATAAATAGTTCTGTCTTGTATGATATTTTGACCAGTTTCTCTTAATTCTAAAATTTGACGGAATCTACTGTTTAAAAAATATACTTGTAAGTTGAAAGACCAACGTTCCATTTCTGAATAAAAATCATCTAGGTAAGGATTTTCATCAACAGATTCAAAGTGTGGTTTCCACATGTAGTGTTTCGCTAAAAGCTTGGTTAAAGTTGTTTTACCTGCCCCAATATTACCTGCAATTGCAACGTGCATAGTTATTTGTTCTTATGTTTTGATAGATGTGGATAAAGGTAAT
>JBELHK010000103.1:0-5669 GCA_042091415.1 Polaribacter sp. | reverse complement strand
ACAGGAGAAGCTTCTTTGTCTCCACATAAAATTACTAATAAATTACTTACCATTGCAGCTTTACGCTCTTCATCTAACTCAACAATATCTTTTTTATTTAATTCTTCTAAAGCCATATCTACCATATCTACAGCTCCTTGAACAATTTTATGTCTTGCTGCAACTATTGCCGTAGCTTGTTGCCTTTTTAACATAGCACTTGCAATTTCTTGTGCATATGCTAAATATCCAATTCTAGCTTCTAAAACTTCAATACCTGCAATAGCTAAGCGTTCTTCTAATTCTTTTTCTAATGCTTCAGAAACTTCATTTACACTAGAACGTAAAGTAATATCTTCTTCATGCCCTTCATCAGCAAAATTATCATAAGGATACATACTTGCTAATTTACGAACAGCAGCATCGGTTTGTACACGAACAAAGTTTTCGTAATTATCAACATCAAAAGCAGCTTTATAAGTATTGGTAACTCTCCAAACAAGAATTGTAGAGATCATTACAGGATTTCCTAATTTATCATTTACTTTTAATCTTTCGCTATCAAAATTGCTAGCTCTTAAAGATATTTTCTTTTTGGTGAAAAATGGATTTGCCCAATACAAACCGTTTGTTTTTATAGTTCCAATATATTTACCAAAAAGTAAAATTACTTTTGAAGTATTAGGATTAACCAAAATGAAACCAAAAAATCCTATAAACCCTATTAGTATTAAGGGAATGTAAATTCCAGTTTCTTTTATAATTGACATTGTTATCCCTCCAAAAAAAAGAATTAACACTATTAATAACATTAAATAACCATTTGCAGGTTTAATAGTTTTTTCGTTTTTCATATTTTTAAATTATTATGATATTAAAATGATATCACAAATATATGCTATAAATTATGATTTTACCAAAATGTTAACTTAATAATTTTCTATTTTTGTAAAATCAAACTGATTATTCAAATATTATGAACTTTAAATTAATTCTCTTTCTACCATTTTTTATTTTTTTTAATGAAACAAATGAAGAGTCTTCTTATTGGGGTAAAAATGGACATAGAGTTACAGGTGAAATTGCTGAAACTTATTTAACAAAAAGAACAAAAAAAGAAATTGACAAACTTTTAAAAGGGCAAAGCTTAGCCTTTGTATCTACTTATGCAGACGAGATTAAATCTGATAAATCTTTCAATAAATACTATAGTTGGCATTATGTAAATATGGATTTAAACGAAACTTATGAGCAATCTGAGAAAAACCCTAAAGGAGATTTAGTTACTGGAATAAGTGAATGTATTAGTGTTTTAAAAGACAAAAATAGTACTGCTGATGATAAGGCATTTCATTTAAAAATGTTGGTTCATTTTATAGGAGATTTACATCAACCTATGCATGTTGGTAGAAAAGAAGATAAAGGAGGAAACACAATTCGACTTAAATGGTTTGGAAAAGGTACAAATTTACATAGAGTTTGGGATGATAATATGATTGAATCATATGATATGAGTTATTCAGATTTAGCTAATAATGCTGAATATTTAAGTAAAGAAGCGGTCAAATTAATTGAAAAAGGCAGTGTAGTAGATTGGGTAAATGAGGTTCATACACTTTCAAAAGAAGTGTACAATTCCGTTGAAGTTGGTGAAAATCTTAGATATAAATATTCGTATTTATATTTAAATATTGCAAGAAAACAATTACAAATAGGGGGTATCCGTTTAGCTAAGGTTTTAAATGATATTTTCGATTAACTACTTTTACATAATCTTTCTTTTTGTTAAGAATCAGTTAATTATTTCTGATATTATACTATGATAAATACTTTTATAAAATGATTAAAAACTTCCATTTAATTATATTCATGCTAATAATAATTTCTGCATGTGACAAAAAAGTTCAGAAACAAACGAACCAGGATAGTTTTACGAAAATCACAAAAGTTAAGTCTTTAAATTATAATGAATTAAAGCCTTTTCTAGAAAAACAAGATAATAAAACTTATGTAGTTAATTTTTGGGCAACTTGGTGTGCTCCTTGTGTAAAAGAATTGCCATATTTTGAAAAAATTAAGCAAGAATACAATGCTAAAAATGTCGAAGTCTTATTAGTAAGCCTAGATTTTCCTAAACAAGTTGAAAAAAAACTAATTCCATTTATAAATAGAAAACAATTAAAATCTGAAGTTGTTTTATTGGATGATGTGAATGAAAATGTCTGGATTGCCGCAATTGATGAAAGTTGGAGTGGCGCTTTACCTGCAACTTTAATCTACAATAGAAATAAAAGAAAGTTTTATGAGCAATCTTTCGATTTTGAAACGCTAGAAAATGAATTAAAAACCTTTTTAAATTAATTATATTATGAAAAAAATAAAATCAGTTTTACTATTATTTACAGTGCTAATTGTTTCTGCAGCATTTACAACAAGCTTCGATAAAGGGTACAATGTAGGAGATACCATTGAAGATTTTTCTTTAAAAAACATCGATGATAAAATGGTTTCTTTATCAGATTATGAAGAAGCAAAAGGCTTTATAATTATTTTTACCTGTAATATGTGTCCTTATTCTGTTGCAAATGAAGATAGAATTATCGCTTTAGATAAAAAATATAAAGATTTGGGATATCCTGTAATAGCTATAAACCCCAATGACCCAAAAGCATCTAAAGGCGATGGTTTTTCTGAAATGAAAGTTAGAGCAAAAGAAAAAGGATTTACATTCCCATATTTATTTGATGAAGGTCAAAAAGTATATCCTAAGTTTGGAGCTACAAGAACACCTCATGTCTATATTGTTAGTAAGCCAACAATGAAAGTTGAATACATTGGGGCTATAGATGATAGTTCTAGAAATCCTGATGCTGTTAAAGTAAAATATGTTGAAAATGTTGTTGGTGAACTATTGGCAGGTAAAACACCATCTATTACTGAAACTAGAGCAATCGGATGTTCTATTAAAACAGTAAAATAATTTTATAATTTGCTATAAATAAAATCTCAAGATAACTCTTGAGATTTTTTATTTCGTAAAAATCAAGCAGTGTTGAATAGGTAGATTTTTAATATTCTTTTTAAACTTTAATCCTACAGATTTCAATTCTTTTACAGCTTGATTTTCGCTCATTTTATGAACTTTTTTAATAGGTATTGATTCATCTTCTAGTCTATATTCAATCAAAAATAATTCTCCATCTTCCTTTAAAGCATTTTTAATAGAAATAAGCATTTCTTTAGGATAGCTGAACTCATGATAAACATCAACCATTAATATTTTATCAAAAGTATTTTTTGGAAGATTGGTAGTTTGTTCATCGCCTAAAATCAATTCAATATTGTTGTATTTTTTATACAATTTATTTTGTTGAATAGCATAAAGCATTTCTGCTTGAATATCTACCGTATAAACCTTTCCTTTAGAATTTAAAGAAGCCATTTTAAAAGCATGATAACCTGAACCAGCTCCAATATCAGCAATGATATCTGTAGATTTAATTCTCATATTTTTTATGAGTTTACTTGTATTTTCTTCTTTTTCTCTAGAAGAACGTTCGAGCCATTCAATACCTTGATATCCCATAACATATGCAATTTCACGCCCCATAAACCATTTTCCGATTCCGTTTTCATCTCCTTTTTTATAAGTATAGAAATCGTCTTTATTTTGTGAACAAATTGCTGTGGATGATATTAATAAAGATAAAATAAGTAATTCTATATATTTCATAAATATAAAATTACAAACTCAGTTTTTATAAAATATTAATATTAATATAAAATTTTACTTTATAAATTAAGAAGTCTATTTGCAGCACTAAAGGGAGTTGTTTTTCCATTTTTTAGCTCCTGAATTTCTTTTTGTAAAGCTAATTTAATCTTTGGATTATTGTAAAAATTGGTTTTTAAATTTTCTTCAATGGTAGAAAGTAACCAATATTTATTTTGTTCATTTCTTTTTTCTAAAAAGTAGTTATTCTCTTTAGTTAATTCAAAATATTGTTGAATCATTTTATATATTTCTTCAATTCCAGATTTTTTTAAAGCGCTTGAAGTTAATACTTTGGGTTGCCAATTGTTTTCTTTTAATGGGTATAAATGCAGAGCTCTATTAAATTCAACTTTAGCTATTTTGGCATTTTTTACATTATCACCATCAGCTTTATTAATAACAATCGCATCAGCCATTTCAATTATACCTCTTTTTATACCTTGTAATTCATCACCTGCGCCAGCTAATTTTAAAAGTAAAAAGAAATCAACCATAGAATGTACTAACGTTTCTGATTGACCAACACCCACGGTTTCAATCAAAATAGTATCAAATCCTGCTGCTTCGCAAAGTATAATACTCTCTCTAGTTTTTTGAGCAACTCCCCCTAAAGAAGTACCTGAAGGAGAAGGCCTAATAAAAGCATTTTTATCTGTAACTAATTCTTCCATTCTAGTTTTATCACCTAAAATAGATCCTTTATTTAAAGAGCTACTTGGGTCTACAGCAAGAACCGCCACTTTTTTGCCTTTTGATGTTAAGTGTTTTCCAAAAGCTTCGATAAATGTACTTTTTCCAACACCTGGTACTCCAGTAATACCTACTCTTATCGAGTTATTTGCATAAGGTAAGCAAGCCTCTAAAATTTTATTCGCTTTTTTTTGATGATTTACATTTGTGCTTTCAACTAAAGTAATAGCTCTACTTAAAAAAGTAATATTACCTTCTATAATTTTAGTTACATATTCGTTTACAGAACTTTTTTTAGCTCTATTTATTTTTATTCTTTCAGCACTTTGTCTGTTAGTTGTTTTTTGTTTTAAAACACTGTCTTCTTCCTTCAAGTGATTTGATATTTAGCTTATTGTAAATACTAATTATGTAAATTTAGAAATAAAATACCATTCGAATAGTAACCCAAATAAAAAATAAAACAAGAATTTATATAAAATCTCAGAAATGGATTGAAAAAGATATCATATTTATTGATTTTTTTTAAATAAATCTAACATTTTCGATTTCTGTATTTACTATAAAGTACCTATCTTTATCAACTTAAATTAGTCACTTTTTAAATGGAACTTTACAAAGAAAATACATTGAAAATATACAATTCTCTAAGCAAGCAAAAAGAGGATTTTACACCAATAATAGAAGGTTATGTTGGAATGTATGTTTGCGGACCTACAGTCTATAGTAATGTACATTTAGGAAACGTGAGAACTTTTATGTTTTTTGATGTAGTTTTTCGTTATTTCCGTCATTTAGGTTATAAAGTTCGTTATGTTCGTAATATTACAGATGCTGGGCATTTAGAAAATGATGCAGATGTTGGAGAAGATAAAATAACAAAAAAAGCACGATTAGAACAAATAGAACCTATGGAGGTTGTTCAGAAATATACAGTTGACTTTCATAATGTTTTGAGTTCTCTTAATTTTCTTCCTCCAAGTATAGAACCAACGGCAACAGGTCATATTATTGAACAAATTGATCTTGTACAAAATATTATAGATAATGGTTTTGCCTACGTTGTTAACGGTTCTGTATATTTTGATGTACATAAATTTGATGAAGCAGAAGAGTACGGAAAGTTAAGTAGGCGAAAATTAGAAGATCTTATACATAATACTAGAACTTTAGATGGTCAAAGTGATAAGAAAAATCCACAAGATTTTGCACTTTGGAAAAGAGC
>JBELHK010000102.1:0-5749 GCA_042091415.1 Polaribacter sp. | reverse complement strand
AAGTGACCACTGATGACTTGCTAGGAAATATCTTTGCGAATTTCTGTATTGGGAAGTAATCTAATAAATAAAACTATGATGCCTCTTCTATGCAAGGCCAAAACCACATGGAAAAGTTTGGATGGAGAAAAAAGGAAATCCCATTAGACTGACCAAAGAAACAAGAACATTGTTAAAAAACATTGTCTACAATGAAATAGAAAATACAGAACCTTTACTCAATGAATTGGAAACTGAGAAAAGATTGGAATACATTACTAAATTATTACCCTATGTAGTTCCAAAATTAAATATCACAAACTTTAGTACACATGAACCTATCTACCGATTGGGATTTTTGACTATTTATTTAATTTGACACATATATTAAGTAAAATTAAGTTGTATTGATTGTTACCTCTAAAGTATAATAGAGTTAAAGAAAGTTTAAATGGTTCTTTCAGAGATGAAAGCTTAAATGTTAATTGGTTCTTATCAATGGAAGACGCGAAAGACAAATTTAATCTTTGGAGAGAGGATTATAATAATTTTAAACCCCATGTTCACTTGGTGATATAAAACCAAATGAGCATATCGAAATGAATAAAACACCTCGGATTATCTACTTTTAAGTAATACATAATATTGAAGGAGATCACTTAAATGATTTTACAATTAGTTTTGTTTTGGATGGGTATTTCCAAAATAAAATAAGAATTATACCCATAAGTATTTTTACTTTCCAAAACGGCATAAATAAACCAACAGCAACAAATATTAATAAAACCTTATATAAGCTGGCATCATTGCTTTCGGCCTTACTATAGAATTCCACGAGTTGCATTTTTTTATTTTCCATATCTAATAAAAATATACCATCATTTTCTATGACAAAATCATATTCTAACAATTGACGTCTTGAGTTTTTATCTTTTAGGCTTATAGCAGACTTCCCGGACTTTACCTCAACAATATATTTTTTGCTGTTTTTTTCAACTACATAATCTAATATTAATTTTGACTCAACAATTTCATCATTTACTTTAAATTTATGGATATGAATCTCCTGTTCACCAATAATCGAATACCCTTTGCTTTTTAAAAAATAGCGTGCTTTATCTTCTAAATATACCCCTCTTGCAAATCTCTTTTTTTGTTTTCTTTTTTTATTGTAATCTCTGAATTTGTATTTGACTAAAACTACTATCAGAAAGCTTATAATCGCAAAAAACACAAATCTTTCTATAAGAGTCTCTTCCATATATTTCCTATTTAATTAAAGCTATTCATTTAAACCTTCGCAACACAATTTTAAACTAAATATATGTATTACTAGTGTAAAAACTATCAAATTGGTTTGTTTATTTGTGTTTTGAATCTAGTATTTATTGTAGTGTACTATAATTTTCTCTATGACGTCTTTTCTGTGTTTTACTATTGAATCTTCTCTACATTCGGTTTCATAACTTGTAAAAAATAAAAATGATTTTAAAGAATCAAAAGATGGTTTATTGAAAAAAGCCGCCTTTTTTTCGTCAACTGATTTTCTGCTATATTCCGAATTTTGACTTACACTCAACAATACTAAATTACCAAAATTATCTAAAAATTTCTTATCTAATTTATCTTGAAATTCTGGGTTTTGAGGGTAAATGTGTTCAACAGAATTTTTTGATGTTATTCTAAAATTCTTATACTTGTTTTCTAAGCCGTTTTCCCAATCAGTTTTGATTTTTAGTTCTTTCCAAATTAGATATTCTACTTTTTGAAACCAATAATGCTTAAAAGACGTACCGTGAAAATCTTGTAAATAATTATTAAAATTAAATAATTTCTCTATTCTGTAGTCTTTATTTAACGACAGAAAACTAGTTTCCTTGTCTGTTATCATTGATAAAGATAAAGCATTATCTAATATTTCTAGATATTCTAAATCAGGCTCTTTATTATTTATTAGATGGTATAAATACGGTGTTAACCAAAATTGACGCAAATAATCTCCTGTGAAATATAAAACAGACTGTAACATTAACTCATCAGAATTTCCTATTACATTTCTACCAAAATAAGAATAGCCTTCTCTTTTATCATGTTTCTGCAAAGAAGTAAGTTCTAAATGTTCTTCTTTAGAGTCTAAATCTGTTATCCATTTAATAATGTAAAAATCAAAAACTGCTCTTACTTTCCATAAAAGTTTTATATACTCTTTCACTTCAACTTCAGAACTGTCTTCAAAATATTTAAAAACTTCAATTAAACGGTTTACATGAAACGTTCCTTCAAAATCTTTTTTCTCCTTTATGTAAAGGTAAATCCTAAAAGTATGTAATAATAATTGACCAAAATTGATTATGGATCTACAATTAATCTCATTAGACTTTTTTTCTTCGTCAGAAGGTTTGAAGTCATCAAAGTCTTCTACTTCATCTTTTGTAATTTGAGAAATAGTATATCCTTTTGAGAGTATTTTGCTTTCACTTTTATTTTCAAAAGAGAAATTAGCTTCATTATACTCTAAAAAATCTTTCTTATTTAATTTCCTCCAATCAGAAGTATTAAATGTTTTACGAATATTACGCTCAAAATAGTCATTCATGTTTTCACAAGATTCCCATATTTTACTAAACAATACCTTTTGACTTGTGATTTTTTTTAAGAGGTTTGCTTTTACAATATCCGTTTGTTCTAACTGAACTCCAGAATTATTAATAGTTGCAAATAGCTTATTTAAATCTATTTTTTTGGGAGTTGTATTGTTTACCAACAAAACTTTATTATAGATATAATTTCCAAATAGAGCTAAATCAACTTCTTTTTTTATTTGCTCTAATATCCCTTTTATTATGGTTATTGCTTCAACTATATTTTTTAAATAAGGTTTTTCTTTTATCTCTTTTTCTGAATACTTATTTAAAGCTTCATTAGGATGCTTTAATAATAGTTCAAAATACTCTTTAATTTCTATTCGTATTTCAAAATCTAAACGCAGTTTGTCTTCAAATTTTAAAAAATCGCACAGTTCACTTTCTTCACGCAGATAATTAAAACTGAAAGCCAATAACCATAATGTTGTAAACCGTTGTTGCCCATCAATAAGTTCTGAATTAAAAGCATCCGTATTTGTTAAAATAGTACCTAAATAGTATGGTTTTTCTGGTTCTTGTTTAAAAGAGTTTAAACAGTCAGATAGTAGTTTGCTTATTTGTTCCTCCTCCCATACATAAGGTCTTTGGTAGGTTGGTATGCAAAACAGAAATTTCTTTACTGCTGATAAACTAATAACACTAGTTTGAAATTTATTAGAATCTATCATTAATTGCTTCTTTTAATTCGTTATCAAAATTACTTACCACCATATTCTTAGAAAACGCTGTAAAGTAATTCCCTAAACTTATAATATATCTCCCTTTTACCCTATTCGCTTCACAGTTTTCAGTATTAAAGCTATAGCTATATTGTTTTAGCTGATTCACAACTTCTTGATGAGTAAAACAACCAAATATTTTATCTAATATAAATTCTTCTCTTACAAATTTCTCAATACTATCTTCTCTAACAGTTCTTCTTTTAATTACTCGTATTGAATATACGCAACGGAAAGCCCATAATGAAAACTCGTAAATGTTTTTAAAACCAAATTTGCTCACATAGGCTACAACTACTAATTGAAATAATTCTTTTAAAAACACCGTTCCATTAGCTCCATTTATTAATGTTCTCTTAAACTTATAAAAACGCTCATCTACTCGATAATCGTTTTCTAATAAAAATATTTTCTCGTATACATCTACATACTCAGATAAGTAATCTATAAAATGAGCCCCATTGTACAAAGGCTGTCTTAATGCCTTTAAATGGCTGCTATTATGAGATGATATTTCAAAATCATTTTGTTTTACTTCAGTTTGGTGAAATGAAATAGGATGTTCATTATTTTGCGTGTTTTCTGTAAAATCTTCTACAATAACATTTTTAATGTCTTGTTTGTATCTAAATGAAGGATAAGATTTCCAATTTAAAAAATTCCAACACCTAGCTTTAGATAACAAACCAATAACCTCATTTATTGAAGTTATATTTTTACTTTCCCATTGTTTTGCTTTGTTAGCAATGGCACCTTGTTCTTTTACAGCGCGTAAATGATGAGCTTTTACAATATCTGCACCCGACAATCTTTTACCTCCTGTATTTTGCGTTTCAAAAAAAGTATACGCATCATCTTCACTGTCAGTAATTACTATTGTTACATTTAAATGCTCTAAATCTAGAGTATTTAAAACAACCTCTTTTTCTCTTAATAATAAGTGGTTTTCTTTAATCTGACTTATGCTTTTAGGAGAACTATATTCAATATTATGCTCAATATTATTAACATAATAATCTAACAAAGCTAATGTTGTTATACGTTGTTGCCCATCTATAATATTTAAAATATTGTTTTCTTTATGCAAAATGATACTTCCTAAATAATATAAAGGAAGTTCGCGATCATACTTTTCATGAAAGTTGTTATAGTCTGAAACCAACTTGTTCATTTGCTTTTTTTTCCAAACATAAGGGCGTTGATATTCCGGTATTTTTAATTGACCACTACTGATGTTTTCTGAGATATCACCTGAAAGTAATTGTTTAACCGTACAACTTACTACAGTAACTGAGGTTTTATTTGTATGTGTAATCGCTGCTTCCTCCATGCTTAAACATCTCTTAAACAGTCGTCTGCAATAGACCAAATAAAGGATACTAATTTATTATGTACGGATTGATTCATTGAATATTAATTTGAATGGGGATTGTTGCAATTTTTGTTCAAATATACAAAGGTGATTTGTATTATTTGGCACTTTTTTGAGAGGTACAATTGGTTTTTCGGGAGTTTTAGTTTTTTTATGTAGTTTTGATATATTATATTCTCCTGAAAGTCCAACTAGTGGGATGATGAATATTGGTTTGTAATCAGTGGTATTGGTAAGATTTCTGGACGTATATTTTATTTAAAAGGATATTTAGGTGAAAAGTATTATTCTAAAATTGTTATGATTTATCCCCAAGAACATAGAAATGAATTAGAAAAGTATGTAATTGAGCTTTCCATTTTTTTAAAAGGAAAATAAAACCGAAGGTGCTGGGAGTTTACCTATTTAAAATCAGTCAATTGCCTTGTCGAGACTATTAAAAAACACTAATACACTCATGTTTGAGAATTTCAAATACTCTATCTACCAAAACAAGCACTTGTACCAATAGATAGGTGCTGCAGGTATTAACCAAAAAAAAGCACCTTTAACTCCTTTAGACACACCTATACATGCTGGTGAACGTGAAGTTCAAAACTCTTAAAAAAAACAATTATTGAAATACAAACTACATAAGGATCAAGTATTTTTTAATCGTGCATATTAATATGTTAAGGAGTATTATTAATTATATAGGAGTTGATAAGCCTTTTAATTGTCAATGGTTAGGTTACTTTTTAACAATAATTGTATTGATCTTTTCTTTTAATTAATATTAAAAAGGAATACATTTGATTCTTGAAATATTTAAATTGATTCTCACTTTCCTTATTTTAATTAAAGGTATGATAGATTTAAATTTACAAAGACTTTAGTGAAATTAAAGAAATACAATATTTAATATATATACTATAAATGGCAAAATTTTTAAACACAAGAAATGGACTACCTAATAAATTTGGTATAAGTTGTTAAGCGGTTTTTTTATACTTTTTAATTCTTAATTCTATTTCTTTCTCAGCAGGGGTTTTGTA
>JBELHK010000101.1:0-5954 GCA_042091415.1 Polaribacter sp. | reverse complement strand
GATAAAGCAACGTCAGAACTTAAACCACTTTGACCGCCTGCAATGCCAATTTCAGGTCGGTAATCAAGCGAAAGTAATAGGGGAATATCAAAATTATATTCAATACCGACAACTCCAGAAGCAAAAATACCAATTTCATCCTCAGAAACTAATCCAGCACCAGCACCAGCATACCAATTAAATTTGTCTTCTAAATTCCAAACCCATTCGTACAAACCCACTGCTTTAAAATCAGAAAATTCATGAGCTAAACCAAGATTAATTTCTAATCTTCTATTCTCAACTAGAGCTTTTTGGTATGAAATTTCACCTCCAATTCCATTTCCTCCTCCAAAACGTAATCCTATTGCATTTTTAGAAATATCTTGTGCATTCATAGAAAACAATGAAATTATAACAAAACAAAGTGATAATACTATTTTTCTCATAATTATGTAATTTTAAGTTAGATTAAAGTTAACATAATTTCTTTGAAGTAATTCATATTTTTAAATAATTCAATAATTTAATTTGAAACATATTTAAAATTACTTAGAAGCTTTTGTATTTTTACTTTTTTATTTTGATTTATGAAAATTCATTTTATAGCAATAGGAGGGAGTGCAATGCATAATTTGGCAATTGCTTTACATCAAAAAGGATATCAAGTTTCTGGAAGTGATGATGCGATTCACGATCCTTCTATGTCTCGTTTAAAAAAGTACGGATTATTACCAAGTAAATTTGGTTGGTTTCCAAATAAAATTTCTGAAGAAATAGATGCTATTATTTTAGGAATGCATGCCAAAATTGATAATCCAGAATTGCTTAGAGCACAAGAATTAGGATTAAAAATATATTCTTATCCAGAGTTTTTATATGAGCAATCTAAAAATAAAACTAGAGTAGTTATCGGTGGTTCTCATGGAAAAACAACAATTACTTCAATGATATTGCACGTGTTAAATTATCATGAAAGAGAGGTTGATTATATGGTAGGTGCACAATTAGAAGGTTTTGAAACCATGGTTCATTTAACCGAAGAAAATGAATTTATTGTTTTAGAAGGGGATGAATATTTAAGCTCTCCTATTGATAGACGCCCTAAATTTCATTTATATAAACCCAATATTGCCTTGTTGAGCGGAATTGCATGGGATCATATAAATGTTTTTCCAACTTTTGATAATTATAAAAATCAGTTTGAAATTTTTACAGATTCCATGGTTAATGGAGGTATGATGGTATATAATGAAGAGGATGAAAATGTAAAAGATGTTGTTGAAAGTTCAGAAAATCATATCAAAAAATATCCTTATGTTACTCCAAACTATTTTATTAAAAATGGAGTTACTTTTCTTGAAACTGAAGAAGGAGATTTACCTCTAGAAATTTTTGGAGAACATAACCTACAAAATTTAGCCGGTGCAAAATGGATTTGTCAACATATGGGAATTGATGAAGACGATTTTTATGAAGCTATTGAAAGTTTTAAAGGAGCTAGTAAACGATTGGAAAAGATTGCAGAGAGTAATTCAACTGTAATTTTTAAAGATTTTGCACACTCACCAAGTAAGGTTTCTGCTACAACAAGTGCAGTTAAAGCCCAATATTCAGAAAGAACTATTTTGGCTTGTTTAGAATTACATACTTATTCTAGTTTAAATACAGAGTTTTTGTCAGAGTATAAAGGAGCTTTAAAAAGTGCTGATAAAGCCGTTGTTTTTTATTCTCCTGAAGCAGTTAAAATAAAACAATTAGATACCGTTTCTAAAGAACAAATAGCACAAGCATTTGAAAGGGATGATTTAAAAATTTATACCAATCCTCAAGAATTTAAAGATTTTTTATTTGAAGAAAAATTAGAGAACTCAGCTGTAATTTTAATGAGTTCTGGTAATTATGGAGGTTTAGATTTTGATGCGGTTAAAGATTTGGTTTAGGTTTTCTTATCCCTAATTGGATTAGCTTTTCGTTTTGCCATTCTTTATCACGAACTCTATGATAAATCCAACTTCTATTTTCTTTTCTAGAAAAAGCTTGAAAAACAAAATTCAATCTTTTTTTCATAGCCAGTTTTCTTTTTAATCTTTTGTGATTTTTTTCTCTGAACTTTTTATTTTCTAAAAGTTTATTGAAAAATAAAATAACTTCACCAGCTTCTTTATTTTGTTTGTAAGAGATTTTGTCTGATTGAAGAGCAAATTTACAAATGGCTAGAAAATTGTTTAAAGGAGCAAACAAAATTCGATAACTTTCAATAGCTTTTAGAGAGTTTGTTTTTTGAGAAAGTAAAAAAACGTCATAAGCATTTCTTAAAGAAATATTTTTATAATATTGACCATCGTCATTTATTTGTGATGCTATGATTGATAAACTAAGTTGATTCGGATAGTTCATTACATTTATCTCATCGATATTGATAGTGTTTTCAGAGATTACTTTGTAATTAAATTCTTGATGATATCCTTCGAGAGTTAATTCTTTATGAACTTCTACGGCAGCTATTTTATCCTTTTTAAATAATCTGTCAAAATGTTTAAATTGAGGATAACTATAATCTTTTTTTAAAACTTTTTCATACTTGTGTTCTAGTAATATTTTTGCAGCTTTTGTATAATTAGTATAAGAGACTATAAAATCAATATCTCCTACCATACGTTCTGCAATATCTTCGTAAAGACCTTCTAATAAGTTTCCAGTACCTTTTAGAAAAATTGGAGTAATATTATTTTCTAATAAAAGTGAATTTATTTCTTTTGCTTCCGCAATAATTTGCTCATTCCTCTCGCGATTTAGATCGGCAATATGTTTCATATATTCCACTAAATCTTCAGGTAGATATTTTAAAAAATCAGCTTTTTTTAGATTGCAATATAAAGCTGGGAAAACAAATTGACCTGTACTTACTTTAACTACATTATCCCAATCAATCTGTTGTTTTTGTAATTCTTTTTCAATAAGAATTCTATTCTGTTTTTCTTGATTTATGGTTAAACATTTCCCAATAAATAAAACGGTTTCTTTATATGTCATCTGAAAATAATTTTTCTACTTGGTTAATCATTTCTTGATTTTTAGAATATACAAGTTGATAACAATGTAGGGTTGAAAACCAATCTAAAAAGATGGAAGCATTTTCTTTAATGGTTGATAACCAAGAATCTGGAACTAAATTTTGAAAAGCCTCAATTTTTGAAATTTTTTCAAATCTCAATTCAGCGTCCTTTTCGTATTTTATAAACACTAAATCTTTACAAGGTAAATGTGATGTGAAATCAGAATTATTTGGTTTTAAAAACCGAACAATTTTATTTAATCTTTTAAAATCATATTCGGCTGTAGTTGCTAATTCAGGATAAATTGGCAATAGCGTTTTTAAACTATTTTTTTTGATAGAAATTCCTGCTGGAAATGAATATACCTCTCTTTTTGCAGCATCAATTGGTACAAAATCATCAGCTAAACAAGTAAATCCATGTGATTGTAATAATGCTAAAGAAGTACTCTTGCCATTGCCAGAATCTCCTAAAAATAAAATAGACTTTTCGCCATTACTAATTGCAGAAGCGTGAAATATACCTAGCCATTTATCTTCTTCTTTTTGATGTACTTTTTGAATAAGTTCCATAGAAAATTTTCCTTGAAAGTAATGCACATTTTCAGGGCTCCAAGATCCAATAAAATTTGAATCTACATATAAAAAAACAATATTATCGTTGATGAAAACTTGAAAATGATGATTTACATTTCTTATTTTATCAACTTGTAAATGACTAAACTTTGGGTGTATTAAAGAAAGTTCTTTTTCACTAAAATATGAAACCTTAAAAACGATATTATTAACTTTATAGTAATTAATATGTTCAAACTCTAAAGGGAGATTATTTTTTTCATATTTATTAATACTCTCTTTTTTTTCGCTATTACTAAAAAACTGTTTTTTTAAATTTAATATAAAATCTTTTATTTCGTTTTTTGGTGCTTCTATTTTTTCTGATAACTCATTAACAATATCTTCAATAGGTTTTTCGTTAGCAATACTTTTTATAATGTCTGCTGTAATATTTTCAACGACTACGTAACGATTATTTTTACCAAACCAAGTAATGGTTTTGTCTTCAATATTTTTGAATAGATACGGTTCATTTTTCATGGAATAAAAGTAGTTTTTTCTTAGGCATGAAAAAAATATACTTAGCAAAAAAAGAGCTAATGAAAATTAGCTCTTTTTTGCAGTTCTCTGAATTTTTTACTAAAAGCCTGATCCAGGGTTTGAAGGATTTCCACTTTGTGCCTGTGCTTTCTTAGGATTTAAAATCAAATAAGTACCTAAGGCTGTTAAGGCAGCATATTTGCTGTAACTCCCTATTTTTTGAATCGCCTCCTTACGAGTAATGTTTTGGTTGTTATCTCCTTGTTTTTTCATGATGGTTAATTACTTATTCTAAAATTATTTTTTTAGTTGCTTTTCCTTTTTCAGTAGCTAATTGAACAATATAAACTCCAGTTGTTAAATTAGGTAAATTAATGTCCGAAACTCCTCTAGAAGTGAAAGAATTTTCTAAAACTTTTTTACCTAAAATATTGAAAATTTTAATAGAAGCATCAGAACTGTTAACGCCTGAAACTCTTAATGTATTTTTATTGGTAGCATATATGCTAATACCTTCTAGTATAACGTCATCTGTACTTAAAGCTGCGCTTGTAGTATGTAGATAAAAACGACCTACACCATCTAAATATTCATCTAAAAACACTGTGTAATTACCATTTTCTTCATCTATTCTAGTAATTGTATTTTGTTCTCTATCTTCAATGAAAACTTTTAATCCAGTAGGTAAGTTTGTTATTTCTGTACTAAAAGTTACTTCTTTATTTCCTTCTGCAATAATACCAATTGGCACAACCATTTTTTCAAAATCTTGGTTTGGTAAAGATTGTACTTGGTATTTTTTACCATTATTATTTTCAAGTAAATGAGAATATATAGCAAAAGAAGTTCCTTGTCCTTCATATAATTCGCCATCAATACTAACGTCAAAACTTTTTGTAGCGTTTTCTGAATATTTGATTCTGCTATAGTTTCTTAAACCGTCTTCATTATCAACCCATAATTTTATTACTGGATTTGAAGAAGTTTTTTGGAAGGTATCAGAATTATTATGACTTTGATTTGACTCGTCGAAATTAAATGTTCCTCCTGAGACATTTGCTTTTACAAAGAAACCTTGAGCAGGTGCAATCACAAATCCATCAGTTGCATCTAGAACTTCATAAGCGCCATTAGCCCCTAAAGCTTGATTCCATAACCATAAATTTTGTGTATCTGAAATTGATGATTCACTATTTAAAAACGTTGCACTGTTTATATAGGATGTATAAGGATTACCAAGTGCATTAAATCTGCTTCCCTCGGTTGACAAAGTAATATCAATTCCTGAGTTATCAGTGTTTAACGTGCCTGAAAAAGAGATGTTTCCAGCTTCAGATAATTTTGTAGTGTACGCTTTACCATCTATTAATGCATCTGTTGATGAATTTGTGTAATAATCCCATGATTCACTATTTGAATTATATGGAGCAAAACCAATTCTACCTCCTCCAGTACCTAATGCAAAATCATTATTTGCCCTCATGCTAGTCATATCTTCTCCAGATACAGGACTTGATACCATATACCAGTTAGTAGTACTTAAATTTCTTTCATAGGTAACTGTTCCTGTGAAGTTAGAGTTTGCAATAAAAGTAGCGCCAGATTTTATAAGAATTGTATTAACAGTGATAGAGTTTGATATAGTTGGATAGTTACTTAAATCATTAGCGATTACAACATCTGATGTATTAGAAGGTGCACCAATAGGTGATCTCCAGTTTCCTGAAGTTGTCCAATTATTACTTACAGCACCTATCCAAACAGAAGGGCCAGAACCAGCACCTTTTGGAGAGCCACCATCAATACCACTTACTTGCCA
>JBELHK010000100.1:0-6117 GCA_042091415.1 Polaribacter sp. | reverse complement strand
TTGCACAGCCCTTACATTGCTTTGTTGAACTCCGATATTCTTTCTTTTTTGTCTTGCATAAATAAAGTTAACAAATAAAAAGACTCTTTTTCTTTTAGATTGTTATCTTTATCAACAAAGTTGTGCAACAGGCACACCTCATAAAATTTATGCTCACATTTAAACTAAATAACGAACTGATAAACATTCAACTAACCGATTTACACAACCGAAAAATCTCAGATTTCTTAGTCGCACAAATCTTATAAAATCCTGTTGGCTGTCATTCCAACATTTCGTTCAAAACTCTTATTCTCCTTCTTGCAATAATCAAAAAATAAAAAAATTGAATAAAAATTCCTGAAAGTGTGATTTTTTAAAAAGTTAGCGAATAATAAGTAAACTAACTTACTATAATATGGCAACTAGAAAAATTATCGGAATTGTATTTTCAGTTATAGCAATTCTATTTAGCATAATCTTCTTAATACAATCAGACATAAATATTAATTTAAAAGAATATTTTGATTATTCTTTTAAGAGTTATTTCAGCTTATCCTATTTTAATCAAATATTACCTCTAATTCTTTGTTTTATTCTTTTGTATGGAGGTGTTTTATTAATTATAAAGCCAATAAAATCTAATCCAGTTTTAGCCTTATTTGGATTTACTGTACTTGAAGAAATTGTGTTCAGTTGGTTTGGTTTAATTTCTATTGATTTTCCAATCTATATTGTCGTAATATTTTTTTCTATTGCATTACTAGCCTTATGGATTGCTTATTCAGACACTATTAACCAAAAACATTTATCCCTAAAAGAAGGAGTTTCTAGTTTAATTATGGGAACTCTTATCAATGCTCTTTCTAATTATTTATAATTTTTTTTCTAAAAAAGTGTGATTTTTTATCCTGTATTGCGAATAATATATAAAACAATCAAAGTAATGAAAACACTATTTTTTAAAATCATTTTAGTAGCACTTTATATTACAAGTAATTCTGGCATAGCACAAAATGATTCAAAGCAATTTGAGAAAGTTCAAAATGAAATTATAAACCTTATCAACTTACCAAATCCAACGTTTAGTCCAGATATAGTTCCTAATCCGATGACGCCAGAAGCAATTGCTGATTTAGGATTTGAACAGACTTATAAAAACGTTCCTCAGGAGTTTAGTATGAGAGACGGAAAGAAATTATTTTCTTATGTCTATAAAAATAAAAGTAAAGTAACAATCATTCTACTTCACGGTATCCTTTCTAGCTCATATTTAATGAACCAAACAGCTGGATTATTAAAAGAAGCAACGAATAGTGAAGTTGTAGCTTTAGATTTTAGAGGTCACGGACAATCAGATGGAAAACCTGGCGATGTAGATTACATCAATCAATATGTAGATGATTTAGAAGATGTTATTTCGGCGATTAAAAAAGAAAAACCGAATCAAAAAATAATTCTTGCAGGACACTCAATGGGTGGCGGAATAATTTTGCGATATGCTATGAAACAAACTAATCCTAAAATTAATGGATATCTTTTATTTGCTCCTCATTTAGGTGTAAACTCTCCAACTGTAAAGGCAACAAATTCAGTAGAAGAACAAGCTTTTATAAAACTACACATAAATAGAATTATTGGTTTGAAAATGATGAATGCCATTGGTGACACAACACATAATAATCTTCCAGTATTGTTTTTTAATCTTCCAGAATCCATGCCAGTTACAAAATATAGTTATCGTGCAAACGAAAGTATGTCGCCATTAGATTATAAAAAAGGATTAAATGCCATAAACAAACCTTTATTGGTTGTTGTTGGAAGTAAAGATGAAGCTTTCGATACGACTAAATTCACATCAGCAGTAACCAAAAATAGTAAAGGAAAAGTAGCTATTATAGAAGGTGAAACTCATAATGGAGTTCGTCATAACAAGAAAACAATGGAAGTAATTTCACTTTGGACAAAAAATCATAAATTACAATAGTGTAATCACTTAAAAATGATGGTAAATAAAAAAGAACAATTCATAAGAACTATAGATGGGCATAAAAAAATCATTTATAAAATTGTGAACTCTTATTGCCAAAACAAAGAGGATAGAAAAGATTTAGAACAAGAAATTATTATCCAGTTATGGAATTCATTTGATAATTATAATAGCGATTATAAATACTCTACTTGGATGTATAGAATTGCCCTAAACGTTGCGATCTCTTTTTATAGAAAAGAAAAAAAATGGTCTATTAAAAATGAATTTTATCATGAAGAATCTATTTTTAAAATAGAAGAAGATACAAGTGAAGAGCAAACAGAATTAGATGATCACTTAAAGTTATTACACGAATTCATTCATAATTTAAACGAGCTAAATAAAGCCTTAATGCTATTGTATTTAGAAGAGAAAAGTTATGAAGAAATTGCAGAGATACTAGGTATTACTAAAACCAATGTCGCCACAAAAATTAGTAGAATAAAATTAAAATTGAAAAAAGAATTTCAAATCATATAACATTATGGAAGCCGAAGAATTAAAAAGAATATTAGCAGCTTACGATACTAAACTAGATGAAAAATTAAGTTTAAATGTAGCGTCTTTAAAAAGTATCAATTTAAATAAATCAGAAAAGAGCACACAAAGTATTCTTAAGTACAGAATTATTGAAATTGTAATTTTTTCTTTACTAGCAATGTTTATCGGGAATTACATTGCAACAAATTGGAGTCAAACACATTTAGCAATGAGCGGTATTATTGTTGGAGTTTTTACATTAATTGCCTTATCTGGTAGTATCGGGCAAGTAGTTTTGTTACAACAAATTGACTTTGCAAAACCAATCGTTGATATTAGAAAAAAAATAGAACTGGTAAATACACACGGACTGTTATTTGTAAAATTAATGTTTCTATCTACGCCAATATGGTGGTCTTATCTTGTTGTTGGAAGTGATTATTTATTCAACATTGATTTATATAATAATATGGATTCCGATTTTGTTTTAAAATATCTAATAGTTAATTCTTTATTAATTATTCCAATGATTTGGTTTTTAAATAAATTAACTTATAAAAACTTAAATGTTAAATGGGTAAGAAAAACTATAGGATTCTTTGTTGGGACAAAAACCATGAAAGCTTTAGATTTTTTAAAGGATATTGAGGATTTTGAAAGATAAATATCATTTATTTTATCAAAGTAGAATGATCTTTTTTAAAGAAAAACGAACAGCCAACAAAGGTAACCGTTGCACGAGCAACTAAAAAACATAAATAATATTTCAAAAGTCCCTTTTTAAGGGACTTTTGTTTTTATGACGGGTAATTTCTTAGAAAATTAGACTCCTTCTAATTGTGTTATATGAGGTTTCAGCAAGTCTTTTAGCAAACAATAAAACCGGCGTATTGCCTTGGCATCAGTTTTACCCTTTTAGAAAAGTTCTCCATCGGAATCCATTCACTTAACTGAAAATGAGCAAACAATTTTTCTTGATATTCTTTTTTGCCTTGCATAAATAAAGTTGTGACGTCCTGAATAAAGGCTACATAATTTTAAACATTATGTATAGAAATGACGAAGTAATCAGACGGTATTCAGAACCTTTTAAACTGAAAATTTTAGCAGAACTTACCACCGAAAACACACAAAGAGCGAACTTCATAAACCCTACTCTATTACACCTAAAACGTTCAATAAATGAGTGGATTAAAAAGCACCATCGTAAAGAAGTAATAAATACTAGCGTAAAATTGGAAACAAAAGACGAGTTTATTTAGACCAAACTTTTGATAATACATCCCACACAAAAAAACTAAAAAAAATGCAACTAATTTATACAATGAAATAAGATTAAACTTATCTTTAAACTATAAAACACCGAGTATGGTATATTTAAAAACAGCGTAAACAAAATTTTAACCTGTAGCCATATTTCAGGACTAGACCTAAATAAACTTTTTAAAATGAAAAAAATTACATTTACGATTGTACTGTTTGTATTAGCAGTAGTTTCCGAGGCTCAAAACGTACCTGCAACCTGGAAAAAAGACTTTACAAAAGCTATTAAATGGCAAAAAATTACAGCTTTTGGGCATTATCTTATAGGTACAAGCGATGCTTTACATTATGTAGAGCAAAATTCTGGGAAAATATTATGGAGTAAACCTGAATTTAAAAACTTACCTGAAAGTAATGTGTCACAAGTAGGAAATTCACCTCTTATTTCTGTTAACCAAGGAACAACAATAACTATGATTGACCCTTTTTCTGGAGAGGCAAAATTTGATTCAAAAAGAGCAGGTATTAGTGAAATAAAAGACCAAATGATAATATCTAATGCTAATGCTATTTTAGTTTCAGGACGCTCCTACAATAAGAGAGATGTCTTAGTTCTTTCTTCTTTAACAACTGGTAAAATTATTTGGAAATTAGATGATGATTTTGGAAGATTTATTACAGCAAGTGATGTTTCTAATTCTGAAATTCTTATTGTTACCCTTTACACCAATTATAAAATAAATACTCAATCTGGCGAGCTAATTTGGAAAAATGATACTTCTGAAATAGATAAAGAACTAGATAAATTTGGAGCTCTTGGCGGTTTATTGAAACAAGCAGTTTCTGATGAAGCTCAAAACATGGATTTCAATATTAAATTCTACAAAAATCCTTTTGAGCCCATATTCTATATCGCTTCAGAACAAGAAGGTAGGGCAAAAAAATCTGGATTCTCATCAAGTGTATCTGGTGGAGGACCAACATATCACACAATTTACACTGCTTTTAACATAAATGATGGTAGTAGAATTTGGAAAAAAGATCTAGACATAAATGGAAAAATGGGGCAATTATACTTTGATAAAAAAGGATTGGTTATTTTACCAGATGATGGTTTAATTACAAAAATAAATTTATTTGATTACAATACTCAAGAAGGTCTTTGGGGTAAAAAAGGAAGAGGACTTAAAATTAAAGGAGGTATATATGACTTTTTAGAATTAGAAAACGGACTAATATTAATTTCTAAAAAACCTAATAATAAAAACTATATTACATTCCTTGATTTAAACTCTGGAACTTTAGCGTTTGATAAACCAATAAAAATTGATGGAGAAGTGTTATTTGGAGAGGTAACACCTAGCGGTTTACTTTATATGACTTCTAGTGAAGTTAATATTTTGGATATTTCTTCGGGAAAAACTACCATAGATAAAGAAATAACAACAAAACCGTCACTAGTAGATCAAAATGAAAATCTATTATATGCTTACGATTATTCAAGTTCTACGATTAAAACCTTAGACAAGAAAACAGGGTTAGTAAGTAAATTAGGTAATCATATAACTTTTCAAGGAAAAGAATCGCCTAAATCTCTAAGTATGCGCGATAATGGTGTTTTAATTTCAGCTTCTCAAAATTTAGCACTTATTGATTATTCTGGACAAACAACTTTCCAAACTTATCTTGAAGCTCCACGTGAGCCAGGAATTATTAGAGCACTTCGTTATGCTCAAGCAATTAGAGCTGCGTATATAGGGGCTGTATCTTATGTTGGAGCTGCTGCAATCCAAAATGCAGGAAATGATATCAGTGAAGAAAATAAACTAGCAGGAGCTATGGTTTCAGGCATAGGGAATGCTTATGAGGATTTAGGAGACAAAGCAACCGACTTTGCCAAACAATCATGGAAAATGGCTAATACTAGGTTTAAAGCTACTAAAGACGCAGATAATTATGTTGTTATTTTAAGTCAAGTTGAAAAATACAACTATTTAATGAAAGTCAACAAAAACACAGGTAAAATTGAATCAAGAGTTAATTTGGGGAAAGATAGAGAGCCAGCATACGTTATGGACGGTGTTACTGGAACTGTTTTTTACCAAACAAGTACGAATGAAATATCTAGTTATAAATTTTAAGCAAAAGATTGATTTAATCAGTTCTATATAATTCCAAAAGGCAACCTATTGTGTTGCCTTTTAATATTTTAATAAAAACCCTAACAGAAAAATTACGCGGTTTTTACACCATGGTAGAAAAAACTAAAACATCTTATTTAGGTCATCCACAGATTTTAACCTGCGATAAAAGTAGTGCAAAGGGATTTACACACTAAAGTGAAAATAGGCAAACAATTTTTC
>JBELHK010000099.1:0-6204 GCA_042091415.1 Polaribacter sp. | reverse complement strand
AGTAAATTAAAACCAGCAATTAATTGGAGAGGGTGATGGACTCAGTTTTTATTCATTTATTCTTTTTTTTAAATCCATTCGTTCGTGTAATACTCTTGTTATTTCAACATAATTTTTGCTTAATGTTCGATAAAGTATAACGTGTTTGTTTGCTTTAATTCCTAGAATTTTTTTTGAAATTCTCTCGTAGGTTTTTCCTAAATCTGGATTTTCAGCTATTTCCTTAAAATTTGAAATTAATTCATCATACTATTTGTTGGCTTGTTAATTCTCTTCTTTGAAAAGATTTAAAAATGAACTTTTATTTTCTTTTTACGAGCTTAATCGACTGATTTTTAATTTTCAAAATGTAAACATTAGGGTCTAATGAGAATAAATCGATTGTATTAGTTAGAGAATTCAATTTACCACTAATTACTAATTTGCCAATAATCTTCTTGTGGTCAATTATTTAATGTTTTAATGTGATGCTTTTACTTCAACCTAATACTTAATTATTTCAGAATAAATGGTAATACTTGTTACAATTTATTAGTTAATTCGTTTATAAAGATAAATAATTTCGCAAAAAAATATTATGAATCAATTAACTGTAGAAACAAAAAATCTCAATTTTTCTTATATCAAGAAAAAAAAAGATATTCAAAATCTGGAACTCAAAGTTCCGAAAGGAAGCATTTACGGTTTTCTGGGGCCTAATGGTTCTGGAAAAAGTACCACAATCCGTTTATTACTTGGCCTTTTAAAAAAGCAATCAGGAACTGTAGCTCTATTTGGAGAATCATTTCATAGTAAAACTCGACTTAAAAGTTTAGATAAAATTGGAGCATTAATAGAAAGTCCATCTTTGTATGAGCATTTAAATGCTGTTGATAATTTAAAAATTGCAGCTAATTACCGACAAGGTATTCCTGTAGAAAGAATATATGAAGTCTTAAACATTGTAAAACTATCACATGCTAAAAAGAAAAAGGTAAAAGCGTATTCTTTAGGAATGAAGCAACGTTTAGGATTAGCGATTTCTTTATTAAGTAATCCAGAATTAATCATTTTAGACGAACCTACAAATGGTTTAGATCCTAAGGGGATTATCGAAATGAGAGAATTGATTAAAGAGTTGAATGAGAAATCAGGAATAACCATTTTTATTTCCAGTCATTTATTAAGCGAAATTGAAAAAACATGTACTCATGTTGGAATTATTAGAAATGGTAAAATGTTATTTCAAGATACCGTTAAAGAATTAAAATCATCTAAAGGACAAAAAATGATGGTTGATATTGAAGTTGATAGGTTTATTGAAGCCATGAATGTTTTAGAGAAGCTGCAAAAAGAAAACACTTCCTTAGTCGATGGTTTTTTACAAATTGAAGTAAAAAATAAAAGTGAAATTACTATAGTAATTGATGCTTTAAGAGCTCAAAAGGTAAATATTTATCAAGTTTCTATTAAAAATAATTTAGAAGAACTTTTCTTATCGCTAACCGAAAACTAAAAATAATGACAGTATTATCATATTATTTATCAAGTACCAACAATGAAATTATAAAACTGAAAAGGACTTTTGCTTTTTGGTTAACAATCATTAGTGCATTAATTATTCCATTATTATCTTTTATTCTTTATCTCGTAAAACATGAAAAAATGATACCAGCAGAGGGAGAAAATCCTTGGGAGGAATACATGTTCAAACAAATAATGAATGCAATTCCGTTTTTAGCGCCTATGTTTATTGTATTGATTACCAGTTTAATTATACAAATAGAGCAAAAATCTCATGGAATAAAGCATTTGTTTTCGTTGCCGATTCCTAAATGGAGTGTTTATTTTGGGAAGTTATCGATTGTTGTTTTTTCAATTATTACTACTTACATCTATTTCTTTTTGGCAATTTTAGTATTTGGATTCTTATTAGGAATGTTTCATTCTGAGTTAGGCTTTTTAGATTTTCAACCCGATTATTGGAAATGTATTAAAATGTTAGGAATGTCATTTATTGCTTCTTTTGGAATTGTAGGAGTCCAATTTTGGATGAGCTTTAGATTTAAAAATTTCATTGTGCCTCTGGGGATTGGAATGATAATGATTATAATAGGATTGATTGCTTCACGAGCACCAGAAACTATTTATTTTCCTTATGCGTATCCTGTTTTGTTATTTTCTTTAGGAAAGAATGTGCCGTTAATCATGGGTGTTTCTAGTATTACGGTGTATAGTTTAATCTGTTTTGTTGCAGCAAGTGTATTAGGTTATTTAGATATTAAACGTTTAAATGTAAAATAAATAAGATCAAAGTAAATTTATGACCCATTTAGATGTATTCATTTTTATGGGTTTTTATGTTCGATTAATTAGGAGTAACAATATTCAATTGAAGTGATTCTTGCATAAAAATTCTAGAAATAGAAAGTTGAAGCGTTTTTTTTTTTCTCTTTTTTATTTCTCTACAATTTCGTAAAAAGTCTGGTAACTTTTTAATTCTTATTTCTGAAAAAAAATCTGATTAGCGAGATAATTTTTCCAATTTCTTCAATTTAAAATTGAGTTTATCGATTCTTTTATTAAGTAGGTGTTTTTCTTAGTAGGTATAAAAAAATCCTTCTTCAGGAATTATAAATTTCTCCTTTCCTTTTCCTTCATATTTGTATTTATCAATGACGCCAACAACAAATCCACTCGAAGCAGAACAAATAATATCATTTATTTTAAGGTTAAAATCAACTGCATATCTTCACCAGTTTGTATTATGAGTATGATTAGTATTGTTTCCCTGAATTACTTTATATTTTCTGCCCTTTGGAAATGGTAGTTCGAGTTTCACAGGTTTAATTTCTTTTTCAATATTACCTAATCGTGATGGAAAAGTTATTTTACTATCAGGTTTAAAATTAGTTCTGAATGTGGTAACGGTATCTATTACGGCATTTAATAGAACTGGATTTATTTTGTTAAAGTGTATTTTTAATTTTTCATCAGAGGTTTTAATCCAAACTCGCAAAGGACATTTCAATAGGTTCCCTAATTTAATTATCAGTTTACCATCTGATTATGAATATGACGTTTCAATTTTGTAGTGAGAAAACTTTTCATTTGGTAATCTTGATGACTAACAACTAACAAAAAAGACTAGTATTATAAGGATTGATTTCACTTTTCGAGTCTATTCCTGAAATATGGCTAAAGGTTAAAATTGTGTTAGCGCTGTATTTAAATATACAATATTCGGTACTTTATAGTTTAAAGAGAAATGTAATCTTATTTCATTTTATAAATTAATTGCATTTTTTTTAGCTTTTTTTATGTGAGATATATTATCAAACGTTTAGTCTAAATATACTCGTCTTTTGTTTCCAGTTTACTCTGGTATTCATTAAGTCTTTACGATGGTACTTTTTAATTCATTCATTGACCGTTTTAGATTTAATAGAGTAGGGTTTATAAAGTTCCCTCTTTGTGTATTTTCTGGTGGCAAGTTCGCCTAAAATTTTAGATTGAAAGGTTTTGAATACCGTCTAATTACTTTGTCATTTCAATACATAATGTTTAAAATTATTTAGCCTTTATTCAGGACGAGTCAAAATTGCCTGTAACGTTTATTAAATGTAGCAGATTTATGAATACTACGTTGCATTTGCAAACAAGAATAGCAGAGAAGAACATAACTATGTTTTTAGTTCTTAACTGCTATTTTTTATATAAGTTGCTAGCTACTGGTTTTGTTCGATTAAACTATAACAATATATTTTGTAATTTAGTTGGTGTTTTTTTGATTATTTATACTCTTAATTATTTTTAAAGCAACCTCTTCTGAAGATAGATAATTTTGACCAGTTATTACATTTCCTTGCACCTCAACATGTAAAGAGTTTCTAGGTGAATATTTAAAGATGCCACCTCTCTCTTCAATGGTTTTTTGTATTAAAAAAGGAAATTGTTTAAAATATTTCGCATCTTCCTTCTCATACGCTTCAGGATACCCACTAATGGTTTTACCGCTAACTAAGTAATTTCCTTCTTTTGTTTTTAAATTTACGATTCCTGCTGTTCCATGACATACTGAAGAGATGATACCATTATATTCTTCATAAATTGTCATTACTATTTTTTGAATATTTTTATCTCTAGGAATATCGTAAATGGCGCTACCTCCACCAATATAATGTACTGCTTTATAATTTTTTGCAATAATTTCTTTCGGTTTTTTTGTGTTTTTTAGCGCATACATGAAATCTTGGTTGTAAAGCAGCTTTTGATGTAAGGAGTCAGATGTGTTAATATATGCAAGCGGAATGTTTCCTCCTTTTGGACTAGCAAAGTCAACAGTAAACCCTGCCTTTTTGAAGGTATTATATGCAATAACTATTTCTGAGAAACTATTACCCGTTGGAATATCAGATGATCCATGAAATGAAACATTTGAAACAATAAATAATATTTTATTCCCCTTTTGGTTACTTTCTTCAATACTAGCAGTTTTACTAATAATTTTCCATTCGTTTTCAATTTTTTTCAAAAGAAACATATCAATATACCTCACTTTTTTCTCAGGAATAAGTATTTCGGCTTTAGCAGTAGCTATGTTTTTAAAAAAATCAATTGATATAATATTCCCAATTCTTCCAGTAAATTTGCCTTCGTTATTATTTTTATACCAGCTTGTATATTCTTTAGAGGGTACAATCCATAGTTCTTTGTTTTTATTTTCTAAATAAAGATTCGCATTCATATAGAATGCTTTTTCAATAAGTTGTGGTTGGTTGTAAGAGGTACCCTTTATATAGTTTAAAAGAGTGTTCTCTATGAGAGCTGCTTCAGTTTGAGAAATTACTGAAGAATTCAACATTAAAAATCCGATTAATAAAAAAAGTTGTTTCATAAGTATTATTATTTATAATTCATTTAGGCAACAATGATACTTTGAAAATCCTTTAAAATTTCTCTATACTTATACATTAAAACTCCTGATGTATATATTAGGAGTTTTATTTTGCAGATTGTTCTTTTATGTATTTAGCTGGTGTTGTGTTTGTTAGTTTTTTAAATGTAGTATAAAACGTACTGTTTGAATTAAATCCACAATTTTCGGCAATTACGTCAATTTTTAGATGAGTCTGAGTTTTTAAAAGATGTTTTGCTTCTTCAATCCTGTATTCATTAATAAATTGAGTAAAGCTTTTGTTTAAATTATCGTTCAATACTTGCGATAATAATTGTGGTCTAATATTTAATTTTTTAGCTAAAATAGGTAGCGTTAAATTTGCGTTTTTATACGTTTTTTCTCTTATTAAGGTAGATTTAATTTTTTCTATAAGACGATTGGCTTCATTTTCGTCTATTTGCGTATTTGCATATTTTTCTTTTTTAGCTAAAACTATAAAGTCTTTCTTTTTCTTCAAAAATAAAAGAAGTATTGATAAATAAAAAACAAAAGAAAATGAGATAGCTCCTATAATATAAGAGGTATAACTTGCCGTATAATAAGCTATCCAAATAACAAACACACCAAAAAAAACACTTATAGTCCAATTTTCATCATAATTTAGTTTTGTGTTTTTTCGTATTACTTTTCGCAATGGTTTTATTAGTAAAAATCCTGACGCTAGAATATATACAAGCCATTGATAATTAATTATTTTATAAAAATAATCACTCCATAGTTGTATGTTTTTTTCATATGGATATAAAAAACCAACACCCCAAATAATTAAGAGAAATAATAAAATTTGAAAGTAAAATAATTTGTTGGATTGATTTGAATTCTCGGTTTTAGATTTAATATAAAAATATAAAAAGGGTCCAATTAAAAAACAAGCCGACAAGCCAATTTGTAAATAAATTTTTGAAAGTTCAGGATTAAAATAGAAGAATAAAGACTTCCACACACGAATACTTAAAACAGCTAATAATGCTCCTAAAAAATAATTTGATTTATTTATTGGCTTTGCAAAAAATAAAAAATAAATGCTGAGAACTAAACTGTTAAAAGCTCCTAATGCACTAAAGAAAAATATTAATTTGTTGTCTAAATTCAATTTGTTTTTATTTTCCTTGTTTCTAACGTTTATGTTTATAGTTTGTTGCAAAGTTTAAGCACTAATTATCAAATAAATTAAAAATAGAAAGTCTGTAAAGACTTATGCAAGCAAACGAAAACCAGCAATTAATTGGAGAGGGTGATGGACTCAGTTTTTATTCAATCCATAA
>JBELHK010000098.1:0-6209 GCA_042091415.1 Polaribacter sp. | reverse complement strand
ACATAATCTCCAATCCAAATTTGCACTTTTTCACCAGAAAAAGGATGAATTGCATACGCACCAGTAAAAGCTCCTGAAATAGTTTTTACATCTGCCATTCTATCACGTTCTGATCGTTTTGCTGTAGCTTCTACATATGCTTCAACTTCTTCTTTTTGAGCTTGAGTTGTAATTTTAGAAACTAGTTCGTGTTCTGGAGCAAGAGTCATAAAAGAAACTCCAAAAATAGTATCTGGCCTTGTAGTAAAGACATCTATTTTATCATCAAATCCGTCTACGTTAAAAGAAACCATTGCCCCTTGTGAACGACCAATCCAATTGGTTTGAGAATCTTTTAAAGGTTGTGGCCAATCAATCTTATTTAAACCATCTAACAAACGTTGTGCATATGCAGAAATTCGCATAGACCATTGTGTCATTTTTTTACGAACTACTGGATGTCCTCCTCGTTCGGAAACTCCGTTTACAATTTCATCATTCGCTAAAACAGTACCTAATGCAGGACACCAATTTACTTCTGTATCTGATAAAAAAGTTAAACGATATTGTAATAAAATTTCTTGCTTTTTAGTATTTGAAAAGTTTTTCCAGTCCTCAGCTGAAAAAGAAATAATATCCTCATCAGAAACAGCATTTACATTTGTATTTCCTTCTTTCTCGAAAACAGAAATTAAGGTACTAATGTCTTCTGCTTTGTCAGTATCTTTATTATACCAAGAATTAAATAATTGAATAAAAATCCACTGAGTCCATTTATAATACTCAGAATTTGAAGTGCGTACTTCTCTACTCCAATCAAAAGAAAAACCAATTTTATCTAACTGTCTTCTATAAGTTTTAATATTTTCTTCTGTAGTTTTTGCAGGGTGTTGCCCTGTTTGAATAGCATATTGTTCTGCTGGTAAACCAAAAGAATCATAACCTTGAGGATGTAAAACGTTAAACCCTTTATGACGCTTATAGCGCGCGTAAATATCACTTGCAATATACCCTAATGGATGACCAACATGTAAACCTGCTCCAGAAGGATAAGGAAACATATCTAACACATAGTATTTAGGTTTTGTTGAATTATTAGAAGCTTTAAAAGTTTGGTTTTTCGACCAAAATTCTTGCCATTTTTTTTCTATTTCTTGGTGATTATATTGCATCATCTTTCCTTTTAAGAGGATGCAAATTTACATTTATTCTCAAGAAGTTTAAAGTAAAAAAAGAAGCTTATTTATTCAGTAAGCCTAAAGTAAAAAGCTTCAACTTAGTAAAAAGAAGAAGCTTTTAATTTTATGTTTTTTTTGTTGTTAATTAAAAAATAGCTCCGCTTGCAGCCACACTTCTATCAATTTTACGCATTAAACCTTGTAATACTTTTCCAGGACCAACCTCTATAAATTCAGTACCTCCATCAGCAATCATAGCTTGTACGCTTTGAGTCCATTTTACAGGAGCCGTTAATTGTGCAATTAAATTTTCTTTAATTTCTGAAGGATTTGTAACTGCCTTAGCAACCACATTCTGATAAACCGCACATAAAGGCTCACTAAATTCAGTAGCTTCAATAGCTGCTGCAAGTTCTTCTCTTGCAGGCTCCATCATTGGTGAATGAAAACCTCCTCCAACAGGTAATAATAAAGCTCTTTTTGCTCCTTTTTCTTTTAAAACTTCACAAGCTTCTTTTACAGCTTCAGTTTCTCCAGAAATTACTAATTGACCAGGACAATTATAATTTGCAGCGACTACAACTCCTTTTATAGACTCGCAAACTTCTTCTACAACAACATCTTCTAAACCTAAAACCGCAGCCATGGTAGATTCTTGAATCTCACAAGCTTTTTGCATTGCCAAAGCTCTCTGAGAAACTAGTTTTAACCCATCTTCGAAAGTTAAAACTCCATTTGCGACTAATGCAGAAAGTTCTCCTAAAGAATGCCCTGCAACCATTTCTGGCTTAAAAGAGTCGCCTAATACTTTTGCTAGGATTACTGAATGTAAAAATATAGCTGGCTGTGTAACTTTGGTTTCTTTTAATTGCTCTGCAGTTCCTTCAAACATAATGTCTGTAATAGAAAAACCTAATATTCGATTTGCTTTCTCAAAATATTCTTGAGCCAAAGGAGATTTTTCATATAAATCTAAGCCCATTCCCGTATACTGAGCTCCTTGACCAGGAAAAATATATACTTTCATAAAGTTTTAATTGTTGTTTGTAACGGCAAAAATAATCATTTTTATTAGGAAGCAATTATTTTATTAACTTCGTTATATGAATCAAAAAGACAAACTACTTGCAAATAGAATTTACTTAATTCTAGCAGCACTTTTTATAGCTTCCTTGGTTACATCTAACCTAATATTTCAAAAGTTTTTTTTCTGGTATCCCTTTGATATTAAAATTTTTAATGTAAAACTATTTGAAGTTTCTGTTGGGTTATTACCTTATCCTATTACTTTTTTAATAACAGATATATTGTCTGAAATTTATGGAAAACGAAAAGCGAATGAAGTAGTCATTGCTGGTATTTTTGCTTCATTTTTCTCTTTACTTATAATTTATGTGTCTAAAAATGTACCTGCTACTACTTGGTCACCAGTAAATGACGGATTATTTGTGAATGTTTTTGGCGCTGCTCCTTTGGCTGTTTTAGCCTCTATGCTAGCTTATTTATTTGCGCAATTTATAGATATTAGAGTGTATCATTTTTGGAAAAAATTAACAAAAGGAAAACACCTTTGGTTACGGAACAATTTTTCTACTTTTTCATCACAAATTATAGACACTGTAACCGTTCTTCTTCTTTTATGTTTTTTTGGAATTATTGATTGGGATAATTTCTTAGGGCTATTAATAAGTGGAGTTTTATTTAAAATAATAATTGCCGCTTTAGACACTCCTTTGCTTTATATTATCGTATTTTTGTTTAGGAAAAGATTTCATTTAAAATTGAATGAAGAGATTTTAGATTAGTCTTGTAATTCATACAAAAAGTTACGTCTAAACAATTAGAAAACTATAGGATGAAAAAAATACTCTTATTATTTTTTACCTTTATTTCATTTTTAGAAGCAAATACACAAACTACCTTGTTTGATGAATTATTGCAAACTCATGTTTCTGAAGACGGTATTGTAGATTATATATCCTTTAAAAAGGATTTACCTAAACTACAAAAATATATTTCTTACCTGCAAAAGACAAATCCAGATAACTCATGGTCTGAAAATAAAAAAAAAGCATTTTGGATTAATGCATATAATGCTTATACTATAAAATTAATTTTAAAAAATCATCCTTTAAAATCGATAATAGACATCAAACAAAAAGAGAAATCTGCTTGGGAAATTCCATTTTCAAAAATTGGAGGCGAAATATATACTTTAGACGAAATAGAGCATAAAATATTACGTAAACAACTATTCGACCCTAGAATTCATGTAGGTGTAAATTGCGCTTCTATTTCTTGCCCAAAACTTGAGAGAAGTGCTTTCACAGAAGATAACATTGAAAAAAAGTTATCTTCATTAATGAAATCATTTATAAATGACTCATCAAGAAATAAAATTTCTTCAAACGAAATTCAGATTTCTGAAATCTTCAAATGGTTTAAAGATGATTTCACCAAAGAAAGCTCTCTAATCGATTATTTAAACAAATATTCAGAAGTAGAAATAAATTCGAATGCGAAAATCAGTTATTTAAAATACAACTGGTCTTTAAACGGTAAATAATTCAAATATCTTTTAATAAATAAATTGAAATTAAATTATGTCAAAACCTTATTATGATGCCTCCGACTTAAGAAAATTCGGTAAAATAACAGAATGGAGTGAGGAACTTGGAAATAAGTTTTTCGATTATTACGGAAAAGTTTTTGAAGAAGGAGCGTTGACAGCTCGCGAAAAAAGTTTAATTGCATTAGCTGTAGCGCATACTGAGCAATGTCCTTATTGTATAGATGCTTATACAAAAGATAGTTTACAAAGAGGCGTTACCAAAGAAGAAATGATGGAAGCTATTCATGTTGGAGCTGCTATAAAAAGCGGAGCTACTTTAGTACATGGTGTTCAAATGATGAACAAAGTAAATAAATTAGAAATGTAAACTTTTAATGGCAACAAAATCTTTAAAAGCAAGAAATAATGATATAGCGAATACGTCTCGCCAGTTAGAAATTTTATCTAACGGAATTTTTGCTGATGGAGAACTCCCAACATTCGCAAATAAAATTAAAGAAACGAATCAGTTTCCACTGCGCCCTAAAAAATTAGAAATTCTTCAAATTAATTTAGGTTATATGTGTAATCAGGTTTGTGAACATTGTCATGTAGATGCAGGTCCAGATCGTAAAGAAATAATGACGATTGATACTATGCAACAATGTTTAGAGGTTATAAGAAAAACTGATGCTCATACCTTAGATTTAACAGGTGGTGCTCCTGAAATGAATCCGAATTTCAGATGGTTTGTAGAAGAGGCTTCAAAAGCAGGCATTAAAGATTTTATTGTAAGATCTAACTTAACGATTATAAGAGCTAATAAAAAATATTACGATTTACCTGAATTCTTTAAAAAACATAATGTTCATGTGGTTTCTTCAATGCCACATTGGACTCGAGGTAAAACAGACAAACAAAGAGGAAGTGGTGTTTTTGATAAATCTATCAAAGCTTTACAAGAATTAAACGCAGTAGGTTACGGCATTGAAGGTTCTGGTTTAAAATTAGATCTTGTTTATAATCCTTCAGGAGCTTTTTTACCTGGAGATCAAATGGGACTAGAACGTGATTTTAAAAAAGCTTTGAAGGAGGATTTTGACATCAATTTCAATAGTCTTTTTGCCATTACTAATTTACCCATCAGTAGATTTTTAGACTATTTAATCGCATCAGAAAATTATGAAGATTACATGTATGCTTTGGTAGATGCATATAATCCTTCTGCAGTAGAGAATGTAATGTGCACCAATACAATTTCTGTAAGTTGGGATGGTTGGCTTTATGATTGCGATTTTAATCAAATGCTTAACTTAAAAGTAGCAAACAAAATAAAACACATATCAGATTATAATGAAGAAATTCTTCAAAATAGAAATATAATTATCAATCAACATTGTTATGGTTGTACAGCTGGTGCTGGGAGTAGCTGTCAAGGAACCGTAGCTTAACAAAATATAAAAATGAGTTACTTAGAAACAACAAAAGACGTCTATAAAGAAGCAGCCTTAACTCCAGATGTTGGGTTATGTTGTACAACAAATCCTATTTGGGAATTACCAGGTTTAAAAATACCAAGAATTATGCAAGAAATGAACTACGGTTGTGGTTCAACAGTTCATGCTCGAGATTTAACAAACAATCCTAAAATGCTATATGTTGGTGTTGGCGGAGGTATGGAATTGTTGCAATTTGCTTATTTTAATAGAAATAAAGGTGGTGTTATTGGGTTAGATGTTGTTGATGAAATGCTAGAGGCATCAAGAAAAAATTTCAAAATTGCTGAAGAGCAAAATCCATGGTTTAAGAGTGATTTTGTAGATCTTAGAAAAGGTGATGCTATGAATTTACCCGTTGAAGATAATTCTATTGATGTTGCTGCACAAAATTGTCTTTTCAATATTTTTAAATCTGATGATTTAAAAAAAGCAATTTCAGAAATGTATAGGGTATTAAAACCTCACGGTCGATTAGTAATGAGCGATCCTACTTGCGAACAAGAAATGAATGATGAATTACGAAACGATGAAAGGTTAAGAGCTTTATGCTTAAGTGGTAGTTTATCTATTGAAAATTATGTAAAAGCATTGACAGATGCTGGTTTTGGAACCATTGAAATTAGAGCTAGAAAACCTTACAGAATTTTAGACCCGAAAAATTACCCTACAGATGAATTGATTTATATCGAATCTATTGAAGTTGCTGCAATAAAAGACCCAATGCCAAATGATGGCCCTTGTATTTTTACAGGTAAAGCCGCTATTTATTTTGGTAACGAAGACTATTTTGATGATAACGCAGGACATATCTTATTAAAAAATCAGCCTTTAGCAATATGTGATAAAACTGCAGGAGCATTAGCTGCATTAGAAAGAAATGATATCTTTATTTCAGAAAGCACCTATCATTATGATGGTGGAGGATGCTGTTAATTTAACATCGAAAATGAAAAAGTTTTTTCTTTTTTTTCTTTTTTTAAGCTCAATTAGTTTTAGCCAAGT
>JBELHK010000097.1:0-6355 GCA_042091415.1 Polaribacter sp. | reverse complement strand
AAATCCCAAATACATTTTTTTTGTAAACATCGAGTTGACCAAAAACAAATCTTCTTTAAGAAAGTATTTATATATTATTTTACGCTTCTCATTTTTATTTGAATAAATTCTTTCCGAATAAATTATTTTCTTTCCTAACAAATATTTTGTTATCAAACCAATAGGGAAAAAGTATATTTGGTAAAAAAAAATAGTATCATACTTTTTTATGTTCAAAACTTTAGTAAACGCAATTAAATATCCCAAAACAAAATTGGACGATAAGTTCTCAATGCAAATGGATGAGACAACAACATCATCAATACTTTTTAACCTATCTTTTATATGGTTAATCTGTATTTCTGCACCACCAAAATTTTTATATCTTTCAATGAAAAGAATTTTCATCAGTTAAATGTTTTATAATTAGTATTTAAAAAAATATTTTCAAGTTTATTACAAGCAATAAAGCATAAGACTTTACCTAAGTAATTATCACGAATATTTACTAAGCAATCTATTATTCTTTAATATTTTAAAAATAAATATCATTAGTGATAAATAGAAAAAACTATTAATAAAAGAATAGCATACTATTGTATTAATTGAGGATAAATTTAGTTTTAATGAAACAAAGAAAACTAAACCAATAGAAATTAAACGAAATACATTAAATAATAGCCCAAATTTTTGTAGTTCGAGTATTTCTAGCAATCTCCCAATTGGTAAAATTAAAAGATGAAAATAAACCATCACAGATAAAACTCCAGCATATTCCCCCGCTTCATACCATTCGTTTCCAAACACAAAAGAGAAAAAATGAGGACCAAAAATAAAAACAAACAAAAGCGGTACAAAACCAATAATTGCAAGTTTGGAGATTAACTTGGTTGAAATTTTTTTTAATTCAGTTGGATTATGTTTACCTATTTTTGCTGCTTCAGCAAAAAAAACTTGAGAAACAGACATTCCAACAAAGCCTATTGGAATATTGATTATATTATTCGCTAAACCAAATAATCCAACTTCAGAACTACCAAAATAAGCTAAGATGAAAAGCATCGGAAGATCGTTTCCTAAAGTATATATAAAATTTGAAGGAGTGGAATACAATGGATATCTTTTGTAGCTAACAAGTACGTTTAAAAAATTTCTTTTATTAACATAATTATGAATTTTTTTTGTTGAAAAAAGAGGTTTTATAAGTGTATATAGTCCAAAACTTTTTCCAATAATAGCGCTCAAGATTAATCCGATTGCTCCAATGTTAAAATATCCTAAAATAACTCTAAAAAAATTAGCAAAAGAACTCTGAGAAATGGATGTTTTAGTAATTGCTTTATAATCTCTATTTCTTAAAGCATATTCTAAAAATATCTTATAAATCCCCATAAAAAACAGGGCAAGAGGAAGATAAAATTTGAAATTTGATAAATCATTTAAATTTAAACTATTCAAAATATATTCTCCGAAAAAACACAAAACTATGAATATGGATAGTGTAATTAATAACAATATGAGTAATGAAAGAAATATCAAATTAATAACTTGCTTATCATTTTTTGCTAAAGGAATAGCCTTATGGTAATCCAAGGATGCACAAATAGTTAAAATAGAAATGATTGAATTAAATGATGTCAAAATACCATAATCTTCAGGTAAATAAAGTCTTGTTACAATAGGAGTTATTAAAATTGTAATAACTTGAGCTAGAACAGTGCCCGAGCTTATTAAAAGAATATTTTTCCAAATACTTTCCCGACTGAATAATTGAAAAAACTTTTTTTGAAATATTTGAAATAAATTCATTGAACTGATATTATAAAACCATATTAGATTCAAATACTTTCTTTAAATCATTTTTTAAATTTTGAACAGAAAGTAAAGACTTGATTAATCTCTTATTATCTTTCAATTCATCGGATATTGGGGCAAGCACATCCTTTAAATCAGTGTCTACAGAAAATACTCTAATATTATTTTTAATACAGAAAGCCCAGGTAGTTATGCATTCTCGCATAAATACTTTTTTTCCTAAACCTAGTAAAGTTGTAATATTTCCAAGACCTCTTTGCCTTTGGTGATTGAAAATAGCAATATCTATTTTACTCAAAAAATCAACGTAATTTTTATGAGGCATGAAATCAAGCATAGGAATAAACTTTTCTTTACCAAACATTCTATATCCATTTTCAACCACTTTATTGATATATTCCTCTTTTCCTGAATAAGAGAGAGGGCAAAATAGAAGAACATTTTTGTCTTTAATAAACTCTAATTTTTCAAATAATTCTATATGATTATTAGTTTCACAAGCCGAATTTCCTATCTGTATTGAAACTGTATCATTTTTATCGAAAACATTTAAATCAATTTTCTTGTATAGGTTGCTAGGATACATAAAAGAATATATGTATTCTCCTTTCGCTCCATACCATTTTTTTGCTAAATCATAATCTCCTTCCAAGTGAGTAACCAAATACTTAAATCTTCTAATAATAGTTCTCCTAAAAAATTCAACAATATTTGATTTAAAGTTTTTCTTCCTAAACTTATAATAGTAAAGATCTCCACCCCACATAAACCAAACCGATTTTTTTGCTAGATGAGGGAAAACTGAGAATAACAAAAAAAAATAAATATTATGATGAATTCCGTGAATAATTATTTTTTGGCAGGAAAGGGATTCCTTAAAAAACTTTAAAGCCCAAAAAAATCCGAAATTAAAATACTGTACATTCTTACCTCTTAACTTTTCATTTGAAAATTTAGGTATAAAAAAAATATGTTCTTCAATAATAAATTTATCATTTAAAAAATGATAAAAAGGAGTTGAAAATTTTTCATTCTCATCCGGCGTAAATAAATGAAGATATTTCATTCCTAGATTTTAATTTAATTTATTTAAAGTGTGCATTAATCAAAAAAACTAATCAATGAATTAATCACTAATTCCTGCATTTCTTGATTCAATTCATAAAAAAAAGGTAATCGAATTAAGCACTCTGAGAAATAATCTGCATTTCTAAGATCAATTCCATCATATTTTGTGGCGTAAAATGGACTTTTATGCAATGATAAATAGTGAAACACAGCATTAACCTCTAAAGATTTAAGGTATTTAATAATTTCATTCCTTTGCTTTGAGTCTTTTGCTAAAATATAGAACATATGTGCATTATTTGTCCCAAAACTTGGCACAAAAGGCATTCTAACGCCATGTTTTTCAATTCTAGATTTTAATTTAAAATTGTATGTATTCCAAATAGCCTTTCGCCGCTCTTGTATGTCTTGAATGCTCTCCAATTGAGCCCATAAAAAAGCAGAAATTATCTCCGAAGGTAAAAAAGACGAACCAACATCTACCCAACCGTACTTATCAACCTCTCCTCTAAAAAAAGAGGATCTATTAGTGCCTTTTTCCCATATAATTTCAGCCCGTTTAGCAAATTGCATATCATTAATAGCAAGCATTCCACCTTCTCCTGAAATAATATTTTTAGTTTCATGAAAAGAAAAAGCTGCTAGGTGACCTATGCTTCCCAAAGGGCGTTTTATTCCATCTTTTCCAATATAAAAACTATCTATAGCTTGAGCTGCATCTTCAACTACAAAAAGACCATATTTACTTGCTATTTCCATAATCAAATCCATATCACAAGCAACACCAGCATAATGAACAGGAACTATAGCTCTTGTTTTTGAGGTAATTAATGATTCTATAGTTGCCTCATCTATGCCTGGATGATCTTTTCTACTATCCGCAAATATTAGTTTTGCCCCTCTCAAAACAAAAGCATTGGCGGTACTAACAAAAGTATAAGAAGGTAGTATTATCTCATCTCCTGGTTGAATATCTATTAAAAGGGCTGCCATTTCAAGAGCATCAGTACAGGAGGTAGTTAATAAACATTTACCAAAGCCATAGTTTTTTTCAAACCAATTTTGGCATTTTTGAGTGTATTTTCCGTTACCTGACAATTTACCAATATGAACTGCGTCATACATATAATGCGCTTCTTTACCTGTTAGGTATGGCTTGTTAAATGGTGTCATTTTCATGTTTTGGTTTTCTTTATGAAATTTTTGAGTGTTTTGATTAAAACTTTTTATTTCAATAATCCTCTCTATTTATGAGAATACTGAATACAAAATTCACTAAATGCTTTTTTTATAATCTTTACTTTAATCACTTCCTTTCTTTGCTTTTAACAATTAATGAAATTGACAGCTACCATAAAAGTATTTTATTCTATTAATAATATTTAAGAAGGATTTTTTTGCATATAATATCTGAACGAAATTTATAATTTGATTTGCATTGTAATACCTTCTTTTAGAAAACCACATTTCTCGTAAAACATAATATTATGCTCTTTACAACATAGTGATATTTTATAACAATTTAATTTTCTGGCATCTTGCACCAAGTAGTCGATAATATATTTACCGAAACCCTTTCCTCTTGAATTGGCATCTATTACAATATCTTCAATATGCCCGGCTATACCACCTCTTATTTTAATTTCGTACAAAATACTCCCATAACCCACAATTTTGTTGTTTTCAAAAAAAGTAAAAGCTTTCAAATTTTCTTGATTATTAAACCTATTCCATTTTTTTTTAGTTTCTTTTACATCCGGTATATAGCTAGAAATGGATTGTAACATATTTACGACTTTATCGAAATGATTAAAATCTACTGGTTTTACTTTCAGCATTAAAATTAATTTTTAAATTTTACTTTCTATTTTTTATCAAGAATACAAAAGTTTATAAATTACCTGTAACACCTCTAATGTAATGGAAATAATCACCTTTTAAATCGTTAACTCTACTATAAACCATTTCTTTTGTAATGAAGCCCATTTTAATGGCAATTTCTTCTAGGCAAGCTATTTTTAAACCAGTTCTTTTTTCAACAGCTTTCACAAATTCAGTTGCCTCTGTTAACGATTCGTGCGTGCCAGTATCTAACCAAGCAAAACCTCTACTTAAAACTTGTAACTTTAACTTACTTTGCTTTAAATAACTATCATTAACACTTGTAATTTCTAACTCACCTCTTTTTGATGGTTTCACTTTTTTTGCAATGTTTCCGACAGAATTTGGATAGAAATAAAGACCAACAATGGCGTAATCTGATTTAGGCATAATTGGCTTTTCTTCAACACTAAGAACATTTCCATTTTTATCAATTTCAGCTATTCCATATCGTTCTGGGTCTTTTACTACATTTCCAAAAACAACGGCTTTGTTTTCATTTTCCACAGTCTTTACAGCATCTACCAATAGTTTTTGTAATCCAGAACCATAGAATATATTATCCCCAAGAACTAAACAAACATCATCATTCCCAATAAAATCTTCACCAATGATAAAAGCTTGAGCAAGACCATCTGGTGAGGGTTGCTCTGCATATTCAAAAGATACCCCAACTTGAGAACCATCACCCAATAATTTTTTAAAATTAGGTAAATCGTGTGGTGTAGAAATAATTAAAATTTCTTTGATACCCGCTAACATCAATACCGAAATTGGGTAATAAATCATAGGTTTATCGTAAATTGGAAGTAATTGTTTAGACACCGACAATGTTAATGGGTGCAATCTAGTTCCTGAGCCTCCGGCTAAAATTATTCCTTTCATAACTTATATTTTTTCTCGACTACCACCGGTAGTCTACTAACTCCAATCTTCTTTAACTTTTCTATAAAAATCCTTTCCAAAAACAAATCCTGCCCCTAATATCAAGCCAAGAAATATAAAACTAACTATAATCAAAAATCTTTTTGGAGCAGATTTCTCACTAGGCACAACAGCTGGTTCCAGAATAGTAAAAACAGGTGTATCTTTTTTAACTTGAAAACGTTGTGTTTCTAATGTTTTAGCTAATTCAGAATACACATTATAGGACAAATTATATTCATCCTGTAAGTCATTTAAACGAGTTCTACCCAAGGAAGTATTAATAGATGAGTACTGATCCTCAAAATTAGCAAGTTTCAATTTCAATTCGTTTAATTCTATTTCCTTTTCATTAAACCTCTTTTCTAAAAAAATCAATTCCTCTTTGGATTTCTGAGTTTTAAAGTTCAAAATATATTTTTGCAAAAGCTCTTCCACTCCCCTTACCATTTGAGCACTACCCTTTGCTTGTGGAAAAGTAAAACCTAGAGAAATAAAACCTTCTTCAGAATTAATGTGTAACTTCGTATGTCTTTTTAACTGATTAATTAAAGCATATTCCTCATTGGAAACACTAATGACAGATTCAATTGAATCGCTCTTATCAACATGATTTGAACTCGTTGATTTGAATTTCTTTAATACCAATCCTGGTAAAGATCGGAAGAGCGTCGGGTAGGGAAAGAGT
>JBELHK010000096.1:1216-6398 GCA_042091415.1 Polaribacter sp. | reverse complement strand
AAATCAATATCAGATGAATTTGAACGAATTATTAATTCTGTTTTCATACTGAAAATGGTTTTAACACTGCACTTCATTGTGCAGATGGATTAATATTGTCAGGTATTTTTAATACCAATGAGGCCTGTTTAAAACCTCGATGTCAATGAACTTTTAATTTTTAAACTATAAACGAAAAAGCAAGCGAATGCTTACTTTTTCTTGTGTCTGTTAGCTCTTGCTCTTTTCTTTCTTTTGTGAGTTGAGATCTTCGCTCTCTTTCTTTTTTTACCGCTTGGCATAATTATATTGTGTTTTTTGTTAACCTAAATAAGGCTTAAATTACTATTTTTATTTAACAGCTACTTTGTTTTTTACTCCTTCAGTAAATGTTTTTGCTGGTTTAAAAGCTGGAATATTGTGAGCAGGTATTTTAATTGTAGTATTCTTAGATATATTTCTACCTGTTTTTTCTGCTCTTGTTTTTATAATAAAACTTCCAAAACCTCTTAAATATACATTCTCACCATTTTCTAATGTACCTTTAACTTCAGCCATAAATGCTTCTACGGTAGCTAAAACATCTGTTTTTTCTATCCCTGATTTATCTGAAATTTTCGATACGATATCTGCTTTCGTCATGTCTTTGTATTTATTGTTTTAATTTCAAAAATGCGGATGCAAATATATGATAATTAATCAATTCCGAAAACAATAAACCTTAAATTTGTTTCGATTTTTATAGTTAATATTGCAGACCTATTTTTTTTTAAATGGATTTTGCTAAAAAACTAATACTATGGTACTTACAAAACAAAAGAGATTTACCTTGGCGTAACACCAACAATCCTTACTTAGTTTGGTTATCAGAAATAATATTACAACAAACAAGAGTTGCACAAGGAATGTCTTATTACTTAAAGTTTACAGAAACTTTTCCTACTGTTTTTGATCTTGCAAAAGCAGATGAAAGTAAGGTTCTAAAAATGTGGCAAGGGTTAGGCTATTATTCTAGAGCTAGAAATCTTCATTACACAGCAAAACATATCGTAAATGAATTTAATGGTAAGTTTCCATCTGATTTTGAAGAAATAAAAAAACTTAAAGGCATTGGTGATTATACAGCATCCGCAATTGCATCGATCTGTTTCAATAAACCAAACGCGGTTGTAGATGGTAATGTTTACAGAGTCCTCGCTCGTTATTATGGTATTGAAACCCCAATTAATTCATCAAAAGGGATAAAAGAATTTAAAGCTTTAGCACAAAGCCTTATCGATGAATCTCAACCAGGCACGTTTAATCAAGCGATTATGGATTTTGGAGCTATACAATGTAAACCCCAAAAACCTATTTGTATGTTTTGCCCATTCTCAGAAAGTTGCGTTGCACTTCAAAAAAACTTGATTCAAAAGCTCCCTGTTAAAGAGAAAAAAATAAAGATTAGAAAACGTTATTTTAATTTTATTGTTATTAAAACTGATGATGATAAAACTATTTTAAGCGAAAGAAAAGGTAAAGGTATTTGGCAAGGTTTATATCAATTCCCTTTAATTGAGAGTGATAAATCTATCACCGAAAAAGAACTAATTATTGAAGAAGAGTTTGTTAAACTGATTCCTAATAAAAGCACTATTTCCCTTTTTAATAAAAAGGAAATTGTTCATAAATTATCTCATCAACATTTATACACTCGATTTTGGGTTGTAGAAACAAGCAATATCCCAACTGCGAAATTAAATTGGAAAGAGGTTAAAAAATTACCGGTTCCAATTCTAATTTCTAACTTTCTAGATGAATTTATAGCTGTTAAGTAATTAATATTTTTATTACATTTGATTAGAAATATAGAAGCAATGGCAGGCACAATAAACAAAGTGATTTTAATTGGTAATTTAGGCGATGATGTAAAAATGCATTATTTTGATGATCAGAATTGCGTTGGTCGTTTTCCTATAGCAACTAGCGAAAGTTATACGAATAAGCAAACTGGAGAAAAAATAACCAATACAGATTGGCACAATTTAGTTGTTAGAAATGGCTTGGCTAAAGTTTGTGAAAAATATCTTGTTAAAGGCGATAAAGTTTATATTGAAGGTAAATTAAAAAATCGTCAATGGGAACAAGACGGAATTAAACGTTACGCTACAGAAGTTCATGTAAATGAAATGACAATGTTGTCTAACAAAAAGAATACTGGAGTTAACACGATGTCTAATCAAAATGAAGAACCAATTTCTTCGCCTAAATCAGTTTCGCCAGAAGAAAGTAACGATTTACCATTTTAATCATCAAAACATTTAAATTTGGATCCAGATCCTGAACCTTTATTAACATTTATTCTATCCTTTGATTTCTTAACATCTATCAATGTTATTATTCTAATTTTTTTATTAGTAAGTTCTGCTTTAGTTTCAGGTACTGAAGTCGCTTTTTTTTCCTTAACGCAAACAGACTTAGACCAACTTTCTGAAGATAGTAAAGAGGAAAATATTATTATAAAACTTTTAAATAAACCAAGAAAACTACTTGCAACAATTTTAATTACCAACAATTTTATAAATATTCTTGTAGTACTTCTTTTTGCTTCTTTAGCAGAAGATCTTTTTAGTCATTTTGATTATAAAATCAACTTATACTTCTTTTCATTACAAGTTCGATTTTTAGTAGAAATTATTTTAGTAACATTTTTAATTCTACTTTTTGGCGAAGTACTACCAAAAGTTTATGCATCTAGAAACGCATTGAAGTTTTCTAAATTGATGTCAAAAATAATTAATGCATTTAATTTTATTTTAACACCTTTTAGTTTACCTCTTATATCATTAACAAAATTTATAGAAAAGAATTTAGCAAATAAAAACTCAAATTTTTCAGTCGAAACTTTATCACAAGCTTTAGAATTAACATCAGAAGGAGCCACTACAAAAGATGAGCAAAAAATCTTAGAAGGTATTGTAAATTTTGGCAACACAGAAACTGTGCAAATTATGAAACCAAGAATTGATATTTTTGCGCTTTCTGACAATGAAGAATACGAAGTAGTTTTAGAAAAAATTCTAAAAAACGGTTATTCAAGAAATCCTGTTTACAAAGAAAATATCGATAATATCGTTGGTGTTTTATACGCAAAAGACCTGCTAGCTCATTTAAATAAGAAAAATTTTAAGTGGCAAAATTTATTACGAGAAGCATATTTTGTTCCAGAAAACAAAAAATTAGATGATTTATTAGATGATTTTAGAGCTCGTAAAAACCACTTAGCCATTGTTGTTGATGAATATGGAGGTACAAGCGGCTTAGTTACTTTAGAAGATGTTATCGAAGAAATTGTTGGCGATATAAATGACGAATTTGATGATGAAGATTTACAATATTCTAAAATTGATGAAAACAATTACATTTTTGAAGGTAAAACAACCATTAAAGATTTTTGTAGAGTGCTAGATGATGAAGATGAAGCCATTTTTGAAGATGAAAAAGGAGAAAGTGAAACACTTGCTGGTTTTTTATTAGAAATATCTGGAAGATTCCCTAAAAAAGGAGAAAAAATAAATTTTAAAAATTATACGTTTACTATAGAAGCTTTAGATAGAAAACGTATTAAACAAGTAAAAGCTACTAGAAATGCGTAATATTTTATTTTTATTTTTTGTAGTAATATTTTTTGGATGTAAAACTGATACACTTCCTAAGCCAAAAGCGTATTTAAGTTTAGAATATCCAGAAAAAAAATACACTAAACTAGCTATTGAAAGACCATTTAATTTTGATGTTTTACAAGGCACAAAAATCATTGATGAAGACAATAATTGGTTAAAAATTAAATACCCTAACTTAAAAGCTTCAATCAACATTACTTACAGACCAATTGAAAATAATCTTACAGAACTACTTACAGAGGCAGAAAAATTAGTTTTTAAGCATGCTGTAAAAGCAGAACAAATTATTCCTAAAGATTTTTTAAACCCAAAAAAAAGAGTTTTTGCTAGTTTATATGAAATTACAGGAAATGCAGCATCACAATTGCAATTTCATGTAACAGACAGTACAAATAATTTTATAAAAGGTTCTTTATATTTTTATGCAAGGCCTAATTACGATTCTATTTTACCTGCTGTTGCTTACATTAAGGAAGATATTTTACAACTTGTAGAAAGTTTAAAATGGGAAGAAAAATAAAGCTATTTTTTAATCTATAATTCCCATTTTTTGTAATAGAAAAGATGCATTCATATTTTTACAAATCCCTTTCTTAAAAGTATAATCAAAATATAATTCGTTATTGTTGATTTTTGCATCGAAATAATAATTTTTGACTTCAGAAAAATCAATTTCTAACGCACACAAACTTACATCATGAGTCGCTATAATTCCTGTTGACTTTGATTTTGTTAATTTCTCTACAAACTTTTTAGAACCAATTGCCTTGTCTTTACTGTTTGTTCCTTTTAAAATTTCATCTAGAATAATAAAATATTCTTTACCAAAAACTTCGGTATCTAGCTCATCTACAATAAACTTTAAACGCTTTAATTCGGAGTAAAAATAAGACTCATCTTCTGTTAAAGAATCTGTTGTTCGCATACTCGTAATCAGTTTTATAGGCTGATATTGATAACGTTCTGCACAAACTGGTAATCCGCAATTTGCCATAACAATAGACAATGAAACTGTTCTTAAAAATGTACTTTTCCCGGCCATATTTGCGCCGGTTACAATAAAAAACTCTTCTTTATTGATGGTAAAATCATTGTCTATTCTTTTCTTAGTATTTAGTAACGGATGCCCTAAATTAATGGCTTTTATAATTTCTTTTGACTCTTTAATTTCAGGGAAAATAAAAACAGGATGATTGAATTTAAAATTAGCTAAAGAATTTTGAGCATCGAAATAGGCAACCACTTCAAACCATTTTTCTACTGTGTGTTTGTAAGTTTTTATCCACTTTTCAACTTTACAAGCATTTGCAATTTCCCATAAGAATAATCCATTTCCTAAAACTGCAATAACGATGTTGTTTCTATTATCAAAAGCATCTAGTATTTTAGCAAATTCCTTAAATATTTGAGAGGCCTTTTTTTCTTCAGATTGAATAACTTTTTGTTTTTCAACTAAATGTTTTGAGTTAAAATTCTCATTTTCAATTTCATTTAATAATTGATGATATTGCTTAAAATTCTCTCTAACTTTTTCTGTTTCT
>JBELHK010000096.1:0-1116 GCA_042091415.1 Polaribacter sp. | reverse complement strand
GCTAATGCAGAAAAGTGTTGACGCCATTTAACTTTTTCAGAAAGCTCATTTATTGCTTTTTGTTTTGTTAAAATAGCCTCTGTTTTATTTTCTGTAAGTAGTTTTGCCAATGCTATTTTCCCATCGTTTGTAGTTGTTCTATTGATATATTGAAAGAAAGAACCTTTACCAAACAAATCAATATCATTACTGTAAAAATGCAATGGATTTACAAATTCAGTTCCAGTATCTAATTGATGGAAATCACCATTTAAAACTCGAATTTCAATTGCATTCATTTTAATTTTGGCATCAATAATTACTTTTTCTCTTTTCAGTTTAATGTATTTAAACACCAAAAAAGAAAACAATGTAATTCCTAAAAAAGCGATGGTAAAAACTATAGGGTAATTCCTAAAATTAAAGTAAATTAAAAAACTTGTGACTAAAAAAATAGACAATCTTAAAAACCCTAGACTAGAAAGGTTCTTTTTTAGATTTTTAGACTCTTGTTCTAATTCACTTTTGCGTGATTTATAAAATTCTAAAGGATTATTCATCAATTTATTTATAGCTAGAAATTCCTCCTGTTAAATTAAAAACTTGTAAATCTGGATATTTCTTCTTCAATTGCTCTGTTGCTTTGTAACTATTAAATCCTTTTTGACAAACCATTACATACGTTTTTTGTTTATCAACTTTAATTTTATCTGCATCAAATTCATTAATTGGAATTGTTTGATGTACTTTAAATGGTAAATCTAAATTGGGTAAAACCGCTATTAACTCCAAATTATCGCTTCCTAATTTATTTTTTAATTCTTTTGATGAAATTTGCCAATCTGCATTTTGAGTTGAACACGCCAAATCAAAATAAGTTTGTGTCTTAAAGATTTTTGCAATCTTTTCTTTTGTAAAAATAGATTTTAACTTCATTTTTAATTGTGTGTTTTGTAATACATTATAAATAAGCAATTCATTCGTTAAAGGCTTACCAATATTTGTAATAATTTTTAAAACCTCATTTACTTGAGCCATTGCTATCATACCCACAATTGCATTTAAAGTACCCGCTTCTTCACAATTAGGAATATCTGTTTGCATTGTAGGAAAAGCATCTCTCAAATTTGAAGAATA
>JBELHK010000095.1:0-6450 GCA_042091415.1 Polaribacter sp. | reverse complement strand
TCTACAAAATTCGTCATTTTTGTATATAAATTTAATCGCATATTTCTTCCTCTGTAAATGCCATGTGTTCTATCTGGAACTATAAACATATCAAACTGTTTATTTGCTCTAATTAGAGAGTTAATCATTCGGTAAGAGTTTTGAACATGTACATTATCATCACCTGTTCCATGAACTAATAAATAATTACCTTTTAATTTATCAGCATAATTTATTGGTGAATTATCATCGTATCCGCTTGCGTTTTCTTGTGGGGTTTGCATATATCTTTCTGTATAAACAGAATCGTAAAAACGCCATGAAGTAACTGGCGCTACTGCAATTGCAGTAGAAAAAATGTCATTTCCTTTTAAAAGACAGTTTGTACTCATAAAACCGCCATAAGACCAACCCCAAATACCAATATTGTCTTCATCAATATATTTTCTTTTTGCCAATTCTTTAGCGGCAGCGATTTGATCTTCAACTTCATATTTACCCAATTCTTTTTGAGTTATTTTCTTAAAATTAGCACCTTTTAATCCGGTTCCTCTTCCGTCAATACAAACTACAATCATGCCTTTTTGTGCTAACATATTGTGCCAATAATCGTTAGAACCATTCCATCTATTTGCTACTTGCTGAGAACCAGGACCTGAATATTGAAACATTAGCATTGGGTACTTTTTAGTTTCATCAAAATCTAAAGGTTTTATCATCCACATGTTTAATGAATTTCCATTAATTTCAATGGTAGAAAATTCTTTAGTACTCATTCTATAAGTTTCTAACTTATTTTTTAATGATGTATTGTCGACAATTGTTTTTAATTTTTCGCCTTTCGCCGAGTATAAGGCATAAACTGGAGGAGTGTTTGATGTAGAATATGTGTTAATGAAATAATTTAAATTAGTGCTAAAATCAGCACTGTTTTGGCCATTTTCATTACTTAATAATTTCTTCTTTTTGCCATTTAATTTGATTGAATAGACCCCTCTGTTTATTGATCCGTTTTCTACAGATTGATAGTAAATTGTTTTTTTATTGGCATTAAAACCATAATAATTTGTTACTTCCCAGTTTCCTTTTGTTATTTGGTTGATTAATTTACCATCAAAATCATAATGATAAATATGATTAAATCCGTCTTTTTCACTTGTCCAAATAAAACTGTTATCATCTAGAAAAGTAAGATTATCATGAATATCTATATAAGCTTTATCAGTTTCATTTAACATCACAGAAGTTGATTTCTTTGTGATGTTAATTTTATTAAGTTTTAAATTATTTTGATGTCTATTTAAAGTGGTTGCAATCAATATGTTTGAATTGTTAGACCACTTTATTCTTGGAATGTATTCGTACTCTCCTAAATTTATTTTTGAAGTTTCTCTAGAAGCTAAGTTGTAGGTATGCAATGTAATTTTTGCATTTTCTTCACCAGCTTTTGGGTATTTGAATACTTGTTGTGTAGGGTACAATTCATTGCCAACAATATCCATAGAAAATGTGGGTACGTTTGTTTCGTCAAAACGTAAAAATGCCAAGTTTTTGCCGTCTTTACTCCATTCAAAAGCTTTTACGAAACCGAATTCTTCTTCGTAAACCCAATCTGTAATACCGTTTATAATTTTATTTTTTTCACCATCTTTTGTTACTTGAATAATAGTATTATTAGAAAAATCTTTTACATAAATATTATTGTTTTTTACATAAGCTACTTTTTTATTATCTGGAGAAAAAACGGGTTCTTGAATATCTTCCCCAATCAATTCTGTAGATTTTTTAGCGATGTCATAAGCATAAAAAGTGCCAGTAAAAGAACGACGATAAATTTGGTTAAAATTAGTTCCTAAAATTAATTTTGTCTCATCGTTATTAAATGAATAAGATTCGAAATAATTGATTTCAGTAAGGTCTTTACTATCAACTATTGTAGTGATTTTTTCTAATGTTTTATAGCTATATTTATCTACAGAAGAACTTCCGTTTTTATAGTTTAAAAGCGAATAAAAATCTCCATTCATAGAGTTTAAAGAGTTCATGTATTCTGCTCTAAATGTTCCTTTTACCCAAATGTCTTCAAGAGTAATATCCTTTTTTTGAGCTTGAATTAATGATGAGATAGTCAAAAAAAGAATTAACATTTTTTTCATAGTGTAGTTGTTGTTTAGTGAAAAATTTTTCAAGTTTACGGAAAAATCATCAGAAAGTTAATTAAAATTTCAGAAATCTTATTAATTAGATATTGTTCAATTAGTTTAAATTATATTTGCTTTTTAAAGATTATAGCACCTTAAATGAGTAAATTAATATCAGGATTTTCTAAGTTTTCAAAAGATGAAAAAATTCAATGGCTAACGAATAATTTTTTTCAAAGTCCAGACGAATCAAAAAGAATTCTAAAACAATATTTGAATAATAATGATAGTTTGCAAAAGTTACACGATGACTTTATAGAAAATACTATTACCAATTTTTACCTTCCTTTTGGAGTTGCTCCTAATTTTATTGTTGATGATAAAAATTATGCGATTCCAATGGTTATTGAAGAAAGTTCTGTAGTTGCGGCTGCTTCTTTAGTGGCGAAATTTTGGAGTACTAGAGGAGGTTTTAAAACATCAATTTCAGGAACCACAAAAGTTGGTCAAGTTCATTTTATGTATTCTGGAGACAAGAAAATATTAGAGGAATATTTTTTAAACATTAAACCTGAATTAATCTCTGAAACAGATTCCATCACAAAGAATATGAGAAAAAGAGGTGGTGGAATTTTAGATATTAAATTAGTTGATAAAACAGAGAAATTAGAAGATTATTATCAGTTACACATCACCTTTGAAACGAAAGATTCAATGGGTGCAAATTTTATAAACTCTTGCCTTGAAGCAATTGCTAGAAAATTTAGGAATAAGGATATTGAAATTGTAATGAGTATTCTTTCTAATTATGTTCCTGAATGTGTTGTAAGAGCTGAGGTTAGTTGCAATATTGAAGATTTAGGAGGAGAGAATCCACAAAAATTTGCTGAAAAATTTTATCAGGCAGTTCAAATTGCAAAAGTTGAGCCTTACAGAGCGGTTACTCATAATAAAGGAATTATGAATGGAATTGATGCCGTTGTTTTGGCAACAGGTAACGATTTTAGAGCAATTGAAGCAGGTGCGCACGCATACGCATCCAAAAATGGAAGTTATGCTAGTTTATCTGATTGTTCTATTGATAATGGAATTTTTAAATTTTGGATAGAAATTCCTTTGGCTTTAGGGACAGTTGGTGGTTTAACAGCATTACACCCAATGGCAAAGTTGTCTTTAGAATTATTACAAAATCCTTCAGCAAAAGAATTAATGAGTATTATGGCAGCTGCAGGATTGGCTCAAAATTTTGCCGCATTAAGAGCTTTAACTACAAAAGGAATACAGCATGGTCATATGAAAATGCATATTCAAAATATACTAAATCAGTTAAATGCAACAGATTCTGAAAAAGAAATTATAACAAAAGAGTTTGATAATAAAACAGTTTCTCATGCTGCTGTTGCAGAAAAAATCGAGAGTTTAAGAAAGCCAAAAATAAATTGGATTGATTTCTTAGAAGAGAATTTAATCCGAGAAAAATTATCGAAACTTGATGAAAATTCATTGCCTGCTTTTGGAAAAATGAATGCACAACAGATGATTGAACATCTAAGCGATATTGTGAAAATTTCAAATGGAAATTTGACAATTGATGTTTTTATTTCTGATGAAAAATCTAACCAAAGAAAACCTTTTTTAGACACTGAAAATGAATTGCAAATTGGTTTTAAACCCTCTTTTTTACCGGAAGAACCGAGTAAAGTTAAATTTAATTCAATAGTAGAATCTGCTGAAGATTTAATTCATCAAATTAAAACTTTCGAAAATATTTTTGAAAAAAATACAAATAGAACTTTTATGCATCCATTTTTTGGAGAGCTTAACTATGAATATTGGAAGAAAGTTCATGTAAAACATTTTACACATCATTTTAAACAATTTAACTTGTTGTAATGAATTTTTATTCCAACGGAAAATTACTGCTAACAGGAGAATATTTAGTTCTTAACGGAGCAAAATCTCTTGCAATACCAACCACATTTGGCCAAGATTTGATTGTGACTCCTATTAAAGAAAAGTCATTAATTTGGGGTAGTTTTACAAATATACAAGAGTGTTGGTTTGAGGCTGTTTTTGATTTGCCAAAACTTCGCTTAAAATCGGCAACATTCAATTCAAATAAAGAAGGAAGTGCAGATTTTATTGCTGAAACTTTATTAGATATTTTAGAAGAAGCAAAAAGATTAAATCCAAATTTTTTAGAAACTGAAGGAGGTTATATTGTTAAAACAAAATTATCGTTTCCTAGAAATTGGGGTTTAGGGAGTTCATCAACTTTAATTAATTCAATTGCAGCTTGGGCAAATGTAGATGCGTTTCAACTGCTTTGGAATTCTTTTAAAGGAAGTGGTTATGATATTGCTTGTGCGCAAAATAATTCGCCAATATTTTATCAAATAAAAGATAAAAAACCTTTGGTAAGTCAGGTTGATTTTAATCCTATTTTTAAAGAAAATCTCTTTTTTGTGTACCTCAATGAAAAGCAAGATTCAAAAAAAGGAATTGCAAAATTTAGAGAAAATAATCATGATTTTTCAAATCAAATTGATAGAATTTCAGAAATATCAGAAGCTTTTCTTGAATCAAAGACAATAGAAGAGTTTAATTTATTAATTGTTGAACATGAGAATATTATAAGTTCAATAATTAAATTAAAAACGGTTAAAAAAAGACTTTTTCAAGATTATTTTGGAGAAATAAAAAGTTTAGGAGCTTGGGGGGGTGATTTTATTTTGGCAACAGGTAATAAAGAAACTCCAAATTACTTTAAAGAAAAAGGATATAAAACGATACTTACCTATAATGAAATGATTTTATGAGTAAAGTAATTATTATTGGAGGGGGCGCTGCTGGATTTTTTACTGCGATAAATGCAAAGGAAGAAAATCCTGATTTAGAAATTCTAATTTTAGAAAAAAGTAAGGATGTTCTTCAAAAAGTTAGAATTTCTGGAGGAGGAAGATGCAATGTAACACATGCTTGTTTTACTTCTAAAGAACTTTGTGAATTTTATCCTAGGGGAAAAAAAGAGTTATTAGGTCCTTTTCATAAGTTTATGACAGGAGATACTTTTGAGTGGTTTGAAGAAAGAGGTGTGCCTTTAAAAATTGAAGAAGATAATCGTGTTTTTCCTGAAGCTAATAAAAGTCAAGCTATTATAGATTGTTTTCAAAATGCTGTTGAAAAACTAGGTGTTAAAGTGTTAACAAACTATGGTGTAAATAAAGTTTATGAACAAAATAATCAATGGGTTGTAAACACAAAAAATAAAGATTTTGTTGCAGATAAAATTGTATTTGCAGCTGGTAGTTCTAAAAAAGTATGGGATTTATGTACAACATTAAATCATAAGATTATAGAACCAGTTCCATCTTTATTTACGTTTAATATAAATGATAAAAGAATAACAGACTTACTTGGTATTTCTGTACCAAAGGCAACAGTAAAGATTGTGAATACAAAATTAGAAGCTTCAGGGCCTTTGTTAATTACGCATTGGGGCTTGAGTGGGCCTGCAGTTTTGAAATTATCAGCATTTGGTGCGAGAATATTGTCAGAAAAAAAATATCAATACAATGTTGAAGTAAATTGGTTGTCTAGACCTACAAAAAAAGTGCTAAATATTTTATTGAATTTAAAAAAGAAAGAACCTAAAAAAACAGTAATTTTAAAATCGCCATTTACTGAAATACCAAAAAGATTATGGGAGCGTTTGGTGTTGGCGTCTGAAATTCAAGAAAATAAAAATTGGGCAGATATCAAAAATAGTCAACTAGAAGCACTTGCAAATCAGTTAACAAAAGGTGTTTTTAATGCCAATGGAAGAACTACTTTTAAAGAAGAGTTTGTAACTGCTGGAGGTGTAGATTTAAAAGAGATTGATTTTAAAAGATTTGAAAGTAAATTACACGAGAACTTATTTTTTGTGGGAGAGATATTAAATATTGATGCAGTAACTGGCGGATTTAATTTCCAAAATGCTTGGACAGGAGGTTATATTTGTGCAAAAGCTTTGGCAACTAATTAAAAATAAATTATGGCAAGAACAGAATCTAACAAATTTGAAACGGGTACAAAAGCTCCACATTTTACTTTAATAAATACGGTTGATGATAAAAACTACTCTTTAACAGACTTAAAAGGAGAAAAAGGAACTTTAGTCATGTTTATTTGTAATCATTGTCCTTTTGTAATTCATGTAAATGAAGAGTTGGTAAACATGGCAAATGAGTATCAAAAAAAAGGAATACATTTTATTGCAATTAGTAGTAATGATGTAGAAAATTATCCTCAAGATGCACCTCATTTAATGAAAAAAGTTGCAAATGAT
>JBELHK010000094.1:1939-6733 GCA_042091415.1 Polaribacter sp. | reverse complement strand
TCAATCATTTTAATCTATAGCTTTTAAGCTCAAATCCATATTGTAGACTGAATGAGTTAAAGCACCTGAAGAAATAAAATCTACACCACATTCTGCATATTTACGAATGGTTTCCTCGTTAATACCTCCTGAAGATTCTGTTAGACATTGATTCCCAATTAAATCAACTGCTTTTCTTGTATCTTCATAATTAAAATTATCAATTAAAATTCTATACACGCCTTCGTTCGCTAAAATTTCCTTGATTTCTTCAATACTTCTTGCCTCTACAATAATTTTAATATCAATATTTTTTTCAGCTAAATATTTTTTAGTTTTTGTAATGGCTGCTGAAATTCCACCAGCAAAATCAATATGATTATCTTTAATCATAATCATATCATACAAAGCAAATCTATGGTTTTCTCCTCCACCAATTTTAACTGCCCATTTTTCTAAAGCTCTTATTCCTGGAGTTGTTTTTCGTGTATCTAAAACTTTTGTTTTTGTTCCTTTTAACAAATCAGCAAAATATTTTGTTTTTGTTGCGATAGCAGACATTCTCTGCATTGCATTTAAAACTAAACGTTCAGCCATTAAAATTGATTGAGATTTCCCTGACACATAAAAAACAATATCTCCAGATTTTACAGTATCTCCATCATTTATTAACGTTTCAACATTTAAAGATGCATCAACATAACTAAAAACTTGTTTCGCAAACTCAATACCTGCAATAATTCCGTTATCTTTCACTAATAATTTAGCTTTTCCTTCTGCATCATTTGGTATACAAGATAAAGATGTATGGTCGCCATCGCCTATGTCTTCTCTAATTGCATTTTTTATAATTAAATCTAATTCATTTTGAAATTGCGCCTCAGATATCATATTAATATATTTATACTTTTGTAAAAATAGGAATTCATTACACATAATTCATAATTTTGTAACATGAAAATTAAACTTCTTGCTGTTGGTAAAACAGATAATAAACAATTAAATCAATTAATCGACGAATACAAAAAACGTTTAAAACATTATGTAAAGTTTGAAATTGAAATAATTCCTGATATTAAAAACGCCAAGAATTTATCTGAACAACAACAAAAAGAAAAAGAAGGTATTTTAATTTTGAATAAACTTCAAAATACAGATCAAATGATTTTATTAGATGATAAAGGGGAAATGTTTTCTTCTATTATGTTTTCAAAATATCTTCAAAAAAAGATGAATTCTGGATTGAAACAATTAGTTTTAGTTATTGGAGGGCCTTATGGATTTTCAGATGAAGTTTACAAAAAATCAAGAGGAAAAATATCATTATCTAAAATGACTTTTTCTCATCAAATGATTCGCTTATTTATGATTGAGCAATTATATAGAGGTTTTACGATATTAAAAAATGAACCTTATCATCATGAATAACATTTAAGTCTCTTTTAGTATTTTCGCTACATGAAATTAGTATTTGCAACAAATAATCATAATAAATTAAAAGAAGTTCAAGAAATGCTTCCAAACTCAATTGAATTGTTGAGTTTAAAAGACATCAATTGTTTTGATGAAATTGAAGAAACTGAAGTCACATTAGAAGGTAATGCAAGGTTAAAAGCAGATTACATTACCCAAAACTTTGGGTATAATTGTTTCGCTGATGATACAGGCTTAGAAGTTGATGCATTAAATGGAAAACCGGGAGTATATTCTGCTCGTTTTGCTGGCGAACCTGTTAATTCTGAAAAAAATATGCAAAAACTTTTAAAAGAATTAAGAAATATAGATAACAGAGAAGCTCAATTCAGAACCTCTATTTGTTTAAATATTAATAATCAGCAATATTATTTTGAAGGTATTTGTAAAGGTGAGATTTTAAACCAAAAACAAGGCGTAAAAGGTTTTGGATACGATCCTATTTTTAAGCCTTTCAATTATAAAACATCTTTTGCAGAAATGAATTCTGAAGAAAAAAATAAAATTTCACATAGAGGTTTAGCTATTGAAAAATTAATTAATTTTTTATCTGACTATAAGAAATAATTTCACAGAACTTAAAAAAGGAAATGAAACAGAAAGTATACACAAACCATTTTTTAATTTTATCAATTGTGTTGCTTATTTTTTTCTTCGTAAATATAAGTTTAGGTTCGGTATCGATACCAATAAAAGATATAATCAATACTTTATTAAATTTAGATTCAGTTAAAGAAAGTTGGTCTACAATTATATTAAATTTCAGATTACCAAAGGCTATCACAGCTTTGATGATTGGCTCTGGATTATCTATATGTGGTTTATTAATGCAAACATTATTTAAAAATCCATTAGCAGGTCCTTTTGTGTTAGGCATATCTTCTGGAGCAAGTTTAGGAGTTGCCGTTTTAATTTTAGGGTCAGCAATTTTTGGTTTTCAGTTTACAGTTTTTTCAAATTGGTCATTACCTATAGCTGCAAGTTTAGGTGCTTTTTTAGTTTTATCGGCGGTTATAATTGCAGCAAATAAAGTACGAAACACAATGTCTATTTTAATTATTGGTTTAATGTTTGGCAGTTTAACTTCGGCGATAATTAGTGTACTGTCTTACTTTTCAGAAGCATCTGAAATTCAGCAATATATATTTTGGAATTTTGGTAGTTTAGGAAATTTATCATGGAACGAATTACTTGTTTTTTTCTTATTTTATGCAATCTGTATAATCACTTGTTTATTCATTATCAAACCACTTAACAGCTATTTATTAGGAGAAAACTACGCAAAAAGTTTAGGAATTAATATCAAGAAAAGTAGAAATATAATATTGCTTATAACAAGTATTTTAACAGGAGTTATAACTGCTTTTTCGGGTCCTATTGCATTTATTGGTCTTGCAGTTCCTCATCTAGCAAGATTATTATTTAATACTTCTAACCATAAAATTCTTTTGCCGGGTTCAGCAATTATTGGTGGTATTGTTTTATTGATTTGTGATATTATTTCACAATTCCCATCAAGTGAATTTACACTACCTATAAACGCAGTAACATCATTGTTCGGAGCTCCAATAGTAATCTGGTTATTAATAAGAAAGAAGAGAATTTATATCTAAACAATTGAAAAAAAATAAAGAAAATATAATTATTGAAACCAAAAACTTAACCATTGGTTATCAGGAAAAAAATTCTCAAAATATTATTGCTTCAGATATAAATTTATCTTTAGAAAAAGGGAAATTAGTAAGCATATTAGGTAAAAATGGTATAGGAAAATCTACTTTTTTAAGAACAATTTCTAAAGTACAAAAACCTTTATCTGGATCAATTTATTTAAAAAACAAGAATATAAAATCGTATCAAAATAGTACTTTAGCCACAATTCTTAGCTTGGTTCTTACAGAACGCTTGCCCGAAAGTCAACTAAACGTTTTTGATATTATTGCTCTAGGAAGACAGCCTTACACAAATTGGATTGATAAACTATCTGAAAAAGATATCAACATAATTAAATGGGCAATTGAAATAACTGAAATAGAATCTTTAAAAGAAAAAAAGTTTTACGAACTAAGCGACGGGCAACTACAAAGAGTTTTAATTGCCAGAGCACTCGCTCAAGACACAGAGATAATTATTCTAGATGAACCGACTGCTCATTTAGATTTACATAGCACCATAAAAATTATTAACCTATTAAAAAATCTAGTAAAACAAACAAATAAAACCATAATCATGTCTTCTCATGAAGTTAATCTTGCTATTCAATTATCTGATGAAATAATTCTTTTTAAAGATGATAAAATACTTGCCAATACTCCTAAAAAACTAATTGATGAAAATGCTTTTGATGATTTATTCTCAGATGATATTATTTCGTTTGATAAAAAATTAAATCAATTTATTATAAAAAGGGATTGATTTTTGAAAGGCTATTTGTTTTAGTTATTTTTGATTTTTTTATAAGAAAATTAAACACTACATAATGAAAAAATTACTTTACTCCGTTTTTTTTATTTTTTTGATGGCTTGTGGATCAAATAAAACCTCTGTAGAAGAGAATATTGATCAATCAAAAAAATATGCTGAAACAATAACAGCAAAAGAATTAGGTGAGCATTTATTTACTTACGCATCTGACGAATTCGAAGGAAGAGATACTGGTGAACCTGGTCAAAAAAAAGCTGTAGAATATTTAAAGAATTTTTACATTGATAAAGAGATTGAATCTGCCATGGATAATGGCGATTATTTTCAAGAAATTTCAAGTGAATGGTTTAAAAATAACACAAGAAGAGGTGGTAATTTAAAAGATTCTGAAAATGTTTTAGCTTTTATAAAAGGAAGTGAAAAACCAGAAGAAATAGTTGTTATTTCAGCTCATTTAGATCACGTTGGCGTTGAAGATGGTAAAATATATAATGGTGCAGATGATGATGGTTCTGGAACCGTTGCTATTTTAGAAATTGCAGAAGCCTTTAAAATGGCAAAAGATGCTGGAAAAGGACCTAAACGTTCTATTTTATTTTTACATGTTACTGGAGAAGAAAAAGGATTATTAGGTTCTAAATACTACACAGACAATCCTGTTTTTCCTCTAGAAAATACTGTTTGTAATCTAAATATAGATATGATTGGTAGAATTGATACAAGACACAAAGAAGACCCAAACTATATTTATTTAATTGGTTCAGATAAATTAAGTACAGAATTACACACAATTTCTGAGGAAATGAATACTAAGTATACAAACATTAATTTAGACTATAAATATAATGATGAAAATGATCCGAATCGTTTTTACTACAGATCTGATCATTATAATTTTGCAAAAAATAACGTTCCAAT
>JBELHK010000094.1:0-1839 GCA_042091415.1 Polaribacter sp. | reverse complement strand
TCAAAATCTTGATGATATTCCTCAGCTTCATAGAATTTCTCAATCATCTTTACTTCAGTCACAATTTTACCATTATATTCTTCTTTATTAAGTTTTAAAATAGTTTGTTCTATAACTTTCTTTTCGTCATCATTACTGTAAAAAGCTATAGATCTATATTGTGTTCCATAATCTGGATGTTGGCCATTTTTTGTTGTAGGGTTATGAGAACCGAAGAAAACATCTACTAAAGTTTTAAAAGAAACTACTTTTGGATCATAATAAACTGCAACAGATTCTGCATGACCAGTTTTTCCTGTACCTATAGATTCATAAGTCGGATTTTTTGTAAAGCCCCCTGCGTAACCAGATACAGCCTCTTCTACTCCAACCACACTTTCGAATATCGCTTCTACGCACCAAAAACATCCACTTGCAAAATAAGCAACACTTTTATTCTGTAAATCAACTTCTTGATTTGAATGTTTCACAAAATCATTAGACTTTTCTTTATTTGAAAAACCTAAACAAGAAGTTATAATTAATGAAAAACCGATAATAAAAATTGACTTTAAAAACTTCATAATATATATTTTAAAAATAAATGATAAAAATTCACAAAATGTTAATCGGACTCTTTTATCACTGTGAAACAAAAATACAAAGCATTTACATATTGTTTAAAACTTTAGCAATTTATTAAGAAACCATTTTGTAAAACAGCTTTTAGATACTTACTTTTGTGAAAATAAGTAATTTTAATATGGAGCATTTTATAGTTTCTGCACGAAAATACAGACCTCAAAATTTTGAGGATGTTATTGGGCAACAAGCTATAACTAATACTTTAGAAAATGCTATAAAAAACAATCATCTAGCTCAAGCATTATTATTTACTGGGCCTAGAGGAGTTGGTAAAACCTCTTGCGCAAGAATTCTAGCAAAAAAAATAAATTTACAAGACACAAATCTATCTGAAAATGAGGATTTTGCTTTTAATATTTTTGAACTAGATGCTGCTTCAAATAATTCTGTAGACGATATTAGAAGTCTAACAGAACAAGTTCGTATACCTCCACAAACAGGAAAATACAAAGTATATATTATTGATGAAGTACACATGTTGTCTCAAGCAGCATTCAATGCTTTTCTAAAAACATTAGAAGAGCCGCCTGCACATGCTATATTTATTTTAGCAACCACAGAGAAACATAAAATAATACCGACAATATTATCTAGATGTCAAATATTTGATTTTAAAAGAATTAGTGTTTTAGATGCTAAAAATTATTTAAAAGTTATTTGCGAAAAAGAGAATATTAATGCAGAGGACGATGCCTTACATATTATAGCACAAAAAGCTGATGGCGCTATGCGTGATGCATTATCTATTTTTGATAGAGTAATTAGTTTTTCTGGTGATAACTTAACGCGTGAAGCAGTTACTCAAAATCTTAATGTATTAGATTACGACACATATTTTAATATCACTGATTTATTAATAGAAAATAAAATTCCTGATATTTTAAATTCTTTTGATGAAATATTAAGTAAAGGATTTGAAGGACATCATTTTATAAATGGTTTAGCAAGTCATTTTCGCGATTTACTAGTTTCTAAAGATAAACAAACGATAAATCTTTTAGAAGTTGGTGATAATGCAAAAAAGAAATATTTAAATCAATCTATCAAAGCAAGTACTCCTTTTTTAATGCAAGCTATTGAAAAAGCTAACGAATGTGATTTGAGTTACAAAATAAGTAAAAACCAAAGACTTCTCGTTGAGCTTACTTTAATGCAAATCGCCTCTATCACTTTTGATGGAGAAAAAAAAAAATCAGCTAACTACATAATTCCAGC
>JBELHK010000093.1:0-6844 GCA_042091415.1 Polaribacter sp. | reverse complement strand
AGTTTTTTAGCGGAAAATCTTACAAAGATTATCATCAAACTAAATATTAAAAGATACATACAAATCATTTTAAAAAATGAAATTGAAATATCTTGAAATAAGAAAGCTTCTTGATTAGATATCCAAACCACAAAATTATTCATTGTAGAAATTACAAAGCCATAAAATTCGGCAAGAAGTTTTGGTAAGATATTTAAAGAGGCTAAAAAAATAACTAGAATACCACCAAATAAAATAAAGCCTAAAAAAGGAATAATTATTAAGTTAGATAATAAAAAAAGACCTGGAAACTGATGAAAATAAAAGATACTCAAAGGTAAAATTCCGATTTGTGCAGAAATAGAAACGGTAAATAAATTCCAAAAGAATGTTAAAATATTATGTTTAGGTTTCCAAAGATTACTAAGTTTAGGCTGTATACTTACTATTGAAAAAACCGCTAAATAACTTAACTGAAAGCCAACATCAAATAAAAACATTGGATTAAAAATCAATAAAAAGAAACAAGAAGATAGTAATGAAAATTCTATAATATTTTTTCGTTGAAAGAATAAACCACAAGCTAAAAAAGTAAACATAGTAACAGATCTAACCACAGAGGCTGATAATCCCGCAACAAAAGCAAAAACCCAAAGCATAAAAACAATGATTATTGTTTTTAAAAGCTTGCCCTTTCTAAAATATTCTATAGGCTTTAAAAGCCAATTTAAAATCAACAATATAATACCTACATGTAAGCCTGATATTGCCAAAATATGAATAGCTCCTGCTCTAGAATAATCGGTAATTAATTCTTTAGAAACTTCCTTTCTTAGCCCTAAAAGCAACGCACTAATTACTCCAAGTTCATCTTTTGAAAAATTATTTTTTTTTAATGCGCTTAATGTTGATTTTCTAAAGCTATCTGCAATTGAAAAAAATGAAAAAGATTCATTTTTCACTACTTTATACCTGGATTTATTAGTAAATATTTGCTGTAAAATCCCCCTTTTTCTTAAATACTCCCTATAATCAAATTGATATGGATTTAAAGGTGGTTTTAAATCATCAAAACTAGGTTTTAGAAAAATAAAATCGTTTACATCTAAAGTTAAATCGGTACTATCTTTTTTAATATTTAATAAGATCTTTCCTCTTGTTTTTATTGAGTCAACTTGATATACTTTAGCTTCAAATTTATAATTGTAGATATCTGATTTTAAAATTTTATCAACCTTTAAAATAACGTTACAATTATCAGTAAAATAATTTTGATAGTAATTTTTATAATTAGAAGTATTCTGAATAAAAACAGACGAAACTCCTAACACAAAGAATAAAAAAAGCGTAATTAATGTTCTAAATAAACAGTGGTTAACTAGTAATAAAAATAGTAGAATGACAGCAATTAGTAGACCTAATTTAAAAAATTGATAATCCCAAATTTTAAAATTGTACTGCACATAAATTCCTACAATTACACATATACAGAAGTGTAATGGAAGATAATTCCATAATTTTTTCATAGCAGATGAAAATTATAAAATTATCGCCTATTAAAAAAATATTTTTAAAAGGAAATTTTACTGTAGATTATCAACAATTAAGTGAGCTGTTTTACTTGAAGCTCCTTTACCTCCTAATTTATCTTCTAATTCAAAATACTCTAAAAATAATTTCTGACGATGTGATTCATCAAGAATCTTATTTAATTCTGTTTTTAGATTTTGTTTGGTGAAATCATCTTGAATTAACTCAGTAACAACCTCTTTATCCATTATTAAGTTGACCAATGAAATATATTTTAGGGTAATAATTCTTTTTGCTATTTGATAAGATATATAACCTCCTTTATAGCAAACTACTTGTGGCACTTTAAATAATGCTGTTTCTAAAGTTGCAGTACCCGAGGTAACTAAAGCAGCAGTTGAAATAGATAATAAATCGTAGGTTTTATTCTCTATGAATTTTACTGATTTATCACCAATTATTTGTTTGTAAAAAGAAAACTCTTGACTTGGTGCGCCAGCAATAACAAAGGTATAATTAGAAAAATCATCAACTAAAGAAAGCATAACCGAAAGCATTTTAGTAATTTCTTGCTTTCTACTACCTGGTAAAAGTGCTACGATAGGTTTATCTCCAAGATTATTTTCAGATCTAAATATTTTTTCATCAACTTGTTCTCTATCTGCAATAGCATCAATTAAAGGATGCCCTACAAACTCAACATCAAAATTATATGTTTTATAAAACTCCTTTTCGAAAGGAAGAATTACAAACATTTTATCGATATCTCTTTTTATTTTTTTGACTCTATTTGCCCTACTTGCCCAAACTTGAGGAGATATATAATAATTTGTTTTAAAGCCTTTTTCTTTCGCCCATTTTGCAATTCGTAAATTAAAACCTGAGTTATCAATTAAAATAATTACATCTGGATGAAACTTTTCTATATCATTTTTACAAAACTTTATAAAAGATAAAATTTTATTTAAGTTTTTAAGAACTTCGAAAAAGCCCATAAAGGCTCTTTCTTTATAATGACTAACAAGAGTTCCTCCAACATTTTGCATTAAATCGCCACCCCAAAAACGAATATCAGCATTTGCATCTTCTTTAAACAAAGATTTCATTAAATTTGAGCCATGTAAATCTCCTGAAGCCTCTCCTGCTATGATATAATATTTCATGAGGTAAATTTTAAAATAAAAGTTATTATGGCTATTATTATTGATGTAAGTAAAACACCTCTTGCTCTATAATCTTGGTTCTTTTTTATAAAAATAAAGAAAACAAATAAATTAGGAATCGCTGCTATAGATAATATTTTACCATATAAAGCTCCTTTTTCAATCATTTTTAATGTTTCATTAAAACTGAATTTAGAGAAATATTCTATATATAAAAATCCTCCCGCGCAAGTTGCAATTAAGGAAACCAAAACCCCAATTAAAATTTCTTTTTTTATAAATCCCAAGAGTTTAATTTTTGAATCATGTGATGAGCGGTTAAATCGAACTGAACAGGTACAATAGAAACGTAACCATTTTCTAAAGCCCAAATATCGGTATCTTGACCTTTATCTTTATTTAAAAATTCTCCTGAAAGCCAATAATATTCTTTTCCAAAAGGACTTTTACGTTTATCAAAATCTTCTTTCCAAACACCCAATGCTTGTCTGCATATTTTAGTTCCCTTTATTTCTTCTTTTTGTAGATTAGGAATATTCACATTCAAAACAATACCTTCAGGTAAACCGTTTAATAAAGTATTAAGAGTGATATTTTTCACAAATTCTTCAGCAGGTTTAAAATCTGCATGCCATTTAAAATCTAACAAAGAAAATCCTATTGATGGAATACCCTCAATACCCGCCTCAATAGCAGCACTCATTGTACCAGAATAAATAACGTTAATCGAAGAATTTGCGCCATGATTAATCCCTGAAACACATAAATCTGGCTTTTTATTCAATATTTCACTAATCGCCATTTTTACACAATCTGCAGGAGTACCTGAGCACGTATATTCTAATTGTGGCCCGTCATCTATAGTTATTGGGTTACAAGTAAGCACATTATCTACTGTTATTGCATGGCCCATTCCACTTTGAGGACTATCTGGTGCAACAACAACAACCTCTCCAATTTTATTCATGATTTTAATTAAAGCTCTAATTCCAGGAGCTGTAATTCCATCATCATTTGTTACTAAAATCAATGGTCTTTCTTGCATATGTATTGGTTTTAAATACAAATGTAATTTATTTTAAACGATTTTGTTTTTAACATTTTGTAAAGAATCTAACATCCTTATTTTCATTAACATTGTAAAGCATTTTACTAACAACAAATCATTCTTTAATTTACAATTAAGTTTCATTGTACTGCATATACATTACAAATGAAAATTGACAAATAAAGCTGAAATAATAAAATTGAAAAATTTAGAATTAGCTTTAATAAAATTGACACTATTTTAGTAGATTTACTAAAATTTCTTTTAATTAAATAAAGATCGAAGATATATGAAGACGAATCTAAAATTAAATAGTTTATTACTTGTTGCTTTTTTACTTCTAAATAGCCTTGTTTTTAAAGCTAATAATAAGGAGATTGTTAAAAATTCAGACCCTGAAAAAGACAAGGTATTAATTTATGTTTTAAAAAATATTTTAACAAGAGGTCACTTCGTTGTTAAGGATATAAATGATGATTTCTCTGAGCAAGTATTCTCAAAATTTTTAGACGGTTTAGACCCAAGTAAAAGATATTTTACTCAAAAAGATATCAAAGAGTTTTCAAAATATAAATATCAAATAGATAATCAATTACTTCAAGATGATTTGAGTTTTTATAATTTAGTGTATAACCGTTTTTTAGATAAAATAAAAAATGCAAAATCTTATTATGCAGATTTATTAGTAGAACCTTTCAATTTTGATAAAAATGAAACTATCGATTTAGATTACGACAAGCTTCCTTTTGCCAAAAACAATAATCAACTAATAGATTATTGGAGAAAACAACTGAAATTACAAACATTAAGTAGAATTCAAGAACAAACAGAGCTACAAAATCAAAAATTAAAAGACGATAAATCTTATAAATCAAAAGATTTTAAAACTTTAGAAAAAGAAGCGAGAGCTGAAGTTTTAAAAAATATGGAGGAATTATATATAAGAATTGAAGAATTAGAGCATAAAGATTGGTTTTCTACGTTTTTAAATTCTGTTGTAGGTAGTTTCGACCCTCATACTACATATATGAATCCTACTATCAAAGAACGTTTCGACCAAAGTATATCTGGTAAATTAGAAGGTATTGGTGCTCGTTTACAAATAAAAGGGATTTACACACATGTTTTTGAATTGGTTTCTGGAGGCCCTGCATGGAAACAGGGAGAATTAGAACCAGGAGATATTATACTTAAAGTTGCACAAGGAGATAAAGAACCTCTTGATATTGTCGGCATGCGTTTAGATGATGCTATAAAATTTATAAAAGGTCCAAAAGGCACTGAAGTAAGATTAACCGTTAAGAAAAAATTAGATGGCTCTATAAAAACGATATCAATTATAAGAGATATTGTTCAACTAGACGAAACCTTTGTAAAATCTAGTGTTGTAGAAAAAAATGGCAAAAAATATGCAATCATAGATTTACCAAGTTTTTATATAGATTTTTCAGATAATAACTATAGAGATTCTGCAAAAGACATGGAAAAAGAAATTGAGCGTTTAAAAGCAGAAGGAGTTTCAGGCTTAATCATAGATTTAAGAAATAATGGTGGAGGATCTCTAAAAACTGCAATTGAAATTTCTGGATTATTTATTAAAAATGGGCCAATTGTTCAGGTAAAATATAGAGGTGAAAAACCTATTATAAAAGAAGATATAGACCCTAAAATACAATGGGATGGTGCTGTTGTTGTCTTAGTCAACGAATTTTCAGCTTCTGCATCAGAAATATTTGCTGCAGCAATGCAAGATTATAAAAGAGCAATTATCTTAGGCGGTAATCAAACTTATGGCAAAGGAACAGTTCAAAATATATTGCCTATAAATCAGTTTTATCCAAAATATGAAGAAGATTTAGGGTATTTAAAAATGACCATTCAAAAATTTTATAGAGTAAACGGAGGTTCTACTCAAAAAGAAGGTGTTTACTCAGACATTGCAATGCCAACAAGATTAAGCTACATGGAGACTGGTGAAAGAGACTTAGAAGGTGCACTTTCTTGGGATAAAGTTGCACAAGCAAAATATACACAATCGAATTCATATTCAAATGTTGGAGAAGTAATTTACAATAGCAAAGAAAGAATAGCCAATAATGAAAAGTTCAAATTGATCAATGAATATGCAAAGTGGTTAAAAGAAAATCAAGAAAACACTACGTATTCTTTAAATTCTAAAAAATTCTTTAAAGAAAGTGAAATCAAAGAAAAAGAGGCAGAAAAATTTAATTCAATTTTTGATTATAAATCTGACTTAACATTTGTTTCTCCGAAATATGAAGAAGGTTTATTTAAGGATAATAAAGATTTAGAAGAAAAGAGAACCGCTTGGCATAAGAACTTATCAAAAGACATGTATATCAATGAAGCTTTAAAAGTTTTGGGTGATTTAAAACTAAAAGAGAAATCTGAATTAGTTAAAAAATAAACGCGACAGTTAGCAAGTAGCTTTTACATTTTATATCAAATCTCTTAATTTAACATGAATTATCAAGTAACTTTTAATACAAAATGGTCAGATTTTGACCCTAACAGACATATGCGTCATACGGCTTATAATGAGTATGCTGCAGAGGTGAGAATTAGATATTTTGCAGATCAAAATTTTTCTATTGATGCATTTACAAAACATAATATTGGGCCAATATTATTTGAAGAATACACTTCTTTTAGAAAAGAGATTCATTTAGGAGAAAATATAAGTGTAAATTTAAAATTATCAGGAATTTCTAAAAATATTGAACGTTGGAAGATAACTCATGAAGTTTTTAATGAAGCCGGCCAATTATCCGCTATTATTAAAGTATACGGAGCTTGGATAGATTTAACAAAAAGAAAACTTACGATTCCGCCAAAAGAAGCCCAAAAATTGTTTTTTAACACAGAAAAAACAGAGGATTTTGAAGAAATTATTTTAAAATCAAAAAGCTAAAGTTATATCGATTATAATTTTATCTTTTTATCTCTACTTAATCTAAACCCTTTATTTTTATGCACTTTTCCAGAGTTTAAGCTGTATAAAATTTAATTATTACATTAAAATTTTCTAAAAAATAATTTACAACTTGCGTTAAAAGAAAAAGCTTCTCAGTATACTGAGAAGCTTTTCGTACAGGCGGAGAGA
>JBELHK010000092.1:0-6957 GCA_042091415.1 Polaribacter sp. | reverse complement strand
GTACTTTAGATACAGATGATATAGATTTAGAACATATAAGTGTATATACTACAGATGCATCTAACCTAAGAATTACGGGAATTACTCAAGGAAAAGCAAGTGTAACATTGTTTAATATACTTGGTCAGCAGGTATTTACCGAAAGTTTTCAATCTACGGGTGTTAATGATATAGGCCTTCCTAAGTTATCAAAAGGGTTTTATATTGTTCGAGTAAACTCAGAAAACGGAGTGTTAAACAAGAAAATAGTTTTAAAATAAAAAAGACATCGTCGAAAAGGTAAGAATGATAATGTACAGGTAACGTTTAAAAGCTAGTAAATAAGGGGTTAAATAGAGTGTAGTTTCTCTGTTACTTTTAAGTATATATTTAATTGTGTCAGAATCTCTTTTTACTAGCGTGTTGCCAATGGCGAGTATACATTGTTTTAAATCTATAGAATTAAAAGCTACAATATAAAACTTTGTTATTCTATTTTTTAATGTTTTCTATAAGGCATTTTACTAGAAGATTTCATTTAATTAAAAATCGATTTACTCGAATAAAGCGCATTCATACTTAAAGGTAAAGGAATAATTTTTTCGATAATTATATGTTTAAATTCTATAAATATAAATTATATTTACTCTTTAATTTAAAAATGTTTTATTTATGAAGTTTAAATATTTATTTATTGTCGGCATTCTACTATCATTATATAGTTGCTCAAGTATTAAAGTACTTAATTCTTGGAAAAGTGATGATTTTTCAGAAATGAAAACTAAAAATATTTTGGTTATTGCTAGAACAAAAGATAAATCTGCAAGAATAGCGCTTGAAAACGAATTGGTAAGTAATTTAAAAAACGAAGGCTTACAAGCATCTGCAAGTTACAAGATGTATTCTATGTTAGAACCTGACAAGAAAATTTCTGAAAAAAGAGCCGATTCAATAAAGCAGGTCTTAAAAGAAAAAGGGTTTAATGGTATTGTACTAACCGTTGTAAAAGATGTAGAGAAGTTTACAAAAACAGAGGTTACAAATGATAACGATTTTTACGCAGGAGGCATGTATTACCCTTCTTATTATAGAGGTTTTTATGGGTATTATGTTCACCCAATGTCTTATGTGCCATATAGCTACAGTTACGATACTAATAAAGAAATAAAAACCTATACTTCTGCAAACTATGTGCTAGAAACTGTTGTTTATAATTTAGATAATGAAAAAGAAAAGCAACTTGTAGGTATTGTTTCTACTAGAATTGAAGAACCTAGTGATATTGATAAAACGTCTAAAAATTATGTAGATAAAATCGTAAAAAGGTTTCAATAGATTTTAATAATTTAAAAACTATACAATCTAAAAAAGATTGATAAAATAAAAAATCGCATTGATGTACATCAATGCGATTTTTGTTTTGTATTTATAAAGTATTATACAAAAACCCTCCAACCATAAGGGTCGTTGGTTTTATTCGTTTGTATGTCTGTAATTAGTTTTTTAAGGGTTTTCGAATAAGGATTCTCTAACTCAGGTAAAGTATAATCTTTATCTTTAAAACCAAAGCCAGCTATAGGAGAAATTACAGCAGCAGTACCTGCGCCAAACATTTCTTTAAGACTTCCGTTTTCGGCAGCTTCAACAACCTCTTTTACAGAAATTTTTCTTTCTTCTGTATGTATGCCATTATCTTTTGCAATTTGTAAAATACTTTTACGAGTAATACCATCTAAAATTCGATCACTAGTTGGGCTTGTAATAAGGGTGTCGTTTATGCGTACAAAAATATTCATTGCACCAGCTTCTTCAATATACTCGTGTGTATTGTCATCTGTCCAAATTACTTGATTGTACCCTTTTTCTATGGCTAATTGAGTAGGGTAAAATTGTGCAGCGTAATTCCCTCCAGCTTTTGCAAAACCAACACCTCCGTTAGCCGCTCTTGCGTATTTTTCTTCAATTAAAACAGTAACTTTACCACCAAAATAAGCCCCTGAAGGAGCCGTACAAATTATTAATTTGTATGCATCTGCTGGTGAGGCATGAAAACCATTGCCCGAAGCAAACATAAAAGGTCTTATATATAAAGAGCTACCTTCATTTTTAGGAATCCATTCGTGGTCTAATTTCAAAAGTTCTTTTAACCCTTCCATAAATATATTTTCAGGTATTTCTGGTATAACTAATCGGTTCGCAGATTTATTTAATCTTTTCCAATTTTCATTAGGCCTAAATAACATAATATTATCTTCAGCATCTTTATATGCTTTCATTCCCTCAAAAATAGATTGTCCGTAATGGAAAATTTTTGCAGAGGGGTCTAAAGAAATTGGTGCATAAGGCTCTATTTTAGGAGCTTGCCATTTACCATCTTTAAAATCACATGTTAACATGTGATCTGAATATACACTACCAAATGGGAGATTATTAAAATCTACTGAAGAGATTTTAGACTTTTCAACCCTATTTATTGCTATGTTTTTTGTCATAATTAACCAAAATTAATAACACAAATGTACATAATTTATTTATTCAAATCTTAATCAAAAAGCCTATTTAAGTGTTAATTTTACTACATTTGTAAAGAATTCGTTAAATATTTATGATATGAAAAAAATGATTCAATTCGTTGTATTCTCAATGGTAATTTTATTTAGTTGTAAGAATACAGAGACTTCTAAAGAAGAAACGATTGTACAGAAAGAAGAAGTAAGTAGTTTATTAGCTTTTGGAGATAAAATTTCTGATGAAAATGCCTTAACTTCAGAACAAATGCTAGCAAAATTTAATACACTAAACGTTGGTGATACTTTAGTTGTAAAATTTACTTCAAAAATTAATGATGTTTGTTCTAAAAAAGGATGTTGGATGAAATTACCCTTAGATAATACTACCGAAACTATGGTTCGTTTTAAAGACTATGGTTTTTTTATGCCACTAGATTCTAAAGGTAAAGAGGTAATTGTAGAGGGTAAAGCCTTTGTAAAAGAAACTTCTGTAGACGAATTAAAACATTACGCAGAAGATGCTGGTAAGTCTAAAGAAGAAATTGCTAAAATTACTGAATCAAAAGTAGAGTATGCATTTTTAGCAAACGGAGTTTTAATGAAGAAATAAATTTTGAAAAGAGAAATTCTAATAACTTCTGATGGCTCTACAACCATTCATTTACCTGATTGGAATGAGCAATACCATTCAAAACATGGTGCAATTCAAGAAGCATATCATGTTTTTATAAAAAGCGGATTAGAATTTTTGAATAAAAAGAATATTTCTATTTTAGAAATAGGTTTTGGTACTGGCTTAAATGCTTTTATTACTTTTTTAGAGGCTTCTAAGAAAGATTTAAAAGTTGAGTATGTTGGTGTAGAAGCTTACCCTGTTTTAGATGATGAAATTCAGAAATTGAATTATGTAGAGGAGCTAAATGCCAATAAACACAATGCTGTTTTTAATAAAATGCACAGTGTTTCTTGGGAGGAAAAACATACTATTGAAAATGGTTTTTCGTTACATAAGAGAAAGCAATTCTTTAATGATATTAAAGATGAAAATGAATTTGATTTAATTTATTTTGATGCTTTTGGGGCAAGAGTTCAGCCAGAACTTTGGACAGCTCCTATATTTGAACTAATGTATAAAGCCTTAAAACAAAAAGGAGTTTTAGTAACCTACGCTGCCAAAGGAAGTGTTAGAAGAGCAATGCAATCTGTTGGCTTTACTGTAGAAAGATTACCAGGGCCTCCAGGAAAAAGAGAAATGTTAAGAGCAACTAAAAACATATAAATGAAATTTGAAAGAAAATTTGGCAAGAGAAAAAAAACAAAATCTAAAAAAGGCTTATTTTTAGTTTTACTTTTAGCGGTTGCTCTATATTTATGGTTTAATGCAGAAGGTCTTTTAAAGTCTTTTTTTTAATTCTAATCGTTGACATCAGAAAAAATTATATTGGGTATAGATCCCGGAACTACAATTATGGGTTTTGGTCTTATTAAAATTGTAGGAAAAAAGATGCAATTTATTCAAATGAATGAATTACAACTTAAAAAATACGATGATCATTACCTAAAACTAAAACTTATTTTTGAGCGTACAATTGAATTAATAGATACTTATAACCCAGATGAAATTGCAATTGAAGCTCCTTTTTTTGGAAAAAATGTGCAATCGATGCTAAAATTAGGTAGAGCGCAAGGAGTTGCTATGGCTGCGGGTTTATCTAGAGAAGTTCCTATTACAGAATACTTACCAAAGAAAATTAAAATGGCCATTACTGGGAATGGTAATGCAAGTAAAGAGCAAGTTGCTTTAATGCTAAAGTCGCTTTTAGATTTAAAAACCTTGCCTAAAAATTTAGATGCTACAGATGGTTTAGCAGCTGCAGTTTGCCATTATTACAATTCTGGTAAAGTTGTAGGAGGTAAAAATTACACAGGCTGGGCAAGTTTTGTAAAACAAAATGAAAAAAGGATTAAAAAGTGAGTGGTATATACATTCACATACCATTTTGTAAACAAGCATGTTATTATTGCGATTTTCATTTTTCTACTTCTTTAAAAAAGAAAGATGAACTAATTTCTTGTTTGATAAAAGAAATTGAACTTAGAAAAGACGAGCTTAACAACGCAACCATTGAAACAATTTATTTTGGTGGAGGTACACCAAGTCTATTATCGAAAACCGAAATTGAAAATATTATTGACGCCATCTATCAACAGCATTCTGTTATAGAACAACCAGAAATTACACTAGAGGCAAACCCAGATGATTTATCAGAAGAAAAAATAAAAGAATTCTCTAATTCTCGAATCAACAGATTGAGTATTGGTATTCAATCTTTTTTTGAGCACGATTTAAAAGTAATGAATAGGGCTCATAATGCAAGTGAAGCTAAAAAGTGCTTAGAAATTGCAACGCAATATTTTAAAAACATATCTGTAGATTTAATTTACGGAATACCAGATTGTACAAATGAGCAATGGTTAGCAAATATAAAAACAGCCTTAAGTTTTGGTGTGCCACATATTTCGAGCTACGCGCTAACAGTTGAACCTAAAACAGCACTTGCTAATTTTATACAAAAAGGAATTATTAAAAATGTTGATGATGACAAAGCTGAAGAACAATTTCATATTTTAATAGATGAGTTAACCAAGGCTAACTTTATACATTACGAAACTTCTAATTTCGGAAAAGAAGATTTTTTTAGTAAAAATAATTCTTCTTATTGGTTGGGGAAATCGTATGTAGGTATTGGGCCTTCAGCACATTCTTTTGATGGTAATAAAAGAGGATGGAATATTAGAAATAATAATAAATACATCAAATCTATTCAACAAAATGTTTTGCCTTTAGAAGTTGAAAATTTATCAAAGAAAGATAAATACAACGAATATGTTATGACGGGTTTGCGCACAATATGGGGCGTTTCTTTAGAAAAAATAAGCAATGAATTTGGTTTTCAATATCTCAGCTATTTAAAAAAACAATCGAAGAAATATATTAAGGAAGAATTGTTATATATTGATAACGAAACTTTAAAAACCACAAAAAAAGGCAAGTTTTTATCTGATGGAATAGCTTCTGACTTATTCATGTTAAATTTAGAATAAAATTATACAAAAGTATTAATGAAAGCAATTATAGAATACAATTCAAGAAAAATACAAATAGATGTTTCGAAACCTATAGATATTTCAATTGCTATAGATGCACAATCACAGAATGTAAATGCTTGGTATATTGATGATCCTAAAATTAAGCCTGAGAAGTTTGATGATAAAGAAGTGAGTGTAGCAAATGGCGCTGTAGTAAATTTTAATTCAATTCATTTTAATCCGCATTCTCATATTACGCATACAGAATGTGTAGGTCATATTACTGAAGAGGTACATTCTGTAAATCAAAATTTGAAGCATTTTTTTCATCTATCAGAAGTAATTACTGTTGTGCCAATTAAAAAAGATGGCGATTTTGTTATTGCGACAAAGCAACTAAAAATGGCTTTACGCAATAAAAAAAGAGATGCAGTAATTATTAGAACCTTACCAAACTTAGAAGACAAGAAGAGCGCAAGATATTCTAATACAAATCCTACTTATTTATTAGAAGAAGCCGCTATTTTTTTAAGAGAAAAAGGTATTAAACATCTTTTGATTGATTTACCTTCTGTCGATAAAGAGAAAGATAAAGGAAAATTATTGGCACACAATGCGTTTTGGAACACAGCAGGAGACATTAGAATGGATGCCACAATAACAGAATTTATTTATGTACCCAATGAGGTAGAAGATGGCGAATACTTATTAAACCTAATGATTGCTCCTTTTGAAAATGATGCAACCCCAAGTAAACCTATATTATATAAACTAATTAAATAAGCATTTAAAAATGCTTTGTAAAATATAAGTGAATTATAGATTATAGGAATCTATGTTTTCCTAGATGGTATCGTTTTATCTTCCCATACTCGTTGTTTTTTTACTACTAAAAATCTTATAAAAGAATAACTGTTTTTGTTAATAAATGAATTTTGTTTATTTTTTTATATGCGAATTCTCTGTAATAAATATTTTACATCACCCACTTGATTTCTATTCTTTAATAATATAAAGAAACCTGTTTTTTTCTGAAAGCAACATCGATTAATCTAAATTCTATAGTAGGTTGGTCTAAATTATAAGCCACAGTTTGCTTGTTGCGTTATAACTTCGCTCGCTTTTATGTTTTACTTCTCAAGCAAGTATGTAAAGTGCTTTAAAAAGAATTAAATCTATAGAATTGCTAATGAATTAGATACAGTTAATATGTGCGCTTAAAGCGTACTTAATAACAGTAAAATTAAGATAAAAATATTCATTCAATAATATAGAAATATGAAAAAAGATGATAAAATCTCTAGAAAGGAAGCAGTAAAAAAGATATCAAAATATGCTGCTTTAACCGCTTTGGGTACCTTTATAATTTTAAGCCCTA
>JBELHK010000091.1:0-6994 GCA_042091415.1 Polaribacter sp. | reverse complement strand
TTTTCTAACCATCCACCTTAAGTACATGTTAATTCTTTTTGCAGCTGAATTTTTTAATGGATCAGAAACATGTTTTTCTGTTCTTTTTTCATGTTCTTTTTCAAAAAAAATAGTTTTAAAATGATGAATGGCTTGTTGGTAGTTTTTTGAATCATCTTTTATTGCAAGACTATTTTCTAAGCCATCATGATTTTTGTATACATGATTTAGAGATTTTATAAATTGCTTTAAATCAATGCTATTAAAAGTTCTATGAACAAAGCTATCTAAGTTTTTTAAATCTTTTTTTGAATGATTCATTACAAAATCATAGGGTGAGTTGTCTAAAAGTTGCATCATTTTCAATGCATTTTTAATAATCATAGTTCTATTTCCCCATGAAATTGTTGCAGCTAAAAATCCTGCAATTTCTATATCTTCTTTTTTAGAAAAAAGATGTGGAATCTGTATAGGATCTGATTCAATAAATTTTGGTTGGTTATATTGGATTACTTTTTCATCTAAGAATTCTTTTAACTCTTTTTTTGTCATTCGTTCAATAGTAATTTACCATCTTTCATAACTAATTTTCTGTCTGCCATATTTGCTAATTCTTCATTATGAGTTACGATTACAAATGTTTGATTAAATTTATCTCTCAAGTCAAAAAATAATTGATGTAGATTTTTTGCAGATTCACTATCTAAATTTCCGCTTGGCTCATCAGCTAAAATAATAGAAGGGTTATTAATTAGTGCTCTTGCGACAGCAACCCTCTGTTGTTCTCCTCCTGAAAGTTCATTTGGTTTATGATTTTTTCTATGAGATAATCCTAAAAAGTCTAATAATTCAGAAGCTTTTTTGATGGCTTCTTTTTTTGATTTTTTAGCGATGAATGCAGGAATACAAACATTTTCTATTGCTGTAAATTCGGGTAGAAGTTGATGAAATTGAAATATAAATCCGATATGTTTATTTCTGAAGTCAGATAATTCTTTATCCGATAAATTTTTTAAAGAAATATTATTTACAAGCAGTTCAAAATCTTTTTCTTTAATTGGTTTGTCTAGTGTTCCGATAATCTGTAACAGAGTTGTTTTTCCTGCACCAGAAGGCCCTACAATAGCAACAATTTCCCCTTTTTTTATTTCTAAATCAACTCCTTTTAAAACTTCAACATCTCCATAATATTTATGGATATTTTTTGTAATTATCATTCTTTAAAATCTTATTACGAATTTATAAAAAAAGAGATATACATTGTAAAATGAACCCTTTTTATTTTAATTTATTAGAAATCATCACTAAAAAAAATATAACTTTTAATTCTTGATAATTTTTTAAGATTTAATTACAAAATTTATTAACTGAATTTGTACTTTTGTAAGCGTTTTAAAAAAGAACATAAATGAATTTACACGAATATCAAGGAAAAGAAATTTTAAATAGCTTTGGCGTTAGAATTCAAAGGGGAATTGTAGCAAGTACTCCTTCAGAAGCCGTTGCTGCTGCAAAAAAGTTAACAGAAGACACAGGAACTGGTTGGCACGTTATAAAAGCTCAAGTTCACGCTGGTGGTCGTGGAAAAGGTGGTGGAGTTAAGTTAGCCAAAAATTTAGAACAAGTTGAGAGTATTGCAGATGATATTTTAGGAATGATGTTGGTTACTCCGCAAACTTCTGCAGAAGGTAAATTAGTTAATCAAGTGTTGATTGCTGAAGATGTATATTATCCTGGAGATTCTGAGCCAGATGAATTTTATATGTCTGTTCTTTTAAATAGAGCAACAGGTAAAAATATGATAATGTATTCTACTGAAGGAGGTATGGATATTGAAACTGTTGCTGAAGAAACACCACATTTAATTTTTACAGAAGAAATAGATCCATTATTAGGTATTATGCCATTTCAAGCAAGAAAAGTTGCTTTTAATTTAGGTTTATCTGGTATGGCTTTTAAAGAAATGGTAAAGTTTGTAACAGCTTTATATACTGCATACATTAAATCAGATTCATCGATGTTTGAAATCAATCCTGTTTTAAAAACTTCGGATGACAAGATTATGGCGGTTGATGCAAAAGTTACTTTAGATGATAATGCTTTATTTAGACATAAAGATTATGCTGCTTTACGTGATTTACGTGAGGAAAACCCTATTGAGGTTGAAGCTAAAGCTGCAGGATTAAATTATGTAGATTTAGATGGTAACGTTGGTTGTATGGTAAATGGTGCTGGTTTAGCAATGGGAACTATGGATTTAATTAAAGAATCTGGAGGAGAACCTGCTAACTTCTTAGATGTTGGTGGTACTGCAGATGCTGCAAGAGTTGAAACGGCTTTCGGAATCATTTTAAAAGATCCTAATGTAAAGGCTATTTTAGTAAACATATTTGGAGGTATTGTACGTTGTGATAGAGTGGCACAAGGTGTTGTTGATGCTTATAAAAATATGGGAGATAAAATTACCGTACCAATTATTTGTAGATTACAAGGGACGAATGCTAAGGAAGCAAAAGAATTAATTGATAATTCAGGAATGGAAATTATTTCAGCAACTGAGTTTCAAGAAGCTGCTGATAAAGTACAAGAAGTTTTAACTGCTTAAAATTTCTTTATTATAAAAAATAAAAAGCACCATTATATGGTGCTTTTTATTTTTTATAAATTGTTTTAAATACTTTCTTTTAAAACTGCAATCTCATCTCTTAGTTTTGCCGCTTCAATAAAATCTAAGGCTTTAGCGGCAACTTCCATTTGTTTTCTTTTAGTTCGAATTCTTTTTTCTATTTCTTCTTTCGGTAAGTATTCTAAATCTTGTTCAGCTGCTTTTTGCGTTGCATTATCATAATGATAACTTGAAATTGCAGATTTAGATAAGGTATTATCTATTTTTTTGTTGATTTGAGTAGGAGTGATGTTATTTACAGTATTATAGGCAATTTGTTTTTCACGTCTCCTATTAGTTTCATCAATTGTTAATTGCATGCTTTTTGTGACTTTATCAGCATACATAATTGCTAAACCATTTACATTTCTAGCAGCTCTACCAACAGTTTGTGTTAATGATTTGTTGTTTCGTAAAAAGCCTTCTTTATCTGCATCTAAAATGGCAACTAAAGAAACTTCTGGTAAATCTAAACCTTCACGCAATAGGTTTACACCAATTAAAACATCAAATAAACCTTTACGCAAATCTTGCATTATTTCAACTCTCTCAAGAGTATCAACATCAGAGTGAATATATCTACAACGAATATCAACCCTAGTTAAGTATTTGGTCAATTCTTCAGCCATTCTTTTCGTTAAAGTTGTTACTAACGTTCTTTCGTCTTTTTCAACTCTAATTTGAATTTCCTCTATTAAATCATCAATTTGATTTAGACTCGGTCTTACATCAATAGGAGGATCTAAAAGGCCTGTTGGTCTTATAATCTGTTCTACAAAAATACCTTCTGTTTTTTCTAGCTCATAATCAGCAGGAGTTGCAGAAACGTAAATAACTTGATTTTGAATGGCTTCAAATTCGTCGAACTTTAAAGGTCTATTATCCATTGCAGCCGGCAATCTAAAACCATATTCTACTAGATTTTCTTTTCTGCTTCTATCTCCACCATACATGGCGTGTGTTTGTGGTACAGTAACATGACTTTCATCAATCACCATTAAATAATCGTCTGGAAAATAATCTAACAAGCAAAAAGGTCTCGTACCAGGTTCTCGACCATCTAAATAACGAGAGTAATTTTCTATACCAGAACAATAGCCTAATTCACGGATCATTTCTAAATCGAATTCTGTTCTTTCTTGTAAACGTTTAGCCTCAAGATGTTTGCCTATTTCTTTAAAATAATCTATTTGTTTTACCATATCTTCTTGTATTTGATGAATGGCATTTTGCAAAACATCTGGAGAAGTAACAAAAAGGTTTGCAGGATAAATAGTAAGATGCTCAAATCTTTCTATAATAGTATTGTTTTCTAGATCGAAAGATTCAATTTCTTCAATTTCATCACCAAAAAAATGAACTCTATATCCATGATCGCCATATGAAGGATATATGGTGACAACATCGCCTTTTACTTTAAATTTTCCACTTTTTATCTCTGTTTCTGTTCTTGAATACAGACTTGTAACTAATTGATGTAAGAATTTAGTTCTTGAAATTAATTGACCAACTTCAATGGGGATTACATTCTTTTTAAATTCTGTTGGATTACCAATACCATATAAACAGGATACAGAAGCAACAACTAATACATCTCTTCTGCCTGAAAGTAGGGAAGAAGAAGTACTCAATCTAAGGCGCTCTATATCTTCGTTGATTGATAAATCTTTTTCAATATACGTACCCGTTACAGGTATATAAGCCTCAGGTTGATAATAATCGTAATATGATACAAAATATTCTACTGCATTTTCTGGAAAAAATTGCTTGAATTCTGAATACAATTGAGCGGCTAGCGTTTTATTATGAGCTAAAACTAATGTAGGCTTATTTACGTTTTTTACCACATTGGCAACCGTAAAGGTTTTTCCAGAACCAGTTACACCTAAAAGTGTTTGATACCTTTCATTCGAATTGATTCCGTTTGATAATTGATTGATTGCTTCTGGTTGATCTCCTGTTGGAGAAAATTCTGACACAAGTTTAAAGTCCATAATGCAAAAATACGGATACTTTAAAAAAAGTATCCGTATTTTTTTGTTATCAATTTTATAAAAAGCTTACTTTCTTAATAATGAAAAATTACCTCTTTTATTTACTGTTGGTTTGCTTGTGTCTGATGGAACAAGTGTAACATTGTACCAATAATCATCTGAAGGTAAAGTTTTTCCTCCATAAGTTCCATTCCAACCTTGTTCATCGATTTGTAATTGAGCAACTAATTTTCCGAATCGGTTAAATATATTAATGCTGCTATTAGGGTAAAAAGTTTTGTTTACTCCTTTTACTAGCCAAGTATCATTTTTTCCATCGGCATTAGGAGTAAAGAATTTTGGAAATTCTAATACAGAAACTAATAATGTTGCATCTGGCGAACATCCATTTTTATCATTCACGATTATTTCATAAATACCTCCTTCTAAATTCTCGAATAGAGGCTCATCTTGAAAACCTATAAAAGGAATTCTGTTGTTTGAATCGGTATTTATTATTGCAAATTGATAATCTCCAGGACCTAAATCATTGTTGATTGTATCAATAGAAATAGAGAGATTATTTTCACTACCTAAGTTATTAGATTCGTCAACAACAGTTACATAGCTAGCTTCTAAAGTCGCAACATTAGACTCATTTATAGTAATGGTTTCTGTTCGAGAGCATAATGTTCCGTTTGTAGTTGTAGCTGTTACATAATAAACTCCTTCACTTACTATATCTAAGTTATCTTCAGTACCTAGCTGATTTCCAGCGCTATCTTCCCAAACATAAGAATACTGATCTCCTGCATTTTCTACTGAAATGTTAAGAGGTAAATCATTTAAACATAAAATTTGAGGAGTTGTAACCGTAAAATCGGGTAACGAATTTATTATTAATTCAAATGATCCATTTGCATTTACACATGAGCTAGTTTTATTTAGAATTCTTACATATATAGTTTCATTTCTATTTGAATTCGTGTATGGTGTTGATAATGCATTTGAGGTTATTCCAGATTGTGCATCTGATTGAGATAAGTAAAAAGTAACATCATAATCGTTTACATTTCTATCTGGACCTAGAATATCTGGAATTCTTCCGTTTAAATCAATTGATTGTATTATTCCATTCGTGTCATCTCCATCACTATCATCATCGCATTCAGATAAAACACCAATTGGATTTACAAATGGCTCAGGATAAATATATAGTTGAAAGGTTGAAAATACTGATGGACATTGTAAGCCGTTTTCATCAACAACTACAAAAAATATAGTTTGGATTCCAGGATCATCAGTATTAAAATTTGTTGGGAATGAAGTGTCGTTTATTGAATTTTGGAAATTAGTAGGGTCTACAATTGGATTTTGATTTATAACATCTTGTTGAGAATTATAATATTGAACTTTAAGACCTGTTCTTCCATTTAAAATTTCACTTTCTTTCTCAGTTAAGTCAATATTTTGAGCGACTCTATTTCTTGAATCTGCATCAGAGGAACTTTCAACATCACAAGCGATTAAATCACTTACGTTTGTTGGAACAGTTGGTATGGGTTGTATTATTATTTTAAATGAGGTATTTGCATTGTAGCACATGCTGCCTGTTTTATTTTCAACCCTAACATATATGGTTTGTTCATTTGTAGTTCCAGGAGTAAAAGTTGATGAAACTTCATTAGTATAATTTGAATCATTTGTTATGATGTCAAAATTATTTGCGGCTCCATCTTGTGATGTATGAAAGGTAACATTAAAATCATTTTCATCTTGATTTGAACCTAATATATCAGTTACTTTATTTCTTAAATTGATGCCTGAGTTTCTACCATCAGTTGTGTTACCAGATAAAGCATCATCACATTCTTCAATATCTAAAATATTATTAGCTTCTGGAACAGAATGAACTTCTAGGTAGAATTCGCCTAAACCTTGACAATCATTATTTACAGTACTAATTATTTTATAATAGATAGGAAATTGAATTCCTTCTGGAATATTAGTTATATCAATTTTATTAATATCATTTCTATAATTAGTTATATCTATTTCGTTTACTGAATTATTTCTATCGCCTGAGTTTTCAAAGAATAAAACTTCTGTGTTGTTAGGAGGGTTAATTCCACTAATAATTGCATTTTTATCTAATGAAAAGTTTGTAATAAAATCAGTATCATCGTTCATTCCAGGCGTATCATTTCCATCAGCATCTAATAAATCATCACAAACTGGAGCTTGAGTTGTATTATAAGGGTTATCTGGAGTTTGACCAACATTTATATTCAGTTGAACTAAATTTTTAGAGCAACCTTGATCTGATATTACTTTTACGTAAATAGTTTTTGTAGTATTAACTTGAACAGGATACGAA
>JBELHK010000090.1:0-7232 GCA_042091415.1 Polaribacter sp. | reverse complement strand
AGAGAAACATTTAGTTTCTCTTTTTATTTATATGTTAATTCAATTTTAATTCAATTTTAATTCAATATTAATTCAAGCTTTTTTTTAAAACTAACTTATCATTTTCTTCTTATTTGGTTAATATACCAAGTTTAAATTAAGTATAATTTTACGTGCTTTAATTTAACTTTAACCAATGAAAACAATTAACAATTTAAAATTAACTTTATTTATTACTCTTTTATCCTTTTTTACTGGATCAAAATTATTTTCACAAACAGGGTCGATAGCAGGTTTTATCTCAGATGAAAATGGTATTTCTGTTCCTGGAGCAAATGTCGTCATTGAGAATTTAAAAAAGGGGGCTTTTACAGATTTTGATGGTAGGTTTACTTTACTATCAATCCCTAAAGGAACGTATACTTTAAAAGTATCATATTTAGGTTATAAGGATATTACAAAAGAAGTAGAAGTGAAAGACAAAGAAACTACTTCTGTAAAATTAGAACTTGCCTCTAGTAGTTTTCAATTAGAAATGATTCAAATATCAGCTGCTTTAAGAGGACAAGCTAAAGCGCTTAATAAGCAAAAAAATAACATTAATATTACCAATGTAGTTTCTACAGATCAAATTGGTAAGTTTCCTGATGCTAATATTGGAGATGCTGTAAAAAGAATTCAAGGTATTACCATGCAAGTAGATCAAGGAGAAGCAAGAAATATTATTGTAAGAGGTTTGTCTCCTCAATTAAACTCTGTAACATTAAACGGTTCTAGAATTCCATCCGCAGAAGGAGATAATAGAAATGTACAAATGGATTTAATTCCTTCAGACATGATTCAGTCTATTGAAGTTTCTAAAGCTGTAACTCCAGATATGGACGCTGATGCAATTGGTGGTTCTGTTAATTTAATTTCAAGAACAACTCCGCAAGGATTTAGAATTTCTTCTACATTAGGTTCTGGAATCAATACAATTACAGACAAAAGAATTTTAAATGGATTTTTCTTAGTTGGAGACAGATCTAAAAATGAAAAATTTGGATGGATGCTTAGTGCATCATTTAATGATAATGATTTTGGTTCTGACAATATCGAGGCAGAATGGACTGACTCTTTTTCTTATGCAGATACAAATGGAGATGAAGTAGAAATGGATGTGAATCCTTATACAAATATCAATGAAATTAGAACCTATTTGGTACAACGTATTAGAAGAAGTTTTTCAGCTAACTTTAACTACGATTTCAATGCAAATAATAATATCTACTTAAAATCTATGTATAACTGGAGAGATGATAGAGAAAATCGTTTCCGTTTAGAGCAAGAAATGTTAGATTGGGATGATATTAATGAAGGAGATTTCACTATTTCAAACGGAATTCCTACCAGATTTCCTGTTGAAGTTAAAAGACAATCTAAAGGAGGAATTGACAATAGCAGAAATAAAAACAGACGTTTAGAAGACCAAAGAATGCAAAACTATACTTTGGGAGGAACACACGTTATGGGAAAGCTTAAGTTTGATTGGATGTCTTCTTACGCAAAAGCTTCTGAAGAACGTTTGAATGAACGTTATGCTGAATACGAATCGGAATATATAATCAATAATGATAATACAGACCCTAAATTTCCAGTATTTACTCCTGTAAATGAATCTGATTTTAATGACTTATCGAGCTTCGAGTTTGGAGAAATTACTGAAGAAAGTCAATACACAGAAGAAGAAGATTTTAACTTTTTTGCAAACTTTGAATTACCTTCAGACTTTTTTGGTAAAGGAGACGGTACTCTTAAATTTGGAGCAAGAGGTCGTTTTAAAAAGAAGATTAGAGATAATAATTTCTTCGAGTTTGATTTAGAAAGTGCTTATCCTACTCTTGCTGATATTCCTACTAAAAACTACACAGATGCTGACTATTTGGCTGGAGAAAGATATGTTTCAGGTCTTTTTGCAAGTGAAGAATGGCTAGGAACTCTAGATTTGAATAATGGTGATTCGAAGCCTGATGAATTTTTAAGAGGAAATTTTAATGTAGAAGAAAATGTTTGGGCTGCTTATGCAATGGCAAATCAAAAACTTTCTGATAAATTAAACATACTTTTTGGTGTACGTTTCGAAAATACAAAAACTACTGCAACAGGAAATAATATTGAAAATGAAGAAGATTTTAAAGATGCAACAACTGTAGAAAATACTTATAGTAACTTTATGCCAAGTGTACACTTAAAGTATAATGCTACAGATAATATGGTTTTTAGATTTGCTTGGACAAATACAATTGCAAGACCTAACTATGTTGATTTAACTCCATTTAGAGATGTTGTTGTTGATGATCAAGAAATCTATTCTGGTAACCCTAATTTAAACCCAACAACTTCAATGAATTTTGATTTGAATTTCGAGAACTATTTGAGTAATGTTGGTATTATTTCTGCAGGTGCTTTTTACAAAAATGTAAACGATTTTATTTATACTTTTATAGGAGAAGACGAGGCTACAGGTTTTGATTTATTCCAACCATTAAACGGTGATGATGCTTCTATTTTTGGTCTTGAAGTTGGTTTTCAAAGACAACTTGATTTCTTGCCAGGGTTTCTTAAAAACTTAAGCTTTTATGGAAACTATACTTATATTTCTTCTAGTGCAAACGGAATTAGAAATGAAGATGGTGATTTGAGAGACGATATGGATTTACCAAACACATCACCTAATATGTTTAATGCTTCTTTAGCATATGCAACAAAAAAATTCAGTGCTCGTTTATCAACAAACTTTTCTGATGCTTATTTAGATGAATTAGGAGGTAATGCCTTTGAAGATAGATATTATGACAAACAGTTTTTCTTAGATTTTAATGCAACTTATGCATTTAATAAAAATTTAAGAATTTATGCAGATGTAAATAATATCACAAATCAACCTTTAAGATACTACCAAGGAACAGCTGATAGAACAATGCAAATGGAATATTATGGGCAAAGAATTGCTCTTGGATTAAAGTATGATTTATTTAAAAAATAAGAATTAAAATGAACGTATTAATAAAAAAAACAATTAGAAATAGTGCTTACATATTAGGCGCTTTCTTAATAGCAAGTTGTGCAGGAAATGGAAGTAAATTACAACCTGTTTCACCAGATGTAATTACAGAAAAATCGTTAAATGACACTGATGATCCTGCAATTTGGATCAATCCAAAAGACGCATCTAAAAGTATTGTATTTGGTACAGATAAAGAGACAAATGGTGCTATTTATGCGTACGATTTAAATGGAAAAATCATTGAGGATAAAACGATTAGAAATATAAAAAGACCTAATAATGTTGATTTGCAATATGGTTTTCAATTGAACGACTCTACGAAAACAGATATATTGGTTTTTACCGAAAGAGAACTTCAACAAATAAGAGTATTTTCTATACCAGATATGAAACCTCTAGATAATGGTGGTTTTAAAGTTTTTACTGATGATAATGCACCTGAGGCAAATTTACCTATGGGAATTAGTCTTTACAAAAGTCCAATTGATTCAAGTTTTTATGCAATTGTTGGAAGAAAAACAGGGCCAAAAGAAGGATATTTATATCAATATAAATTAACATCTAAAGACGATTCAGTAAGTGCTACTTTAGTTCGAAAATTCGGGAAATTTAGTGGTAAAAAAGAAATCGAAGCCATTGCTGTAGATTCTGAAATGGGGTATATTTATTATTCTGATGAAATGCATTGTATTAGAAAATATTATGCAGAACCTTCTAAAGGGAATCAAGAAATATCTTGCTTTGGAGGAGATAAGTTTCTAAAAGATATTGAAGGAATAGCAATTGCAAAATTCAAAGATAATTCAGGTTATATAATTGTTTCAGATCAACAAAGAGGACAATTTAATTTATTTGATAGACAAACAAATGAATTTATAAAGGCTGTTAACTTAACAACACTTGAAACTGATGGTTGTGAGGTAGTTACAGTCCCTTTAAATGATACTTTTAAAAGTGGTTTATTCGTTGCTATGAACGATGAAAAAGATTTTTATTTTTATGATTTTAATAAATTAATTAAATGATATTAAGTCATAATATTAAAAAGTCGCTTAAATTTTAAGCGACTTTTTTTTTACTATTATTTCTTTATTTTTTGAGTTTTTTAAAACATAATTATAAATAAAATCGAATATCTCCTTTTTGCATAAATACATCGGCTTTGAACTCCATGAATGATTACCATTTTCAATAGTATATAAATAATAAGAAGCATTAATTTCTTTTAATTTATTCGCAATGGCTTTAGAACCATAAAGTATTAAATAACCGTCTGAATTTTTATCACAATAATGATGTGGAGCTATATCAAAAGGAACTAGTTTGTCTTTGTCTCCGTGAAAAAGTTGAGTGGGAATTGCTGTTTTTTTCTTAATAGCATTTAAAGAGGTTATTGCACCAGCCATGGCAATTACTCCTGCATATTTAAAATCTTTAGGCAATATTTTATTATTATAAACATATACTAAGTTTAGTGCGGCTTCTGCGCCTGCACTTGAACCAATCAAAATAATTTTTTTATTATTTATTTTAAATTTTTTCTTGTTATCAATTAAATATTTGGTAGCATAACTGATATCTTCTGATGCACTGTTAAAAGCATCAATTTTTAAACTCGATTTTGTATTGCATCCAAATCCATAATTTTTCATTGTTAATCTATATGATATTGAAGCTGTAATAAATCCATTCTTAGCCATTTCCATACAAAATTCTTTAATATGATTTTCATCTCTTGAACCTCCAGAAAATCCTCCTCCATGAACATAAATTATAAGCGGTGCATCATTTTTTAATTTTGTAGACGTGTATAAGTCTAGTTTTAACTTTGTACCATTTTCAGTTTTCTTATAGGTATATGTTTTTTTAGAAATATCTAATGGTTGATAAACTATTTGTTTTTTTGAAGTACAATTTGATAACAAACAAATAATAAATAAAAGAGATAATTTTTGTAAACTTGATTTCATAGACAATCTAAATATCTTTTTTAAACTTAAGGATTATTTTACTAAGCTTTTTATATAAAAATGTATTGGTTTTTACATAATGGAATGAAATAAAACAAACTAAAATTAAAAACAAAATCGCTCCTAAAATCGCTTCTGAAGGATTTAAGGTTTTACCTATTATTGAGTTTAAGCCAACTCCTATAAAACTCCCATAAATTATTATAAAATGAATAACATAAATGGATAATGTTTTTTGACCAATTTTTAAAATAGTTGGAGATTTTAAATATGCTTCGAAAGCATAAAAAAAAGCAAAATATATGAGTACGTTACCAAGTCTTGTAAACAAATAATTATAGCTAGCAGAATCCATGAATACTTGTATGTTTAAAATTTTAGAGAAGAATACAAGAATTAATGATGAATAAAATATTAAAATGAAACCTATTATAATAAAACTACATATTATTAAAGGTTTGAATAATTTTTTAGTTAAGTTTTTTAAAAATATTGTTGCTAAAAATGCTCCAAAACAAAAATATCCAAACCAAGGTATTATAGTGAAAATTGAACCATTTTGTTTTGAAATATAGTTACTTATAAAAATTGGAATATGGTCGGTTTGTAAATTTCTATATAATGGTTCTGTTATAAATATTGAAGTTCCTAAGATTAGACTTATAAATAAAAATCTATTAACTTTTTTTTGGCTTAAAAAATAGACAATTATGATAAGAATTAAACTTACACCAATACACTGTAAAACATCAATAACTAAAAAATACGAGTTAAAGTTACCTGTAAGCCATTCTAAGATTGGAATCCTTAATAAGTAACCCACACCAATCAAAAAAAAACCTCTAGAAATTCCCTTTCGAATTCGTAGTTTTTCATTTCCCTTTTCTCTAGCTTTAAGAAGTAGATAAGTGAAAATTAATCCTGAAATTGTAAAAAAAGTAGGCGCTGTTATCCCTCTAAAATATGTCCAAATTGAGTAATAAATTGAATTATTATCTCTATATTCTGTAGCCAATAGAGTATCTATAAAATGACCTTGTAGCATCATAAGAATCGCGAAAGCTCTTACGATATCAATAAAATATAATCTTTCTGATTTCAAAAATAGATACGTTTGTTTTTTAAAGATAATTAATTTATAAAATAAAGTATCAATGGCAATATTTTATCAGTAAAATATATTTTTGTAAAACTACTCTCTTCTAGTTTTGTTTAATAGATAAAAATCGGCTAAAACCAATGCAGTCATTGCTTCAACAACAGGTACAGCTCTTGGAACTACACAAGGGTCGTGTCTGCCTTTTCCTGTGATTTCTGTTTCCTCTCCTTCAGAATTTATTGTTTGCTGATTCGTCATTATGGTTGCAACAGGTTTAAAAGCAACCCTAAAATATATATCCATTCCATTACTAATACCTCCTTGAACTCCTCCTGATAAGTTTGTCTTGGTAGATCCGTCTGCATTAAATATGTCGTTGTGGTTTGAACCTTTCATTTTTGCGCCACAGAAACCACTTCCATATTCAAAACCTTTTACTGCGTTTATTGATAGCATTGCTTTACCTAATTCTGCATGTAATTTATTAAAAATTGGCTCACCCAAACCTACAGGAACATTTTGAGCAACACATGTTATCGTACCACCAATAGTATCACCAGCTTTTCTAATTTCTTTGATTTTATTTATCATTCTTTCTGCTGAATCGTTATCAGGACAACGAACAATATTTGTTTCAGTTTTAGAAAAATCTAACTCTTGATAAGGCTTATCAATAAAAATATCTCCAACCGAAGAAGTAAATGCATTTATCTTTATTTGATTAATAAGTTGTTTTGCCAAAGCACCGGCAACTACCCAATTTGCAGTTTCTCTAGCAGAGCTTCTACCACCTCCTCTGTAATCTCTTAAGCCGTATTTCTTATCGTATGTATAATCAGCATGTGAAGGTCTGTAAATATCAGTATTATGGTTATAGTCTTTACTTTTTTGGTTTGTATTTTTTATTAGAAAGCCAATAGAAGTACCTGTTGTTTTTTCTTCAAAAATACCAGACAAAAATTCAACAGTATCTGGTTCTTTTCGTTGAGTAACAATTTTAGATTGACCAGGCTTTCGTCTATTTAATTCATCTTGAATAGCGTTAAAGTCTATTGAAATGCCAGCAGGAAATCCATCAATTATTCCGCCTATAGCGGTTCCGTGAGATTCTCCAAAAGTGGTTAGTTTTAGTAAATTT
>JBELHK010000089.1:0-7280 GCA_042091415.1 Polaribacter sp. | reverse complement strand
TTTCAATATAAATGTTTGCTCCTGGTACATATAAGCCGTTATCATCAGTAATAACTCCACTAATAGTGCCTGTTTGAGCAGTCGATTTCACATAACATAAGGTAAAGAATACCGTTACAATAATTAATTTCAGATAGTTTTTTTGTTTCATTTTAATTTAGTTTAATTTTACTCCAAAATTACGTTAGTACTGAGTTTATTTTTTTTTTGTAACATTAATAAAAGGAAAATTTTTTATATTGCTTAGGTAACAATATGGTGTTAAATAATCTTTGACTAATATTAAATTAAAATGAATTTAATATTTCAAGGGGAATATTATTTTAATGTTAAAAAGATATAATGAGACGGCTGCAGATGGCGTTCAAATTTGGACTTGAAATAAAAAATATATGAGTAATTGATTTGTTGATATCTGGTAAAATGCTAAAAAATGTAAATGTGTAGTAAGATTTTTAATTACAATAATTATTATTAATGTTTACTCTTTAGAGAATTAATGGATAATTAATAGAAAAGTTATTTATTATTCACTTTAATTTACCAAAGTTAAACAAACCTTTTTACACTTTTTATGCTTCCCTCCTTATTCGACGCATAAAAAGTGCTCATGAACATTGTAGAGAAACATTTAAGTCGAAAAAAATAAAAAAAAATTTAGTTTAACTTGTCTTTTGCCAAAGCAAAGTTTAATAACGCAGAACATTATAGTAGGAATTATAAATGCTGTAATTAATTTTTTTCTGTTTTGATTTAATAGTAAATCTATATTCATTTTTGATTTATTATGTTAACAAATCAAAAATAATGATCGTAGTTATGAAACTCTTACCCTAGAAGTTTAAATACTTATCATATTATTCGCGATTTCATAAATATTAACGAAAAATATATTTTACCTATAAACTGGAAAATGAATATAGCTATCAGTATACCATTTAATTTTTAAAGGTTCTTTAGCATCTTTAATGTTTTCTTCACTCACATCTTTTCCTGTACCATAATTAATTTGATTAAAAGGATGCTTGATGCCATTAACAAGAACTATTATTTTACTCCCCTTTTTAATTAATTTACTGGTCATTCTAAAATTATTAATAGGTATTGAGGTCTTTTCATTTGGAATTAACAGTGCTCTTTTTTCAATATTCTTTGCCAAACTTGCTCTTGCTGTGAATGGAATTGTTAAACTAAAGAATTTTCCTTCTGCTGTTTGTTCATACACTAATAAATTACAATCAAAATCTTTTTTATTGATAGACACATTTAAAACTCCACCAATAAATCCACTCAATTCAACATCTTCTTCAAAGGGTTCTGTGGCAAATGAGAACCCTCCTCCAACTGTTAATGATTCTGATACAATGTTTCGATTTCCACTTAAATTCCAAGAATATTGACTGCGATCAGAAAAATCTATTTCTTGTTCTAAATAACTTTTAGAATCAGATTCATTTGACAAACTAAAGTGTTCATTAACACCCAAATTTCCAGTGTTATAGCTTGAATTAAAAACCAAACCAGATCGTTGTTTACTCAAATATACCTTCAATGTATCGGTAGCAATTTTATCGAGAGATGATAAATGTTTCCAAGTATTTGAATCCATGAGTTGATAATTGATTTTATCTTTTAATAAATCAGGCTTTTTAGCATTTTTAAAAATGTAGTCGAACCAATCAAAAATTAAATTTTTAATATTTATCTGTGCAACAGTGTCTAAGGTATAGCCCAAAATATTCTTTTCAGGAAGTTCTTGTGCTCCAAAATGTGTATAAGGTCCAATTAAAAGATAATGTTCTGCATTTGTATTGAATTGTAAATGAGATTTTAAATAGTACATAGTTCCAAACTGTCCACCATCATAATATCCTGTAGTACTTAAGATGGGAATATCAATTTTAGAAAAATCCTCTTTATACAGTGTCATATTTTTCCAATAATCATCAAATGTTGGATGCTCTAATTTTTCATTGAATCCTGGATTTGGAGTACCATCTAAACTATCCAAATTCTTATAAGCCACTCCTTTTTTATACCAATCCAAATACAAATCATTCCAACGTTTTCCATTATAATAAGAAACGGTATCAAGTGTTTTGTTATTCGTTACATAATGCCACCAAGGATAATGAAAGTTAAAATAAACACCATTTTCCATAGGTTCAGCAATACCTGGAGCCGCAGCAACAGATGGTACAATAGTTTTTAACGCTGGATGTACTTTTTCTTTCATAGAAGCCCACTGGACAAAACCTACATAACTACCTCCATACATTCCAACTTCATCATTGCTCCATTCCTGCTCTGTAATCCAATCTATAACATCGTACACATCGTTACCTTCATGAGCATATGGCGTTATTTCATCTGGACTTAAGTTTTTACCTCTTGTATACGATACAACACCTACATATCCCTTATCTGCTGCTTCATAAGCTTTATTGATATCATATTTACGAATATATATTGTATGAAATAATATAGCTGGTTGTAGTTCTTTTACAACTTTATTTCTAACTACTATTGCAGATAATTTAGCACCATCTCTAGTTGTAATTTGAATAGAATCTTGGACCAAATACTTTTTACCTTCTTTGCCAGTGGTTCTTGGCTCTTCTACTACTTCTTTTATAATATTACAAGAAACTAAAGCAACTAACAGCATGAAAAATGTGACCTTTATTATTTGTATGGATTTCATTTTAATGATTGCTTTATTTTGAATATTCAATTAATTCCTCGGTATAAGAAAAGCCGTCTTGAACTTGAGTCATTTTTATAAAATTCTTAATTTCTGGAGCATACAACCAAACTTCATCCGTTTTGGCACTATAGCCTCTTGAATTTGAAATGGTTCCTTTGTACTCAATAGTGTAGGCCATAAAAGTCCCTGCTAAGACTGTTTCTTCTTTAATGGATAGGACTTCTACATCCTGATTTTGTGTACCTTTAGTACCATCTTGACTGGTCCAGTCTTTTTCATATATCCACTTTTTACCGACTTCTAAAGGCCATTTATATTTTGGTGTGTCACTTTTTTCAGGCTTTACAATTTCAGACACCAAAACGGTATCTTTGTCTATGGTCATTCCCAATGCGCCATTAAAATCAACAATTTTTCGAGTATCAGTTCCATTTGATCTTACTTCGCCTTCATCAGTAACACCTTGGTATTTCCACACCCATTTCTCTCCTATTGTGTAATCAGTTAATACGGGTTGTTTAGTAGCTGTCGCTTCAGGATTGCTTTTGCAAGAGCCTAAAAAAGATACCGCCACAATCAATACTAATTTGTCAATATAATTTAGAACTGTAATAATTTTCATAATATTAGTTTTTTATCATTTTAAAACAAATTAAAGGCAGTTGACTGTATCAAAAAACAAAAAGTACAGTAACGTAATAATACGTTTATAAATGTTAGACTATTTACGTTAAACAAAATAAACGACTTTTAAATTTTATGATTTTTTTAGTTTAGCAATCATCTTTCTAGCATTATCGTTTTTCGGATTTAACCTAAGTGATTGCTCATAATTTTCTATTGCTTTTTGTTTTTCCTCTAAAAGCATATATACCTCTCCTAAACTATCAAATGCATTAAAAGATGTAGGATAATTAGTAACATTTGTTTTAAAAAACAACAATGCTTTATTTAAATCTGACTTTAAGTAATTGTACCCTAATGCGTTAATCTCTCTCTCTGGAGGAGAAAAGGCTCCATTATAATTTGTTTTGTAATAAGTAACAATTTCATCTAAAGAGCTTTTTCTTATATCTCCCATTATTAAATCCTTGTAAATAAACTGCAAACCATTATACAAGCTCATAAGAGCTACCGTCCAATGATTTTCTTCCCTAAAATAGTCAAGCTTTACTTTAGATGGAGAAAATCCTTTATTTTTTAATTGAGTATTAAACAATTCATGACTATTAATGTTTGCTGTAAAAACATGAGGTATTCGCTTAAAGTTCTCGAATTTATCTGCTGTAGAAAGGTAAAATCTTTTGTCTTCTATCTGTTTTAAATTGGTTTTGTCTAACTGTTTTATAATATATTGATGATCCCACCAAAAACTAGGATCCATAGAAATAAAAGCATTAAATGAAGTTTGTTTTGATAAAAAAGCAGAACCAACCAATAATCCTCCATGAGAAATACCTACAAGAGTTTTAAAAGAATTTGTTCTATAATTCTTTTCTATAGTGGGTAATAATTCTTCCTCTATAAATCTTAAAAATTGGGAACTCCCTCCACTAGTTTTGTGGTTTTCAATAGCACTAGAACCGTTTAAATTGGTTAAATATTTTGTAGGAGTATAATCTCTTACTCTATCTACATTATTAATGGCTACAATAATCATCTCTGGTATTTGCCTTCCTTGCGTCATATGATTTATAATACCTGAGTGTGAATGATAATTTACTTCACCATCTAATAACACCAATAAAGGATAGCTCTTATTCCTAACATTGTAAGATTTTGGTAATTCTACAATATAAGTACGTTTTTCATTTAAAAGTTTAGAACTAATTTTATGGTATTCTCCTATTACATAGGATTCAGTAGATTGCGCAATTGTATTGTACTGCAAGAACATAAATAGTGTAATAAACACCATTGTAATATTGTTTTTTTTAAGCATTTTTTTAGAATTTTATAAACTATTCCAGTTTTTAAATTTTACAGACTGACGGCTAGAAACTTCATAAGTTTCTCCTGTTGTTAAAATAATTTGTAGTTTGTTGTTAAAATAAGGTCTTACTTCTCTTATGTAATGAATGTTTATTATTTGACTTCTGTTGATACGAAAGAAAACTTTTGGATTTAGCTTTTCTGCCAATAGATTAAGAGAACGTTTAATCATTGCTTTTTGTTTGCCAAAATATAACCGTGCATAATTGTCTAAAGACTCTATAAAATAGATTTCTGTTAAAGGTATAAAGTGGCATTTTTCTCCGTCTTTAATAAAAATTTTTCTGTGCATTGGCAAAACTTCAGATTTTAGCTTTGCTTTTTCTGCCAATTCTATTTTTACTTTTTCAATGGTTTTTGCAAAACGTTCTTCTCTTAACGGTTTTACCAAATAATCTAAAGCATTTATTTCAAAAGCTTTTACGGCATATTGGTCATACGCAGTTGTAAAAACCACCTCTGGTACAGTAGTAAGTTCCTCTAGTAAATTAAACCCAGATTTACCAGGCATGTGAATGTCTAAAAACAAAATATCTGGTTTTAGGTCATCAATTAATAGTATTGCTTCATCTACATGACTCGCTTCTCCAATAATTTCGAATTCTTTGTATTTTTCTAATGCACGTTTTACTTCCTCTCTTGCCAAACGTTCATCATCAATAATTAGGGTTTTAAATCTTTTCATCATGCTACATTCATTGGGAGTATTATTTCTGCACAAACTTTATCTTTTTCTATCTGTTGTAAACTAAAACTAGCTTTAGACTTGTATTGTATAGCTAAGCGTTTTTTTAAATTTTCTAGTCCCAAGCCACTGTTTTTATTTTTATGGATTATACCAGGATTTTCAACTTTAATGCAAATAGCATTGTTGTTTCTTTTTATTTCTAAATAAACAACACCACCTCCCACTATTAAATCAATACCATGTTTAATTGCATTTTCAACTAACAACTGAATACTTAATGTGGGAATCTTATAATTAATGAGGTCATCGTCAATATTGGTTTTTAGTTGCAGTCGTTCTTCAAAACGCATCTTTTCCAACTCAATATAATCATATACTAAAGAGAGTTCATTTTTAATAGGTATTAAATCTTTGTCTTTATCATATAATGAAGAACGTAATAAATCTGATAATAAATCTATAGCTCTTCTTGCAACATTAGGATTTTCAATAACCAGTGATTTAATAGAATTTAAAGAATTGAATAAAAAATGTGGATTTAATTGTGCCGATAAATTATCTAATTCTGCTTGTTTTGTTATTAAGGTTAACTTTGCATTCTCTTTTGCGGTTATTACTTCTTTTTGGTAATAATGATATAAATGATAGGCCAACACCCAAATAGACATTAACCGGAGACCTGTAAGCAATATAGGGTCCCAATACAAAATAGATGGTAGTAGGTTTTTATTATTACCTGCAACATAGGTCCAATAGGCATACCATTTAAAATTGTTAAGTATTACATACATAACAGCCAATAAAATTATTGTAGGCAATAAGCGTATTAGTAATGGTTTTATTGGTAGTATACTCCATTTTGCTTTTATCACAAATTGTCTATAAATATGAGTTAAAAATATACCAATAGAAATATCTAAAATATAGTTTACTAAGGTGTAAAAAACACCATAATTATCTCTGGTATATACAGTATAAGCCCAATAAATAGATACCAAACTCCACCCTAGTAATTGACATTTCCAATAAAGAGGTATCCTAGTATTACGATTATTTGTTTTTTTATTAAAATCCATTCTTAGGCAAAGCAACGAAATACTTTTAAATAGTGAAAGGAAAAGTACAAGAACGTAACATTTGAGGTTTAAGTGTTAATTATAAAAACTATATTCCACACACATTATGCTTCCCTCCTACGTCGTCCCATAAAAAGTGTTCCATTAACATTGTAGAAGAAACTTTTCAGAATAAATTTTTTCAAGAAAATATAGTAACAACTTTCGCTTTTCACCAAAGCAAAGTTACATAACGCAGAACATTATAGTACAAATGTCTAGTAATTTCTGTACAGCCGTATTTCACGCTATTTACACATAATTGTAGATATGACTTCTTAGAATCATATCGTCAACAATTATGTTAAAGAAATACGAAGTATTTATGAACTCCTTTAAAAAACAATAAGAATTATGAGCTAAACAAAAACATCAAGGCTGCACAAAATTTTGGCAATAATCACGGCTCAATCGCTATATTTTAGACTATTTGGCGTTAGAAAATGCACACTGTACATTTTTCGCTAAATACGATTTGAAGCAAGTATATAATTGAGATTCTAGTGCTATCGCGCCAGCTGGCTCGTTCGTTAAATAAGTCCACTGGACTTATTCTTAACACTCCTCCCCCTTATTGTTTTCTCCAGAGTTTTCTGAGGCCATTTTGCTACAACTACATCTTGGTAAAAGCCCATACACCAGCTGGATCGTTCACTCCTATTTTGCATACTATTATAAAACTAAGATTTTAGTTTATAGGTATTTTAATATAACTATTATTATACCATTTAACTTTTAAAGGTATTTTGGCATCTTTGATAGTTTCATTGCTCACATC
>JBELHK010000088.1:0-7884 GCA_042091415.1 Polaribacter sp. | reverse complement strand
GCAAATATAGATTAACTTTCACAAAAAGTGAATTAAATCAATAAAGAAAGCATAGATTGATCATTTTTATTTGCTTTAGAATAATATTTTAAGGTGAATTAAAATTATTTATGGAAAAACTAACGGATAAATTTATTTTACAGATAAATAATGACCGAGTCGAACTCCTATACCTGGCTGCATTCAGACAAAAAAGTTGCTTTTTAGCTACTCTTTTCATTTTTTTAAAAAAGTTATAATCACATTTTTTTATCGTTTTTTTATAAAAAATGGAATTTTTAATAGTATTTTTTATACATTTAGAAATAATTATACAAACTCTCACCTTATTAATGGGTTAGAGATTAAAACATTTATTAACTAATAATTTATTTATGAAACAAAAGTATCTATTAAAATTTTGTACAATTGCTTTTATGTTTATGTTACCATTAGGTTTAATGGCACAAACAATTAAAGGTAAAGTAACAGATTCATCTGGCGAAGGATTGCCATATATGAATATTGTAGAAAAAGGAAACACTTCTAACGGAGTTGTTTCTGACAATAATGGAGAATTTTCCATTACAGTAGAAAGTTTACCAATGACTTTGGTGGTTTCTTCTATGGGGTTTGAAACAAAAAAAGTAAAAGTAACTGAGTCTTCTTATCTGACAATTGTTGTTAATGAAGACAACGCTTTAGATGAAGTTGTTGTAACTGGTTCTAGAAACAAGCCAAGAACAATTTTAGATTCTCCTGTGCCAATAGACAATATTGGCGTTGCAGAATTAAAAAACAGTGGACAACCAACATTAGATCTAATGTTAACGTTTAAAGTTCCTTCTTTTAATTCTCAGAATCAAGCGATCTCAGATGCAACTGCCCATTATGACCCGGCAGATCTAAGAGGATTAGGACCAAGTAGAACTTTAGTTTTAATAAACGGAAAACGTAAAAACCAGAGTGCGCAAGTTTATTTGAATAGAACTCCAGGAAAAGGAGAGGTTGGAGTAGATTTAAAAAGTATACCGACTGCTGCTATTGAAAGAGTTGAGGTTTTAAGAGACGGAGCATCTGCAATTTATGGTTCTGATGCCATTGCCGGTGTAATGAATATTATCCTTAAAAAGGATGTAGCATATTCTTCAATAACATCAAAAGCAGGTATTACATCAGAGCAAGATGGTTTTAATTTTGGAACAGATTACAATACAGCATTCTCGTTTGGAAACGGAGGATTCGTAAACCTTACTTTAGGATATTACAAACAAGAAATTACCAATAGAGCTGGAACATTATATGCTAGCGAAAGACCATCAGATGCAAGACCTAATGAAAATGCATGGTATGATGCAAATCCAACAGGAAATATGACAGTTGGTCAACCAGAAATGGAGAAGAGAGATTTATTTGTTAACATGGAACACCCTTTAGGTGATAACGCAACACTCTACTCTTTTCATGGTTATACTACAAGAACTGGTAAAAGTTTCGCATACTACAGAGCTCCAAACTGGAGAAGAGACGTATCTGATAATAATTTCATCACTTCAAGACCAGAAGATTTTATAGGGTATCAACCAACTTTCGAGACAGCAATTAATGATTATATCAATTCAGGTGGAATTAGATTTTCTTTTGGAGACGAATGGAATGCAGATGCTTCTGTAACTTATGGAGCAAATGATGTCATGTATACAGTAAATAACTCTGTAAACAGAGATTATTTAAATGATACAGGGTATTCACCGAGATCTTTTAAACCAGGGGGATATGCTTTTTCTAACATTGTTGGTAACTTTGATGTTTCAAAAGAATTAAGCGAGCAGGTTAATTTAGCTTTGGGTGTAGAATATAAAAAAGAAACTTTTGAAGCGATTGAAGGAAATCCGTTATCCTACTACAAAGCAGGATCAGATTCTTTTGCTGGTGTCAAGCCAGCAGAGGCAGGTGAATGGAATAGAAATAACTTCGGAATCTATTCACAATTAGATTATGATGTTAACGACGCACTACTTTTAGGAGTGGCTGCACGTTACGAAGATTATTCTGATTCTGGTGATAATTTCTCTTACAAAGTAAATGGGCGCTATAAACTAGGTTCTAAGGGAGCGTTAAGAGCTTCTTACAGTACTGGTTTTAGAGCACCAACTCTTCACCAACGTCACATAACAAACAGTCAATATATTATTGTAGCAGGGTCTTCTGAGCCTGTTTTACAAGGTACTTTAGCTAATAACAATCCGGCCGTAGTTGCTTTAGGAGTTCCAAATCTAACACATGAAATTTCTAAAAATATTGCTGCAGGTTTTACTTATAAGTTTAATAGTAAATTTTCTGCGTCGGTTGATTTTTATCAAATAAAAGTTGAAGATAGAGTATTATTTTCTTCGCAAATTTCTTTTGACGGGGATGATACCACTACAAACCCTGTTGAACAAATCTTAACAGCAAATAATGTTAGAGGGGTTCAGTTTTTTATAAATGCAGGTGATACTAAAAATACAGGAGCAGATATTGTATTAAATTATAGAAGAATTGATTTTGCAGGAGGTCTATTAAATGCAAGTTTTTCTGCTAACTTTAACAATGTTACTATTGATAAAATTAACACTCCAAGTGCTTTAGCTGCAAATGGATATGATATTTTTGATAGAAGAGAGCAAAGTTTAATTACTTCATCTAGACCACAATCTAAAATGATTTTGGGATTAGCCTTCACTAAAAACAAATGGGATGTTTCTTTAAATAATTCTCGTTTTGGAGAAGTTACTTTAGCATCTTCAGATCCAACAAAAGATCAAGTATTAAGTGCTAAAATCGCAACAGATTTAGGATTTACCTACCGTTTAACTGATAGAATTAATATTAATGGAAATATTAATAATATTTTTGATGTATATCCGGATGAGTCTAGAGCAGATACTGGAGAAACTGGCGGTGGTCGTTTTAGATATACCTCACAAGTGCAGCAATTAGGACAATTAGGTACTAATTACTCATTAGGTTTTAATTACCAGTTCTAGAAAATAAAAGTAATCTATTTAAAAAAGGCATTCTCCGGAATGCCTTTTTTTTATTTTACAATTTAAAAGGATAATATCATATTGTTTTATGAAAAAGAGAAAACCAAGTTTTTTATTAAGTCTTATTATTATTACAGTTCTTTCAGCTATGATCAGCTTTTCTATGCTATCATTAAAATTGCCAACCATAATATGCCTCTTATTATGTATTTTTTACATAAGTATTATCAGTATTTTTCTTGGTTATTCTAAAGAAAATATTAATAGTTTTATTCTTGACGGAGTAAAAAAAAGTGCGTTTGTTATTGTTATGCTATTAGTTATTGGTTGTTTAATTGGTTCTTGGATTGTTTCAGGAATAATACCAACAATTATTTATTATGGCTTAGAAATTATAAACCCAAGTTATTTTTTGGTTATTGGTTTAATTTCATGTTCAATAATATCGTATTTTACAGGAAGCGCTTATGCGTGTATTGGGACTATTGGAGTCGCTATGATTGGTATTGCAGAAGGCATGGGGCTTTCACTACCAATAACTGCAGGGATGATATTGTCAGGTGCTTTGTTTGGAGATAAAATGTCACCATTTTCTGATACAACAAATATGGCTGCAGCTATAACAAAAACTCCATTATTTGTTCATATTAAATCAATGCTTTACACTACTTTTCCAGCATGGATTATTGCTTTAATCATATATGCTTTTTTAGGAAGTAATTTTAATTCATCGACAATAGATGTTCAACAATTAGAAAACCTCAAAAGTTCAATACAAACAAATTTTCAAATATCGCCATTATTACTAATAGTTCCATTGATTACAATTATACTTGCTATTAAAAAAACACCTCCTGTTTTAGCAATTGGGATTGGAGCTTTTTTAAGTATAATTGTTGGTTTAATTTTTCAAAATCAATTCGACACTTATACAATATTCATAAGTTTGGTGGAAGGTCTACAGTTAGATTTTGATAGTAATTTAACGAACAAATTATTCTCAAATAGAGGTGGAATGGAAAACATGATGCATACAATTTCTATTGTCATTATTGCACTTGTCTTTGGAGAAATAATTACTAGAACAGGTGTTTTAGGAGCTTTAATTAGTGGATTAGAAAAAGTTGTTTACAATAGTGTATCTCTAGTTTTTTTAACAATTATAAGTTGTTTATTAACTACAATGATTAGTAATAGTCAATATTTATCCATTCTTATGCCTGGAGAAGCCTTTTTACCCCTTTACAAAAGAAAGAACATGTCTTCCAGAGTATTGTCTAGAAGTCTAGAAGACGGTGGTACAATGTTCGGAATGTTAGTCCCTTGGACAGGTGACGCAGCATTTGCAGCCTTAACCTTGGGCGTTGCAACCATAGATTATTTGCCTTTTGCGTTTTTTGCATTATTGAGTCCAGTTATTTCTGTAATTTTTGCAACATTTAATTTAGCTTTATGGAAAAATTCTGATGATAATTGGGATACTAAATAATATGTGAACGTTATTATAGATTTAATAAATAAAAATTTAAGTTTTACTCTGAATTGTATTCTTCCGAAGTAATGCAAATAGAATAATTAGGAAGAAATTATATTGTGGGTATCAACTACCAATTTTAAGCACGATAATAAATACTAAATGTACACAAAAGAACAGCTATATAGTTGCTCTTTTATATTTTTGAAGTCTAAAAGTATTTTCATCAAATTCTCTTTAAGTAAAATACTGAAATCAATCGCCTAAGTATATATAGGTACTGTTTTTTCGTAGTTGAATTTAAGTATAAGCAATATAATAGCAATGCTCATCTATGAGTTTTTATTTGTATTCGAAAACCAGCTACTAATTGTCAATCCCCTTAAAAAAATAGCATTATTATCCTGACAAAATATTTTATTTTTCATAGATAGATAACGACCTCGTCGAACTTCAATATCGAACTGTAGACATTTAGAAGTTCAACAATGGTAGCTGATTATAAATGATTTTCTTAAAAAAAATTAAATATTAAAGGGTATATTTTATATATTTACCGCTTATATATATGAACTCTTATGCTACAAAAGTGAAGAGGCTAAAAACATTTATTAACTAATAATTTATTTATGAAACAAAAGTATTTATTAAAATTTTGTACAATTGCTTTTATGTTTATGCTACCATTAGGTTTAATGGCACAAACAATTAAAGGTAAAGTAACAGATTCATCTAGCCAAGGATTACCGTTTATGAATGTACTTGTTAAGGGCACATCAAATGGAACTACTACTGATGACAAGGGAGAGTTTAGTATTACTGTAAAGGAATTACCAGTTAATTTAGTAGTTTCTTCAATTGGTTTTAAAACGAAAGTTATTAACGTTTCAAGCTCATCTTATATTACAATTACTATTCAAGATGGCAATGAATCTCTAGAAGAAATTGTAGTAATCGGTTCTAGAAATGCAAAAAGAACAGCCGTTGATACACCTGTTCCTGTAGATATTATAGATGTACAAGATTTAGCTACAAAAAACGGTAAGGTAGAAGTAAATGATATCTTGCAATTTGCAGCACCATCATTTAATGCAACTAAACAGTCTGGTTCTGATGGGGCAGATCATATTGTACCTGCCTCTTTAAGAGGTTTAGGACCGGATCAAACATTAGTTTTAATTAATGGAAAGAGAAGGCATCAATCTTCTTTAGTTAATATTTTTGGTACTAGAGGTCGTGGTAATTCAGGAACAGATTTAAATGCTATACCTGCTTCAGCAATAAAAAGGATAGAAGTTTTAAGAGATGGAGCCTCTGCACAATATGGATCTGATGCTATTGCTGGTGTTATAAATATTGTATTAAAAGATAATACTGATGGTATTTCTGCAGGAATAACTTATGGTGCTTATAGTACAAACGTAGGTACTGGATGGGAAGCAGAAACTGGTGAAACACTATGGAACGTTAATGGTAAAAACAGATTAGACGGTAAAGATAAAAATTTTGATGGTGGTTCTTTTAAATTAGATTTAAACTATGGTGCTAAAATTAATGATAAAGGAGGTTTCATAAACTTTACAACAGAATTTTTATCTAAAGACAATACTTTAAGACCTGGTTTTTCTTGGAGAAAAGGATATGGAAGTGCAGGAATTGATGGATTTAACTTTATGGTAAATTCAATAATTCCTATTTCAGAAACTACAGAAGTATATGCTTTTGGTGGAAGAAACTATAGAGATACAAATGCTTATGCTTTTTCTAGAAGCAGTTTTGCTGATGGAGATAATAGGTCAGTTCCTAGTATTTATCCAAATGGTTTTACGCCAAGAATTACATCAATAATTACAGATGGATCTCTTTCTGCTGGTGTTAAACATGAGTTAGATAATGGATGGAATCTAGATTTTAATAATACTTTTGGAGTAAATAAATTTCATTATTTCATAAAAGACTCAAATAATGCTTCTTTAGGAAGTGCATCTCCAACAGATTTTGATGCTGGAGGTCATAGTCTTTCACAAAATACGACAGGTTTAGATTTCAGTAAATACTTTGAAAATACTGCAGAAGGTTTAAATATTGCTTTTGGACTAGAATACAGAACTGAAAATTTTCAAATTTTTGCAGGTGAAGAAGCTTCTTATGGTTTGTACGATACAAATGGTATCATACTTACTAATCCAGCTTTACAAACTGTAGCTAAAGACTCAAACAACGATGATTTACCTGGTGGTTCACAAGGTTTTCCTGGATATAGTCCAGATAATGAAGTAGACAGAAGTAGAACGAATATTGGTTTATATTTTGATACAGAATTAAACATAAGTGAATCATTTTTAGTTAGCGCAGCTATCCGTTATGAAGATTATAGTGATTTTGGTAATACATTTAATTATAAATTAGCGAGTAGATATAAAGTAAGCGATAATTTATCTTTTAGAGGATCTGTATCTAGTGGATTTAGAGCACCTTCTTTAGCGCAAATATATTACAATCTAAAGTTTACAAATATAGTTGCAGGTAAATCAGTACCATCTTTATTATCAGCAAATAATAGTACCGTTACAAAAGCATTTGGTATTGGAGATTTACAAGAAGAAAAAGCTTTAAATACAAGTATTGGTTTTACTTATAAGACTGGTGGATTTACAGCTACAATAGATGCATATTCTATTTCTGTTGATGATAGAATTATTTTAACTGATAATTTTACAGATCAAACAATATTAGCACCTTTAGGTGTTGATGCTGCTCAATTTTTTGCAAATGGTGTAGATACAAAAACAAGTGGAGTTGATATTGTTTTAAACTACAAAACTACAATTGGAGAAGATCATAAATTAGATGTAGGATTAATAGGTAATCTAAATAAATTAGAGATTAAAGAAGTTCACAATGGATCTTTAAATCCATACACCTTCTTTAGTGGTTTTTCTCAAGCATATTTGGAAGCTGCTGCACCAGATTACAAATTTGGTTTAAATTTAGGATATTCTCACAAAAAATTTGATGCAAACGTTACATTAACACAATTTAGCGAGGTTCAATTACAAGATTTTCAATGGGTAGATTCACCTCCTAGTACAAAGGCAGAAGCAGATGCTTTATATTTATCTGCTACAGATATCTATGAAGCTACATTAACTACAGATGTTAGTTTAGGCTATGAATTAACTGATAAAATAAAATTAACTGTAGGAGCAAATAATTTATTCAATAAATACCCAACTCCACAATTTGATGGTTGGACAGATCAAGGAGGATTAGCTGACTCTGTTCAAATGGGTTCAGATGGAGCCTATTACTTTACAAGAGTTAGTTTTAATTTCTAAGAAATAATACTTACAAATAAAAACACCCAAGTCTATAGACTTGGGTGTTTTTGTTTATAAAAAA
>JBELHK010000087.1:0-7932 GCA_042091415.1 Polaribacter sp. | reverse complement strand
TATGACTTGAAACTCTACAACTTGCAGAACAAAACTTTTGAACTCTCCTTCGTTTTGGGATGAATTCTTTTTTACAATATTCACACGTATAATATCTCTTTTCCATATATTTTTATTTAGCAAGCATTAATTGTACGTACAATTAACGCTAAATTTATTTTTTAAAAACATGATTCAGTAAATAATGGATTGCATCCTGCTTTGAAAAGCTTTCTTCCTTAACCTTAAAATTACTTTGTTTGATTTCGAAATCTTTCTTTAATTTTTCAAACAACAACCATTGCTCTTCTCTTGGAAGTGCCTTTGCTACTTGATAAACTATTTCTGAATTCATACCTAATTGCAAAATTAGGCACTATTCAAACATGCCTAAATCGATCTTTAACGACCCTGCATGATTCTAAACGATTTCGTATGATATTTTACGACTTTAAAGGATTTTAAACGATAAAAATCGATTTTTTTGGAATATCTCTTTCAGAGCTGGACGATTATACTAATAATTTAGAGTAATCATTAGGTAATTCAGCATCTATATCTCTTAAATACTTCTCCAGAGCCGCCATAGTAGCGTGACCTGTAATGGGCATTAAATTACTCTTAGCTTCGTGCTGTGACATCTCTTTTCTTAAGTTTCGATATAATTTGGTGATAAAAGTATGTTTAAAGCTATACATCCCATATTCATCTCCTAATTTGAAATGATCTTTTACGGTTTTAAAGCGTTTTGAAAATTCATTTCTCTTATTCGTCTCTTTTGCATCCCAATCAACACCTATTTCAAATCTTCCAAACAAAAAGGATTTTGGATTTTTATCTGATAAATCTGGTATTTCTTTCAAAAGTATTTCTGGAATGATTTTGATTTGAACAGGTTTATTTTTTGCTTTTACATATAATTTTTTATCATCTACATCAACATCTTCAACACGCAATCTACAAATCTCAATAGGTCTTAAAATACTGTATGAGATAAACTTTATAAAAAGTAGTAAATGTGGATCCTCTTGCTCTAGATAACTATAGATGTCTTTTTCTAACTTAGGACTATAAGTTTTATTTCGTTTAGGAACTGATTTTAAAACGGGGATTTTTCTAACAAAGTTGTTTTCTATCATCTCATTATCTTCTAAAAGTTGGAACATTGATGCGATATCTGTTCTTGAATTGTTTCTATTCCTAGCACTTGATCTTTTTAAAACACTATTCAAATATTCAATCACGAGCTTTTTATCAATATCAAGAATACCTTTATTTGTATATCCTTTTGTCTTAAGCCATTTTTTAAATAATAAAATTCTACTTCTGTATTGAACAAATGAATTGGGGTTCATCATTTCTTTTTTCAGATCCAAAGTAAAATCAAAAGCCTTTTTTATGCGCATCGAGTTTTGAGAACTCTTTGTCGTTGGTTTGATTGAAATTTCTTTTTGTCTTGTTTTTGAGATTGGGCTCTCCCCTTTTTTCTCTTGAGGTTTTGTGTTAGAGCTTTTTGAAAATAAAGCAGTTTCTAATGCTGTATTGTCTTTATAAGGATTAAAACCATATTCCAACAATTGCAAAAGAGCCTGCTGCATGGTTTTCAAAAAGGCTAAACGCTCTTTTTTGGTTTTGTAGGTATTCGCCCCTGCTTTGATATTGGGTTGTCTTTCTAGTTTCCCTGAACTTGGATTTCTGAAAGAAAAATAAATATACCAAGGCTTATCTAACGCATCTTGTTGTTGCTTTTTACTAAGTTTTGACCAAGTAGAAATAGATACACCTCCGGTGTATATTTTGGGCTCAGAATAGTTCAATTTCATAGAAAAAGTGTGTACGTTATCGTGTACGGCACGTAAAAGTAAGAATTTTAAAGGCATAAAAAAACGGTTCGTTGTACACGAACCGTTGATTTTATTGGCTTTAAACCTTGTAGCGGGAACTGGACTCGAACCAGTGACCTTCGGGTTATGAGTTTACTCAAATAGCTAATTTTTAGTATTTTAACCCTTTTTCTAGTTTAAATTGTGTTCAAAAACGTGTGCAGCTTAGATCGATTAATATTCGATAAATTCTACATAAATTTAATAATTATTCTCCAAATAGCATAAGATTTTCGGTTTTTTTAAAAACGCTCTCTCTAACTCTTCTCTATTAAACTGAAAACTGAAAATACACTAAAATGCACTAATCTAATTTTTTTGACGCTTCATCTAATTTTTTAGTGAAAAAGAAGGTTTCTGTAGTCACCTTTGAGTGGATAGATTTTTAAATCTGAAAAGATAAATTATAGATAAAAACGTAAATTCTATTATGGGATCTTAAATTTTGACTATATAAATATAGAAGTCTTTAAAGTCAACTTTTTCAACAAGTTGTAAAAATAAGTTAAAAGTTTTTGATTTAGAATCACACTACATTTTATCATTGATTAAAAAAGGAGACTCTATAAAAATGAAAATTGTACAAACTTTTTGGTCCGGAGGGAAGAATAATTTAATGAATGAATCATATGGTTGGTTTAGTCCAGATTATCATGTTATGGGTTGGGTTTTATCTTCAAATCTTTTAAGGCGATACTATTCTGATGTTGAATTATACACGGATAAAGTTGGTTATGAGCTATTTATAAAAAAGTTAAATTTACCATATACTAAAGTTCATGTTGTCTTAGATTGTTTAAATAAGTACAATTCTAAGCTATGGGCTTTACCCAAAATTTACACTTACTCATTACAAGAGGAACCCTTTTTACATATTGATGGTGATGTTTTTATTTGGGGTAAGTTTGACAAAGATCTAATGAGTTCAGAGTTCATTACTCAAAATATGGAGTCAGCAACTGAATATTATAAAAAACTCTGGATTGAATTAGAAAATAATTTATCCTATTTCCCAGAAGAAATAATCCAAGATAGAAAAGAAAATACAGATATAAAAGCCTATAATGTAGGAATATTTGGTGGCAACAATATTCAATTTATAAAACAATATACTAAAAAGGCTTTTGAATTTGTTGACAAAAATATTTCCTCATTACAAAATATAAATGTAGGTAATTTTAATATTTTCTTTGAACAGTATATGTTTTATTGTTTAACGAAAAATAAAAAAGTTGATTGTTTTTTCGATGAAATTTTTGAGGATAATGGCTATAAAGGTTTTGGAAACTTTGAACAAGTACCAAAAGAAAAAAAATATTTACATCTATTAGGTACATATAAAAGAAACGCTAAGACATGTATTAAAATGACTAAACAACTTTTGGTTGAATTTCCATTAGAATACATTAAAACTCTCAAGCAATTTAATTGTAATAGTATTGGAATTTATGACACCTGTATTAATTTAAATAATACCGATAAATTCAAATCATTTCATGAATATTATAACCCTATACCTCAAATTGAAAAATATCCACGAACAGTACAGATTTTAAAAAAACATCTTAACTATTCATTAAAAGAAATAATAGAGATTTTTGAAAATAACAAAAAAATAAGAAGTGAAATTGACTTCCATGACAATGAGGAATTTATTTCAGTTTACAAGTATGAGAAAAATAATGAAAACTACCTAAATTCATTAAAGCATAATAATGTCTATGATTTATGTTTAGCTAATTACAAAAATTCAAAACTGTATTTAGATTTTATAAATAGTCCTTTCTCTTATTCTTTCAAAAGAGCACATTCAATTAAAGAAATTAAAACTTCTTTTTTGATTGGTGATGATGTGACTTTTTATATTGGAGAAAATATCTCAAAAAATTTTACAAGACTTATTGTGCCATCTTTAGAAAAACCATATTACCAAGAAATTATAATGGATGAATTAGATGAAATAATTTTTGAAGAAACATCAACCGCAGTTAACTTAAAACAACTTTTAAAAAATCTAGAAAAATATTTTGATTTGGAAGATTTAGAAAATTCAAAAAAGGAATATCAGAAACTTATTATAAACAAAATAAGAATGTTAGTTTATAATAACGCCTTTTATCTTAATAAAGATCTAGAATAACTAATTGATATTAAAAAAATATACTGAAAATAAAGCAAAGTTTTAACATTATGGCAAAAACAAAACAAAACCTGTTTTTTCTTAACTATTTGAGAGCTGAAAAAATCCCCATAGATAATGAAGAGTTTGTTTTTCAACTTGAAACCCACCCTGAATACCCATCATTGTTATCTTATTATGATGTATTGAACTTTTTTAATATACCAAACATAATTGTAAAAATTAAAGATAAAAATGTCTCAAATTTACCTGATTCTTTTGTTGCTGAAGTTAAATCTAATTTGGCATTTATTAGACGGGAAGATGATAAACTTAATGTTGATATTGGAGATGGAAAAATTCGTAGCTTTTCCATAGAGAAATTTCAAGAAATATGGAGCGGTGTTGTTTTAGCTGCAGAGAGCAATCCAGAACAAATAAGAAAAACAAAAATTAACCTAAACTTTTTGGCTAGTCTTGTCTCAATTTCACTTGTTATTGCAATAGGTTCTTTTTCAATTTTACTTTCAGTTTTTTCAATTTTAATTTTTTGTGGTTTATTTTTTTCAATAGAATCGGTTAAACAGGACTTAAACATTGAAAGTGATTTTTCTAATAAATTCTGTAATATTTCAACAGAAACTGATTGTAGTAAAATTATAAACTCTAAGTCATTTAAACTATTCAATTATTTTGGTTTAAGTGATGTAAGTATTAGTTTTTTTATTGGGCAACTCCTATGCCTTTTTATTTTTCTAATCTTAAATTCAGTAATTGACTTTTTTGCTTTTTCATTAGCCATATTAATTTTATCAATTCCTATCTTAATTACATCAATTTTTTACCAATGGCGAATTGCAAAAAAATGGTGCACAATATGTTTAGGAATTATAGCTGTTTTAGTTGCAGAGCTATTCTATGGCATATCTCAAACTAAAGAAATTAGTTTATTAGAATTCAATTTTCAAAATAAATTAATAATAGTTTTTTTATCTTCTTTTATTATTTCATTAGTGATATGGCTATTTATAAAACCCATTATATCATCTTATTTCAATTTAAAATCAGAAAATAAGAGACTATTCAAATTTAAAAGAAATTATAACTTATTTAAAAGCTCACTGATAGTTGAAAGAAGAATAAACTATAAAAATATTCAATCGGATATACATCTTGGTAATAAGGACGCAAAATTAAAATTAACTTTAGTAACAAACCCGTTATGTAAATTTTGTGGTGAAATTCATGGTGTTATTGAAGACCTAATAAAAAAGTATTCAAATGAAATAAGAATTAATATACTTTTTAATTTTAAACCAAAAGAAGACTATTTAAAAGATAATAAAGAAATAGCAAAATTACACTTAAAATTAGTTGATTTATTCTTCAATAAAAATCAAGAATTATTTTTAGAAGCCTTAGGGCATTGGTTTTTAAATAAAGATTATACTAAATGGTTTAAAGAATATGGAGAAGAATTAATCAATGAAAAAGATTGTATAACTGTATTACAAGAACAACATCAACAAAACACAAATAACAAGATACAATTTACTCCTACAGTTTTTATTAATGAGTATTCTTACCCAATAATTTATGATAAAAAAGATATTTTATTATTTATAGATGATTTATTAGAAGATACAGATATTTTATAGAAAGACTTATAAGTATTAAGAAATAAAAATACAATAGCGCAATTGTTAGGCGGAAACCGAAAAGCCTTAAATTAGAGTAGGTAAAATTATAAATATTTAAATTATGAAAAAACTAGGTAAAATTAAAAACCTATTATCTCGTGAAGAGATGAAACAAATCCAGGGAGGTTCAGGAGGAGGAGGAGGAGGAGGAGCAACTTGCTTTTGCAATAATGGTCCTAAAATGATAGGAGGAGGTTGCTCATGGTGTAGTCAAGTTTGTAACCTACGAGGAGGTTACAAAGGAGTTTGTATTCAATGGTAGTTAAAAACTCCTAACAAACAGCTATCATGTTTTAATTATTAAAGCATGATAGTTTTATTGTGTAAATTCAGTTTAATTTCTATTTTGAAATTTTAAAAAAATTCCTTGTGACAAAAAAATTGAAAAACTTTTGAGTAAAAAAGAATAAAAATATTACAATTTGAATTCTTAATAGTCTCGAATTTACAAAAAGGACTAACCTAATATTAATCAAAACAATACTACTAATATTATGATTACTGAGAGTATTTTTAACAACAATGAATTTAAGATTGAACTCATTTTATTATTTCTATTTTCTAAAAAATCAAATTAATATAAATAAATGAAAAAAATATATTATTTCTTCATTATATGCTTTCTATCTTGTGCATCAGAATTACAAGAAAAAAAAGAACTAGTTATTGAGACCCCACAAAGTCAATTTGCACAAATAAGCGGCACTAGTGATGAAAAAGTGTTTAATGAGAGTATCACCTTTCATGACGATTCTTTTTTTTATCAAGGAGATTTCAAAAATATAAATAAGATAATTAATAATAATTCAGTATCAATACAATTAGAAAAAATTGCAAATCCTAAACTTTTAGAATTTAATTCTTTTGGCGAAAACAAATATTATAGAACTAGAATAATTGTTTCTCCTGGCGATAGTGTTTGGTTTAATTTAAAAAAAGGAAAACTTAAATTTACAGGAAAGAATCAAGAACATTATAATTTTTATTTAGAAATGGATAGAAATTATGATGCTTGGAGTAAACTATATTTAGATAAATATAATCCCAATTTTAAAAAATATAAGCAACAATGTGATTCTTTGTATAATAAAAGAATAGCCTTTTTTAAAGGCTATGTAAAAAAACACCCTACTGTTTCTGATGAGTTTAAAAAGATAATTCAAGATGATTTACGTTTTGAATATTTAGTAAATATTATTAGGCCGAGATCAGAGATAGAATCAAAATGGAGCGTTAATACTAGTGAAGACATAATTAGTATTTATGAAAGAGGAAACAGGCAGGAAGGTGAGTTTTTTGATTTAAATAGTTATTTAAACAATATTACTATTCAAGAAGTTAACCAATCTGAATATACTAACTATTTGTATTTTCAAATGAGTATTGTTGCACTAATTCGTCAGTACTTTCTTAAAAGTACCGAAATTCCATATTCAATAGCATCTTTTAAGAAAGAGTCTTTATTCCTAAAAAATAACTTCAATCAAAAAATTATTGATCATACTATGGCAAGATTAATATTAGATTATTTTAATAAGGGTTTTGGTAAGGATGATAAAACTGCTAAATTCATGAAAAAAGTTGTTAAAAAGTATAAAGAAAGTATTGATGACCCTAATATTATTAAGGTTATGGAAGATATCGAAACTGAGTTGAATACAATGTATAAAGCGTTACCAAAAGATATGGATGAGCTTGTATTAAACTTATCAAAAGATACGGTTAGTTTTAGTTTTTCTTTACAAGTACAAAAAATCAAGGTAATTGATTTGTGGGCAAGTTGGTGTCAGCCATGTCTTAAAGAAATTATAATATCCCAAGACAAAAGGGAACGAATTGCTAATAAATATGATGTTGAATTTTTGTATTTATCTCTTGATAAGGATACACAAATGTGGATTGATAAAAGTATTGATTTATATGATTTTTTACCAGATTATAAACAGTTCAAAATTCTAAATCAAAAAAAATCAAAGTTGATTAAATTTTTAAACTTAAAAGCTAGTTATGGAATAACTATACCTAGATATATTATTTTAGATAGAAATAATAAAATTATTGACAATAATGCACCTAAACCTTCACATAAGAAATTTGAGGATATAATACGAAAATTATATAAGAATAATTATTGATGAAGTTTAAAATAATTATAATATACTAAAAAATTAGAGAGATTAATCTTAAAACTCCCAGAAAAAAATTGAGAGCTTTTCCAAACTACAAACAAACTGAGGCTAAAGATTGTGGC
>JBELHK010000086.1:0-8191 GCA_042091415.1 Polaribacter sp. | reverse complement strand
CGATAAACTTTCTAATTGATTAATTTCTTTATCGTTTAAATATTTGAGAGATTTTTCTGGAAATAAATCTAACCATCTTATTTCTGAAATATTGTGAATACCAACAACAATAAAATCTTTCGTAATATTTTGCTGCATTAAGTTAGTCGCGACTTCATCAATTTTCCATTCTTGTTTGTTCCAAGTGGTTGTTGAATCAAATAACATTTGTCCATCATGCATATACAAAACAGCATATTTTTTTGAATCTGAATAGTTTTCTGGCAACCAAATATCAATTGGTCTTGGTGTTATATATTTAGTTGGAAAAGAGTCTATTCTTAAAATTTTACCAGCAAATAATTTTGACGATTTTAACTCTTTAGAAATTAGTTTACTATTAATATCTTTCTTTTCTGAATGACAAGAAATGATAACAAAAAATAGAAAGAATGAATAATAACTTAATTTCATTTTAAAATTTTGTCGTTAAAATTAAACTTCCTTTTTCTTTTAATTCAATGGAATTTTCCCATTTAACTAAATCTCCTGAAATAATATTTTTTAGTGTTTTTCCGTTCAACCCTACTTCAGCAAATCTATCTAAATCTACAATTTTTGTGTTTTCATTTTTATTAATAATGTGAACAACTGTTTCATCTTTGTGGATTCTAAAGAGAAAATAAATTCCATCTAAAGGTGCAAAATGGATTGTTTCTCCTTTATGAATTGCCTCACTAGTTTTTCTATAATTCAACATCTTTTTAGTAAACAATTGCATACTTTTTTGATTTTCTGATAATCCTTTACCAGAAAAAGCATCCACTTTATCATTTTTCCAACCTCCAGGAAAATCGGTTCTAATTAAGCCATGATCTCCAGGATTTTCTGAATCATCCATCAAAATTTCAGTACCATAAAAGATTTGTGGAATTCTAGGTAAAACCAACATATAACTCAACGCCATTTTTGATTTTACAATATCTTCGTTTACCTCTGTATAAAGTCTACTTTTATCATGATTATCTAAAAATATCATGATATCTTTTGGTGACGCATAATGAAAATCGTTTGCTAATCCTTCATACAATTTAATCAAACCTGTATTCCAATTCTCTTCTTCATTTATACCTTCAATAATAGATTTTTGCATTGGAAAATCCATTGTTGATTTTAGATTTGATTTATATCCGTCTTTATTTTTAGCTCCATTTTGCCAATAACCAACTAATAATGGATTATAACTCCATTCTTCACCAACAATTGAAAAATTAGGATATTCATTCATTATAGCACCTGCCCAATTGCTCATAAATTGTTTATCAGGATAGGGATATGTATCTTGACGAATACCCGATAAACCCAATGTTTCAATCCACCAAATGCTATTTTGAATAATATATTTTGCTAAAAAAGGATTGCGTTGATTTAAGTCTGGCATAGTTTCTACAAACCAACCTTCATTATTCCCTTTTTTATCAATATTTGAAGCATAAATATCTTGATTTGTTGTTCTTCTATGATTAGATCCATTTACAGTTTTCCAGCTCCATTTATATTTATTGAGTTCATAATGTTGCTGATCGTTAATCCAATCTTTAAAAGGTAAATCTTTCATCCACCAATGTTCTAATCCACAATGATTTGCTACTTGATCCATAATTAACTTCATATCTCTTTTTCTCAATTCATCCGCTAAATTTTTATAATCATTTAGAGAACCAAATCGAGGATCAACCTTATAATAATCTGTCATAGCATAACCATGATAAGAGCCTTTTGGCATATCATTAATAAGCAATGGAGTTGGCCAAATAGAGGTAAAACCTAAATCTTTTAAATAATCTAAATGATTTGTAATTCCTTTAATATCTCCTCCGTGTCTCTTATAACCATCATTTCTATCAATTTCAATTTCTTTTAAATTAAGGTTGATGTCGTTTGATGGATCACTATTAGCAAAACGATCTGGAGTTATTAAATAAATGACATCAGAACTGTCAAATCCTTTATAATCATTAGATTTTTTTGTTCTTGATTTAAGTTCATATTGCTGTCTTTTAACTACATCATTTTTAAAAGTAAAATCTATATAAAATTTACCCGGTTTTGTATTTTCTTCAATTTCCAAGTCAAGAAAAAGATAATTATTACTGTCTGCTTTATGGATCTTTTTAATCGAAACACCATCATAAGAAACACTCGGCTCTGAAAATCCAATTGAATCTTCTTTTACGAGCAACTGTAATGATTTTTCTTTAAAATTAACATACCAAAAAGGAGGCTCGATTCTAATAGTAGAGTTTTTTGAAAAATCCTCTTTTTTTATTGAATCAACCTCCTTCTTTTTACTAGTATTACAAGCAATAAGAAAAAATAATATGTAAAATTTTAAATATTTCATTTACTCGTAACTACTAAAATAAATTTATTTCATTTATAAAATTCTGAATTAGACTTTTACCGAAGTATTTGGAGATATAACTACTTTCTTTGAGTTAACTAATATCTCTAAATCGCTAGTTCCTTCTATTTCAAAACTGGTTTCTTTGTCTGTAACAGAAACTGTTATAATTTGATTTCTAAAATTAACCTTAAATGAATACTTTTTCCAGTTATTTGGTATTTTCGGAGTAAATGAAAGCATATTTTCTTTAACTCTCATACCTCCAAAACCTTCAACAATACTCATCCAAGTTCCTGCCATTGATGTAATATGAAGACCTTCTTCAACCTCTTTATTATAATCATCTAAATCTAAACGTGATGTTCTTAAATAAAAGGAATAAGCTTGATCCATTCTATTTAATTTTGCTGCTTGAATACTATGAACACAAGGAGAAAGCGAACTTTCGTGTACTGTAAATGGCTCATAAAAATCGAAATGCTTTTCTAACTGTTCAGTAGAAAAATGATCTTCAAACATATAAAACCCTTGTAAAGTATCAGCTTGTTTTATATATGGCGAACGTAAAATCTTATCCCAACTCCACTTTTGGTTAATTGGCCTGTTAGATTTATCTAAATCATTTACTGTAATAAGTTCTTTATCTAAAAATCCATCTTGTTGTAAGTATACTTGATGTTTTTCTGAATAAGGAAAATACATATTATCGGCTACATTTTTCCAAGAAGCTAATTCATCATCAGTAAAATTAACCTTTTCTTTAATTCTAAGGTAATCTGAAATATGATCTACTTTAACTATTTCAATATTTTCTAATGCATAATCTATACACCATTTTGCGATGTAGTTTGAGTACCAATTATTATTTACGTTATTTTCGTATTCATTAGGCCCTGTAACTCCTAGCATTACATATTTATTCTTTTCTGAAGAAAAATTCACCCTTTGATGCCAAAAACGAGCAATTCCGATTAAAACCTCAAGTCCTTTTTCAGGAATGTATGAATAATCAGTTGTAAATCTATAATAGTTATAAATTGCAAAAGCAATAGCACCATTTCTATGAATTTCTTCAAAAGTAATTTCCCATTCATTATGGCACTCTTCTCCATTCATCGTTACCATAGGGTATAAAGCTGCTCCATTACTGAAACCTAACTTTTCTGCATTTTCAATAGCTTTCTCTAAATGTTCGTATCTATACTCTAATAAAGATCTTGCAACAGATTGGTCTTTTGTTGCCATATAAAAAGGCAAACAATATGCTTCAGTATCCCAATACGTACTTCCTCCATATTTTTCACCTGTAAAACCTTTAGGACCAATGTTTAATTTCGCATCTGTACCTAAATAAGTTTGATTTAATTGAAAAATATTAAAACGAATTCCTTGCTGGGCCTTTACATCACCATCTATTGTGATGTCTGACATGCTCCAAATCTTTGCCCAAGAGGTTTTTTGTATTTCTAATAAAGCGTTAAAACCAAAACTTACTGCCTTATCTAAAGCTTCTTTTGCTGCAGATATTAATTCATTTTCATCATGATTTCTATCTACAACATATCCGCCAAATTTATGTATCGTATAAGTTTCATTTTGGTTGATTTCCTTTTGATATGAATAAGATATAAATTTATCTGCTTTTAAATTTTCAGCTTCGATTGTAGTTTCATCATTATTTATAAACAAACGCGATTCCATAAATGTACATGTATGGAAATTTGTTTTCATTGTTTTTGCATGAATGAATGACTGCTTATTTTCTTGAGCTACATTTAATACATCCCAGAATTGATCATCCCAATTAGTATCTTCGTTTGTAATACTTGCATCTAAATAAGGTGAAAAAGTTATTTTAGCATTTGAATTAATCGGAGTTACAGAATAACTAATTGCTCCAACTTCATCTAATTCTACACTCAAAAAACGTTTTGAATTTACTTGTACTTTAATATCGTTCTGCAAAACAGCTTCAAAACTTCTCGATAACCAACCTTCTTTCATGTTTAGCTCTCTTTTAAAATTTGAAACAGACTTACAAGTATTTAAATCTAATTCTTCTTCATTGATTTTTACATAAATTCCAATCCAATTAGGAGCATTTAAAACTTTTGCAAAATACTCTGGATATCCATTTTTCCACCATCCAACTCTTGTTTTGTCTGGATAATAAACCCCTGCTATGTAACTTCCTTGAAAAGTTTCTCCTGTATATTTTTCTTCAAAATTTGCCCTTTGTCCCATTGCTCCATTTCCAATACTAAAGAGACTTTCTGATGATTTTACTCTTTCAGCATTGAATCCTTCTTCTAGTATAGACCACGCATTTGGCTTTATATAATCTTGATTCATCTTAATTTTTAATTAATTCTTTTATAAAATCGATATTGATTTCTGTAAAATCTGTAAAATTGAATTTTGCTTCAGATAATATTTCTTTATCTCCAATACCAATACTCGTCATTTGTGCTGCATTTGCGGCTTGTATACCAGCAACAGCATCTTCAAAAACCACGCAATCCTTTGGATTTACATCTAGGTTTTTTGCCGCTAATAAAAATACTTCCGGATCTGGTTTCGCTTTTGTAACGTTATTACCATCTACAATAGCATCGAAATAAGGCAATAAACCAACTTTTTCTAATATCGGCTGCGCATTTTTACTCGCTGATCCTAAGGCAATTGGAATGTTTCTTTCTTTCAAGAACTCTAATACTTTAGGAACATCTGGAAGAATTTCTGATTCATCCATATTTTTTATAAACTCTAAATAATCAAGATTTTTCTCAATCATCCAAGTATCAAATTGTTCTTGTGTTGCTTCTATATTTCCAATATCTAACAAAATCTCTAAACAGCGTTTTCTACTTACACCTTTAAATAATTCGTTTTGTTCTTGGGTAAATTCGAAACCTAATTCATTGGCTAACTTTTTCCAAGCCAAATAATGATATTTGGCTGTGTCTACAATAACACCATCCAAATCGAATATAAAACCTTTACTCATAAACTTTTAATTAACTTCTTGATATCTGATTGCTTTTTTATTTGTAATTAATAAGTTGCATAAACCTGCAATTACTAAACTTAAACCGGCTATAGTCATCGAATTAATGGCTTCATCTCCTAAAAGACTTGAAATGAAATTGATGCCACCTAACGCGGCAATAATTTGAGGAATTACAATAAACATATTAAAAATACCCATAATTACACCCATTTTCTTCGGATCTACAGAACTAGACAACATTGCATAAGGCATAGATAAAATACTACCCCAAGCAAAACCTATTAGTACAAAACAATACTTTAAAGTTTCAGGTGATGCATAATTCATGTACAGAAAACCTACTCCTCCAAGAATCAAAGAAAACATATGAACATATTTTCTATTAATATTTCTTTTAGAAGTATATAATGTTAGTAATAAAGCAAATAACATAGATGACAAACCATAAACCCCCATTGCTGAACCTACAGAATTTGAAGATTCTTGAAAATTAGTATTTGCTAAATTAAATGCTTCTAATTGAACAGAATCTTCCATATTAAAATTAGATTCGACCGGAGCTGGAGTATTAAAAACATGCTCTGTCAAGGCCGGGTTTGCTAAAGACCACATTGTAAAAAAAGCAAACCAAGAAAAAAATTGGATGACACCTAATTTTTTCATAGTGGTAGGCATACTTCCAATATTGTTTAGAATATCTGGTATGAAATTATTTTTTTTAGCCTTTTCTTTTTCAAACTCTTCAAGGTTTTCTGGAGGATATTCATCTGTTGTAAAAACAGTATACAATATACTCGCTAAAAAAACAAATGCCCCAATTGCAAAAGCAACTTTAACCGACATTGGTACAATACCTGAAGCAGCTACATTACTTACACCAAATTGTGAAACCATCCAAGGTAAATTACTCGCTACCCAAGTTCCTATTCCAATAATAAGAGTTTGTACAACAAAACCATAAGACCTTTGAGATTCTGATAATTTATCGGCAACCAATGCTCTAAAAGGTTCCATAGATATATTAATAGACGCATCTAAAATCCATAAAAAACCTGCCGCAACCCATAAAGCTGGCGAATGAGGTACAAAAAATAAAGTTAAGGAACTTAAAATAGCACCTACTAAAAAATAAGGTCGCCTTCTTCCCCATTTAACACTCCAAGTCCTATCACTCATATAACCAATAATTGGTTGTACAATTAAACCGGTTAAAGGAGCAGCTATCCATAGTAGAGGAATTTCTTCTTTACCGGCTCCTAGTGTTTGAAAAATTCTAGACATAAATCCGCCTTGAAGGGCGAAACCAAATTGTATTCCTAAAAACCCGAAACTCATGTTCCAGATTTGCCAAAAGCTTAATATACGCTTTTTCATTTATCGTAATTTTAGTTGATTTACGATAAGTGTTTCGACTTATCAATTATTAAAAGTGTGGAATGAAATTTATTGATAAATCTTAATATAGCAACAAATATATATTATTTTTAGTAAGTTGATAAAAAACTGTATGAAATTTTACGACGACGGTTTCGTGAAATATTTAATCCGAAAACAAAGTTACGACGACGATTTCGTAGACTCTCTTAATTTCAAATTACTTGAAATTACTATTTTTTTTGCTTTAAAATCTACCGTTTCATTTTCAATTCTTTCAATTAAAAGGTCTATAGCTTGTCTTCCCATTGTCAAACCATGTTGAGTCATCGTAGTTATTGAAGGTGATGAATATTTAGAAATTAAACCATCTGTAAACCCAATAATAGATATGTCTTCGGGTATTTTTAATCCTTTTTCTTTAGCAACTCGCATAGCTATAGCAGCATAGATTTCATTTACAGCGAAAAGACCATCAATATCCTCTTCAAAAACCCTTTCGATTTGAGTTTTTATATCCTCTTTTTCATTAATTTTTACAATTAATCGCTTATCTATATTTATGTAAGACTCTATAAGTGCTTTTTCATATCCCTGTCTTCTTAAAGCACCAACATTTACATGATCTGGAGTTGTAACTAATGCAATCTTATTTCTCTTATTATCTAACAAATGTTTTGTTGCTTTATACCCTGCACCTACATCATCTACAACAACTTTATCGCAAATTATCTCATTAATGACTCTATCAAATAAAACAAATGGTATTTCTTCAGAAACTAAAGCTGAAAAGTGAGAAAAGTCTTTATTTTCTAAGGTTTCACTTGCAACAGAAACTATAATTCCGTCTACACTACCATTCGATAAAACTTTTAAAGTTTCCACTTCTTTCTGATGAGATTCGTTCGAGAAACAAACCATAATATTGTATCCTTTTTTATTGGCTCCTTCTTCAATTCCTCTAATAACTGTAGAAAAAAAATGGTGAACTATTTTAGGTAAAATAACTCCAATAACTTTAGTTTTTTGATTTCTTAATTGAAGTGCTAAATGGTTCGGTTTATAATTGTATAAATTAGCATAAGCTTGAATTTTCTCCTTAGTTTCAACACTAATCTCATGGCTATCTTTTAATGCCTTGGAAACTGTTGAGGAAGAAACGCCTAATTCTTTTGCGATTGTCTTAATTGTAATTTTTTGCTTCATTTTTATTAAAAAGAAAAATATTTATACCTTAAAATGTTAATTTATCAAAATTTAATAGAAAAGTTGTTAACACGAAACCGTTTTCGTGGATTTTATAACTATGAAATTGCATCTTTCGTTTTTATATTTACAAGCGTGGAATGTAAATTTATTGTTAATGAAATCAAATTTACAGTTATTATTTAACAAATTATACATGAAAAAATTTAAATTAT
>JBELHK010000085.1:5266-8712 GCA_042091415.1 Polaribacter sp. | reverse complement strand
GAAGTAGGTGAGTGGCATATTACACATGATAAGCTCGTAAACTATATGAGAGCTTTAGCAAAAGCATCAAACAGAATTTCTATTGAAGAAAGAGGAAAAACATTTGAGGATAGACCTCTTTTACTTTTAACAATTACTTCGCCAAAAAATCATAATAATATAGAGGCTATTAGGCAAAATCATATTAATGCAACGAATGATGGTTCTGTTGATATTACAAATAACCCGATTGTAGTTTATCAAGGTTTTTCAATTCATGGAAATGAACCAAGTGGTTCTAATGCAGCATTGGCAGCTGCGTATTATTTAGCGGCTTCAAACTCTGATGCTACAAAAGATTTATTAGAAAATACGATCATTTTATTTGATCCATCATTAAACCCTGATGGTCTTCAACGCTTTGCTTATTGGGCAAATACTAACAAGAGTAAGAATATAAATCCAGATCCGAATGATCGTGAATATTCTGAGATTTGGCCAAGAGGAAGAACCAATCATTATCAGTTTGATATGAATAGAGATTGGTTGCCGGTTCAATTACCAGAAAGTAGAGTAAGAATTAAAACTTTTCATAAATGGCTGCCAAATATTTTAACAGATCATCATGAAATGGGGAGTAATGCTAGTTTCTTTTTTCAACCAGGAATTCCTTCTAGAACCAATCCTTTAACACCGCAAATGAATCAAGATTTAACAAAAGAAATTGCAACTTATCATGCAAAAGCTTTTGATAAAATTGGGTCATTATATTATTCAGAAGAGAGTTTTGATGATTTTTATTACGGAAAAGGTTCTACTTTTCCAGACATAAATGGAAGTATTGGGATTTTATTTGAGCAAGCTAGTTCTAGAGGTCATGCACAAGAAACTGAGAATGGTATTTTAACGTTTCCTTTTACCATTAGAAACCAATATACAGCTGCAATGTCTACTTTGGAGGCGGCAAAAAATATGAGAGTTAAAATATTAAAGTATCAGCAAGATTTTTATAAAGAATCTAGAAATACTGGAGTAAAAAAGGCAATTGTTTTTGGTGATGAAAAAGATGCATCAAAATCATATCATTTAGCAGAAGTTTTAAAAAGACATAAAATTAAAATTCACGATGTAAAATCTGATTTTTCTCAAAATGGTAAAAATTTTAAAAAAGGATACAGTTATGTTGTTCCAATGAATCAGAAAAATCAAAGATTGGTAAAAGCAATGTTTGATGTAAGAACTTCTTTTAAAGATAGTTTGTTTTATGATGTATCAGCATGGACTTTTAATCACGCTTTTGGATTGGACTTTGCTGAAAATATATCACTTTCTAAAGCAGGCGAAGAAATTTCTGATTTAAAACTGCCAACAGGAACTGTTTCTAAAAAAAGTAGTTATGGCTATTTAATGCCCTGGAACGAATACTATACTCCAAAAGCTTTAAATGCTATTCTTCAAAATGATTTACGTGCGAAAGTTTCTATGAAGAACTTCAGAAATGGAGAAAAATCGTATGATTATGGAACTATTTTTATTCCTGTTCAAAATCAAAATATTTCTGCAGATGAAATATATGTTTTCTTAACTAAGCTAGCTTCTGAAACTTCAACAAAAATTTACGGAGTTGATACAGGATTAAATGATGGAATTGATTTAGGTAGTAATAATTTTAGAGCAATTAAGAAACCAAAAGTAGCAATGTTAGTTGGTGATGGTATTGCAGGAAATGATTCTGGAGAAATTTGGCATTTATTCGACCAGCGTTTTGATATCCATTTAACGAGATTAGATACAAGATATTTTAATAGGATTGATATTTCTAAATACACACATATTATTATACCAAGTAGTAGATTAGAAAAGCAAGCTGTAGAAAAAATAAAAACTTGGGTAAAAGATGGAGGTGTTGTTATTGGTTATAAAAACACAGCAAGATGGTTGACTACTAATAAAATGATCAATTTACAATTTGACAGTGCAAAAATTGATACTGTGAAAAATATAAGTTTTGAAAATCGTTCTTTACAATCTGGCGCTCAATATATTGGAGGAGCAATTTTTGAAGCGAATTTAGATCGTTCACATCCTATAAATTTCGGTTATAAAAATGATAAAATAGCATTATTTAGAAATTCAACAATATTTATAAAAGCTGATAAAAAAAGTTATAATAACCCTATTCAGTATACTTCTAAACCTTTATTAAGTGGATATATTTCTAAAGAAAATAGTAAAGTAATACCTAATACAGTACCTTTTAAAGTTCAAGATTTTGGTAGAGGTAAAGTTGTTGTTTTTACAGATAATACCAATTTTAGAGCCTTTTGGTATGGTACAAATAAGTTGTTAATGAATGCAGTATTCTTTGGCAATCAAATGTAATAAATTTATAAAATACTCAAAAAACCACTAACTTTATTTAATAAGTTAGTGGTTTTTTATTGTAACAAATTCAAGAATTATACGTCTTATTTTTAAAATATTCTAAATTTTATAAATGAGTTTTTTCAGAGTTTTATTTGCTATTGTTTTCCCTCCGCTTTCTGTATTAGATAAAGGCTGTGGATCTATCTTGATTATTTTTTTATTAACACTTTGTGGATGGATTCCTGGAATTATAGGGGCTTTAGTAATACTAAATAATCCTAAGAATTAAGATACTTGTTCTCCATTTTTTATAGGTTTAGATGTTTGTAATAAAACAACATCTCTGTTACTATTATAAACACCTAAAACGAGAACTTCACTTAAAAAATTTGCAATCTGTCTTGGTTTAAAATTTACAATAGCACTCACTTGTTTATTAAGTAATTGTTCTTTTGAGTATAAATCAGTAATCTGTGCACTCGATTTTTTTATACCCAATTCTCCAAAATCAATTTTTAATTGATAGGCAGGTTTTCTAGCTTTTGTAAAATCATTAACTTCAATAATAGTACCAATACGAATATCAATTTTTAGAAAATCTTCAAACGAAATTTCTTCTTTCATATTTTACTTTTTTCCTAATTTTTGAATCACCCATAAAGGACCAATTAACAAAAATTCTAAATCCTTTAAAAATGATGGTTTGGCTCCTTCTACTTTATGACCATAAAACTGGCCAATCCAAGCGAAAATAAATATGGTTAGAGAAGCATAAAGTAAGTTTATGTTATTTCCTAACCAAAAATTACCGATAATACAGAGTAGCATAACAAATAACATTTCTGCGAAATACCAGAAACCAAGTTTTAAATAAAATACAGATATTATTAAACCTACAATAACAGCCCAATTTTCTAGTATTGGGTTGTATAAACCGATACTATTTTCAATTAATTGAGTAGGAATAGACATTAAAAGACCAATTACACTAAAAAAAATAAGCGGAACACATATGTAATGAATTGTTTGGTTCGTTTTGTTTTGATGACTTACAGCATATTCATCAAAATACTCTTGAGCTGATTTCATATTTAAATTTT
>JBELHK010000085.1:0-5166 GCA_042091415.1 Polaribacter sp. | reverse complement strand
TTCTATAGCTTCATCGTATTTTTTTTGGTAGATAAAATCATATCCAATATTATTTAATTCACCTTCTTTTATTAATACATTTAAAGAATCTTTCTTCTTAATTTTTTTAAAAGCAATTAAAGCATTTTTATAATCTTTTTCCATAAAATATTCTGAAGCAGTTTTCTCTCCATCTTTCATTTTCGTAAAATAATATTTTACTCCTTTATGTTGTGTTTTAGGTGCTAATTCAATATGCATTTCTGGCTTACTTATAAATTGGATTTTTTCGTTAAGTTCGCTCATGTAAAAAGAACTATCATTTACCTTTAGTAACTTAATTTCGTTATTTCTCCTCCATTTTGCATACATCTTAGTTTCTTTAAAATAGATTTCTAAAACTTCATTTGCATTAAATAAATATCGACCAGATGTTTTTGCTATAAAATCATCTGAGTTTGATTGTGAATTGCAACTTACAAGTATAATTATTGAAAATATAGAGTAAATAAGATTTTTCATAATTGATTTATATGATTTTTTAGTAAGACGAACAATCTTTTATTTGGTTACATAAGAATAAAAGAAATATTATAATCAATGTTGTTTATTAGGTAATATTTATAAAATTTTATCTTCAGTTATTATATTCATAAAATATTAGACATCGTATTTCTGAATAATGTAATTTGATGCAAATCAGGTATTTGTTTGATACTTTTAATGTTGAATATAATGAGTATTTACTATAACTATCTCAAATGCAACCTAAATTTGTAAATTTGAGTTTGTATTATTTTTAAAAAAGTAAAAATGGGAAAAACGTTATTCGATAAAGTATGGGATTCACATGTGGTACGAAGTGTAAAAGATGGTCCAGATGTATTTTTTATTGATCGTCATTTTATTCACGAAGTTACAAGTCCAGTTGCTTTCTTAGGTCTTGAAAATAGAGGGAATAAAGTAGTTTATCCAGAACGTACTTTTGCGACAGCAGATCATAATACGCCAACAATCAATCAACATTTACCAGTAGAAGATCCTTTATCTGCAAATCAGCTAGATGCCTTAGAAAAAAATGCAGCTAAACACGGTATTTCTCATTGGGGATTAGGTGATAAAAATAACGGAATTGTTCACGTAGTAGGTCCTGAAAACGGAATTACATTACCTGGTGCAACCATTGTTTGTGGAGATTCACATACATCTACTCACGGAGCTTTTGGTGCTATCGCTTTTGGTATTGGTACATCAGAAGTAGAAATGGTACTTTCTACTCAATGTATTATGCAGCCAAAACCTAAAAAAATGCGTATTAATATAAATGGTAAATTAGGATTAGGTGTTACGCCAAAAGACGTTGCTCTTTATATTATTTCTAAGCAAACTACTTCAGGAGCTACTGGTTATTTTGTTGAATATGCAGGAGAAGTTTTTGAAGATATGACTATGGAAGGAAGAATGACAGTTTGTAATTTATCTATAGAAATGGGAGCAAGAGGAGGCATGATTGCTCCTGATGCTAAAACATTTGAATATATTAAAGGACGATCTCAAACTCCAAAAGGGGAAGATTGGAATAAGGCGATGAAATATTGGGAGACACTTTATACAGAAGAAGGAGCACAATTTGATGTAGAATTTACTTACGATGCATCAGACATTGAACCTATGATAACTTATGGTACAAATCCAGGAATGGGTATTGGAGTAACCAAATCAATACCAACAGCAGAAAGCGTTGAAGCAGGTGTTGAAACTTATAAGAAATCTCTTGGTTATATGCACTTTAATGAAGGAGATTCTATGATTGGTAAACCAATTGATTTTGTGTTTTTGGGTTCTTGTACAAATGGAAGAATTGAAGATTTTAGAGCATTTTGTTCTATCGTAAAAGGTAGAAAAAAAGCTGATAATGTTACAGCTTGGTTAGTGCCAGGTTCTCATAAAGTAGTTGATCAAATTATGGAAGAGGGGCTAGATAAAATTATTTCAGATGCTGGTTTTAAATTAAGAGAGCCAGGTTGTTCTGCTTGTTTAGCAATGAATGATGATAAAATTCCTGCTGGAAAATTATCTGTTTCTACTTCTAACAGAAACTTTGAAGGAAGACAAGGTCCAGGATCTAGAACATTATTAGCATCTCCATTAGTAGCAGCTGCTTCTGCTGTTGAAGGCGTAGTTACTGACCCAAGAACAATTTTACAAACTGCATAAAAAAGACAAGAATGGCTTACGATAAATTTAATGTATTAACTAGTACAGCTTATCCATTACCAATAGAGAATGTAGACACAGATCAAATTATACCAGCTCGTTTTTTAAAGGCAACAGAGCGAAAAGATTTTGATATTAATTTTTTCCGTGATTGGAGATTTAATCAAGATGGAACACCAAAACCAGATTTTCCTTTAAACAAAGAAATTTATGCTGGTTCTAAAATATTAGTTGGTGGTAGAAATTTTGGTTCAGGTTCCTCAAGAGAGCATGCAGCTTGGTCTGTTTACGATTTTGGTTTGCGATGTGTAATATCTTCTGAATTTGCTGATATCTTTAAAAATAACTGTTTAAATATCGGAGTATTACCAGTTCAAGTTTCTGCAGAATTTGCAGATAAATTATTTGATGCAATATTTTCTAATCCTAAAACTGAAATTAAGGTTGATTTACCTAATCAAACAGTTACTTTATTGTCTACAGGTGATTTTGAATCTTTTGATATTAATGGTTATAAAAAGGATAATATGTTAAATGGGTTTGATGATATTGATTATTTAAAAAATATCGAGAACGAAATTACTGAATTTGTAAAGTCAAGACCATTTTAATATAAATTTTTAAGTTCAATTTATGTCTGTGAGAAAAATTGAAATAATGGATACCACACTTCGTGATGGAGAACAAACATCAGGAGTGTCCTTTTCAGTTTCTGAAAAATTAACTATCGCAAAGCTTTTACTAGAAGAGTTAAAAGTAGATCGTTTAGAAATTGCTTCTGCAAGAGTTTCTAAAGGAGAATTAGAAGCGGTACAGAAAATAACAAACTGGGCTAAATCCAATAATTTTTTAGATACTATAGAAGTATTAACATTTGTAGATGCTGGTAAATCTATAGATTGGATGAAAAAATCTGGAGCAAAAGTTCAAAATTTACTAACAAAAGGCTCATTAAATCATTTAAAATATCAATTAAAAAAAACTCCACAAGAGCATTTTGAAGATATCAAAGCTACAATAGATTTAGCTGACAAAAATGGAATAAAAACGAATGTTTATTTAGAGGATTGGTCTAATGGAATGCGAGACTCTAAAGAATATGTTTTTGATTTTTTAGATTTTCTTTCTAATCAAAATATAGAGCGTATTTTATTACCTGATACTTTAGGAGTTTTAACTCCACAAGAAACTTTTGACTATATCTCAGAAGTAAGAAAAAATTACCCTAATATTCATATAGATTTTCATGGTCATAATGATTATGATTTAGGTGTAGCCAATGTAATGGAATCTGTAAAAGCAGGAGTAAATGGTTTACACTTAACTATTAATGGTATGGGTGAACGTGCTGGAAACGCTCCTATGGCAAGTGTAATAGCTGTAATAAATGACTTTTTAGAGGATGTAAAAGTATCTGTAAACGAAACTGCTTTAAATAAAGTAAGTAAACTTGTAGAAAACTTTTCAGGGTTTAGAATTCCGGTAAACAAACCTGTGGTTGGTGCAAATGTTTTTACGCAAACTGCTGGAATTCATGCAGATGGAGATAATAAAAAGAATCTATATTTTAACGATTTAATGCCAGAAAGATTTGGTAGAAAACGTAAATATGCATTAGGAAAAACTTCAGGAAAAGCAAATATTCAAAAAAACTTACAAGATTTAGGTTTAAGTTTAAATGATGAGGATTTAAAAAAGGTTACTCAAAGAATCATCGAACTTGGAGATAAGAAAGAAGTTGTTTCTCAAGAGGATTTACCTTACATCATTTCAGATGTTTTAGATAGCGACACTATTGAAAAAAATGTTATTGTTGAAAACTATGTTTTAGGTCATGCAAAAGGAATGAAGCCTTCTACAACTTTGCAATTAAGAGTAGCAGGAGTTCAGTATGAGGCTCATGCTCAAGGAGATGGGCAATTTGATGCTTTTATGAATGCCTTAAAAAAATTATATAAAGTACATAGCAAAAAAGATTTACCATTATTGATAGATTATGCAGTACGTATTCCGCCTGGAAGTAATTCTGATGCTTTGTGTGAAACAATTATAACTTGGCAAAGAGAAAAAAAAGAATTTATAACACGTGGTTTAGATTCAGATCAGACAGTATCTGCAATTAAAGCTACAGAAAAGATGTTAAACATCATATAATTAAATAAAAGAATGAAATTAAATATAGCCTTATTAGCAGGAGACGGAATAGGCCCTGAAGTAATAGACCAAGCAGTTAAAGTTTCCAACGCAATTGCAAATAAATTTAATCATGAAATTAATTGGAGACCAGCTTTAACTGGTGCTGCCGCAATTGATGCTGTTGGAGATCCTTATCCAGATGAAACTCATGAAATCTGTGCTTCATCCGATGCTGTTTTATTTGGTGCTATTGGTCATCCTAAATTCGATAATGACCCTTCTGCTAAAGTTCGCCCGGAACAAGGCTTGTTAAAAATGCGTAAAAAATTAGGTTTATTTGCTAATGTTAGACCAACGTTTACATTTTCATCCTTATTAGATAAATCACCTTTAAAAAGAGAAAGAATAGAAGGTACTGATTTGGTTTTTTTAAGAGAGTTAACCGGTGGTATTTATTTTGGAGAAAAGGGTAGAAGAGAAGAAGGTGAAACAGCTTATGATAATTGCGTTTATTCTAGAGAAGAGGTAAAGCGTTTAGCAAAAAAAGGATTTGAATTAGCAATGACACGCAGTAAAAAATTATGTTGTGTAGATAAAGCTAATGTTTTAGAAACGTCTCGTTTATGGAGAGAGACGGTTCAAGCTATGGAAAAAGAGTATCCTGAAGTAGAGGTGAGTTATGAGTTTGTAGATGCAGTTGCTATGCGTTTGGTACAATGGCCTAATAGCTATGATGTTTTAATTACAGAAAATTTATTCGGAGACATTTTAACAGATGAAGCTTCTGTAATTTCTGGTTCAATGGGATTAATGCCTAGTGCTTCTTTAGGTTCT
>JBELHK010000084.1:0-8793 GCA_042091415.1 Polaribacter sp. | reverse complement strand
ACATCTCCAATTTCATTTTTACTTAAATCATTAATGTAGCTAGTTACGTTAAATTTCTCTGTAGCTCCCAAAACTAAATCAACACCATCGACAGCCGCTAATTCCTCTGGTTTTAATTGAGCATAGCATCCAATTGCAATTAAAAAAGCATTGCTATTTTTTTTAAGTGCATTTTTAACGATTGTTTTAAAACGTTTATCTGCATTATCAGTAACTGAACAGGTATTTATTACATAAATATCTGCCTCTTCTTCAAAGTCAACTCTCTCAAACCCCTCGTTTGTAAAACTTCTTGCTATCGTAGAAGTTTCCGAGAAGTTTAATTTACAACCTAAAGTATAAAATCCTACTTTTTTCTCTCTTAACATTACTGTGTATTTATCGGGCTACAAAAATACTACAATATTCATGATTTCTGAAACTCAAAGATTAATTGTTAGAAAGTTACATATAATAGAGGAACTTAAAAGTAAAAATATATATGATGGAAATAGATTCTATTTTTTTTAAGAGTATAATAATTCTATTTTAGGCTTCAAATTCTTTTATTAATGAGACATAATAAAATATTTACCAATTAATATTTGCAATGATAGGGAAGTGATCTGAATTAGTTTGATTACTGAAAGATTCAAATTTTTGAATGGTTGCGTTATCATCTGTTAAAATAAAATCTATTCTTAGAGGAAACCAGTATTTAAATGTTTTTCCAAAACCATTACCGGCTTCAATAAAAGCATCTTTTTTATTTTTTGCAATTTGGTTATATACCCAAGAATAAGAGGTATTATTAAAATCTCCGCCAACAATTTTTTTACCTTTCCAATTTTGATCATGAATTACAAATTTATTTGTTTGATCGGCTTGCTTTTTAAATTGTTGCTTTAATCTTGTTAGTAATTTTTCTGAATTTTCGTGACCAAAATTCTCTTTTTCTGTATTTAATTTTAAAGATTGAAGATGAATATTGTATACTCTTATAGTATCATTATCTTTTAATATATCAGCAAAAATTATATTATTGAACGTGTTTTTTAGGTTTAAAGAACCCTTATTAATTATTGGAAATTTAGAGAAAATAGCTAGACCGATTTTATCTTTATCATTTTTCGTTTCAATAAATTTATAATTATAATTTTTTGGCTCTCTATCTAATTTATAATACTCTTGAAAAAGGATAATATCAGTATTTTTTTCTTCTATAAATTTAAATATATTTTCTTCAACATTATCATTATCAATCCATTTCCAATGGTTAAAAGTTCTTACATTATAACTCATTACTTTTAACGATGTTTCTAAAAATTCGTCATTATCATCACTCTTAGATATTTTGAAAATAGAGATGTTTAAAAACCAACCTAAACCAAGCACTAATAGAGATAATATTAATTGTTTTTTTAGTTTAACCAACCAGTAAATAACAAATATAAAGTTGATGAAAATTAAGGGAGGAACAAATAAACTTAGTATTGCAAAAAAAGGAATAGAAATAGGGGAGATGTAGGGTAATAAATAAGATAATAATAAAGCTACTGCTAAAATTGTATTTATAAAGTACCCTATTTTGTCAATAAAATTTAAGTTTTTCATTAATTGTATTGAGGTAATTTATTCTTTTCCTTGTTTAAATAAAAAGTCTTTTTCCTTTTTAGTTAATGTATCGTAACCAGATTTACCAATTTTATCTAAAATAGCGTCTATTTGTTTTTGATTTATGTCTTTTTTATCAGAGGTGTTTTTTTGCTTATTTTTAGATTTATAAACTGTTTTTAATGGTTTTTGTTTCTTTTTTAAAAATGAAAATAGATTAGATATTGAAGGAATATTTTTATTGCTCGAGTTTCTTACATATAAGAAACCAAATAAAGCACCTCCTAAGTGTGCAAAATGTCCGCCTGCGTTACTTCCTATAAGTCCAAATACATCTAATCCGATCCAAAAAGCAGCCAAATACCATAATTTAACATAACCGATAAATCGTAATTTTATTGAATAGTTTGGCATATATGTAGTGATACCAACAAAAATAGCAGAAATACCTGCCGAAGCACCAACTAAGTATGTATAACTTCCTTCAAATAAAGGGAAATAATTTTGACTAAATAAAAACAAAATACCTCCAAAAAGTGTACCTAATATATAAAAGTTTAATAATTGTTTTTGAGTAAAGTATTCAAGAAATAAATTACCAACAAAATACAATACGATCATATTCATTAATAGATGTAAAAAGCTACCATGTAAAAAACCATAAGATATAATAGACCAAGGTTTTATAAATAATTTATCAAGGTTGTCTTCTAAAGAAAACCATTCCATTAGAAAGTTTAATTGTCCTTTATATAAACCTTGTAATACAGAAATTAAAAGTGTAAGGATAAAAAGAGCTACATTAATGTAGATCAGTTTTTCAATGATGTTTCCTTTTTTATATCTGTATTTTAAATCATCAATAATACTCATTACAACATTTTAAATTGATTTTTTTTCCAATACCAAGCAATTAAGAACCCTATTAAAGCACCTCCAACATGAGCAAAATGAGCAATATTACCAACGGAATATCTTGTCATCCCAAAAAATAAATCGAAAACAATTAAAATTGGAATAAAATATTTTGCAGCAATAGGAACAGGGAAAAATATTAAAGCCAATTTAGCATCTTTAAAATACATACCAAATGCAACTAAAACTCCATAAACTGCTCCTGAAGCCCCAACTGCAGGAGTATGATATAAAGACCAAATTTCCTGAAACTGTTCTTGTGTGATTATACCAGTTAATCTAGCATCATTAGTGCTACCAATTTTCAAAATTTCTATTACTTCGTTTTCAGTTAATCCAGCACTTAAAAATAGTTCAAAAATATTATTGAACTGGTAATAGTTTACTAACGTATAAATTAGCCCAGCACCAATACCCGCTGAGAAATAAAAAAACAAAAATTTATTTCTACCCCAAATTTGTTCTAAAGGAGCGCCAAATGCCCATAAACCATACATATTAAATAAAATATGAGGAAAACTCCCATGCATAAATATGTGAGTTACATATTGCCAAAATCCAAAATGTTCATTTTTAGGAAAGTGTAACGCTAAAATATTTGTAAAATCTAATTGTAAGATTTGAGGTGCAATAAACAAAATTGCATTTATAATAATTAAGTGTTTTATAGCATCTGTAATCTTACTCATCTTTTATTTATTAAATAGATTATCTATTTCATTTAGTGTTAAAGTTTTAAAAGTCGATTTCCCAAAAGGAGATATATTAGGCTCTTTACAAGAAAATAAATCGTTTACCAGAGCCTCTTGTTCTTTATCAGATAGTTTGGTTCCTGTTTTAATTGCCAATGTTTTTGCAAAAGATTTTGCCATAACATCAAAATGAGAAAAACTAGCATCTGGTACTTCTAAATTAATATCATTCAATAACTCTTCTAATATAATTGTAATTTTACTTTCTACCACAGAAACAGGTATTCCTTTTATGGTAACACTATCTTTTGTGAATTCATCAAATGAAAAACCAGCACTTTCTAAATCAGATTTTATACTGTAAATCATTTCAATTTCTTTTGATGAAAAAGAAATCTTTGCAGGAAACAGTAACTGTTGGCTATTTGCCTCTTTAACCGTAATACTTTCTAAGAAATTTTCATATAAAATACGCTGATGAGCTAAGGATTGATGAATTAAAACAACTCCAGATTTTATTAAACTCATCACATATTTCCTCTGAATCTGAAAAGTTTTTTTTGTTTTTTCTTCTTCTAAAGTAAATAATTCTTCTTGTTTTTCAATAGGATTAATAACAGAAGTATATAATGTTTCCCAATTTTCTTGTTTTTTTTCTCTTTTAAAAGGAAAAGTAATTTCTTTTTGTTGATTTTCTTTAAAAGGATTAAAATCTGGATCTACCAATATTTTAGGAACCGATGTTTTTCCTGAGATTTTATTTTGATGATACGATACATCTAAAGTAGCATCTCTTTCAAAATCTAAAACAGGCGCAATATTATATTGTCCTAAACCATGCTTCACTGTTGCTCGAAGCATAGCATATAGCGCTTTTTCATTATCAAACTTTATTTCTGTTTTAGTAGGATGAATATTAATATCAATACTACTTGTAGGAACATCTAAATATAAAAAATAGGAGGGATGAGAACCTTGTTCTAACAAACCTTCAAAAGCACTTACAACTGCGTGATTTAGGTAAGAGCTTTTTATAAATCGGTCATTAACAAAGAAAAATTGTTCACCTCTTTTCCTTTTTGAAAATTCTGGTTTAGCAATAAAACCATTTACAGTAAGAATATCTGTTTTTTCATTTATAGGAACTAACTTTTCGTTTATTTTATTACCAAAAACAGCAACGAGTCTTTTTCTAAGATTACTACTCTTTAAATGATATACTTCATTATTATTGTGGTGTAACAAAAAAGAAATGTGTGGATGTGCTAAAGCAACTCTTTGAAATTCATCTATAATATGTCTTGTTTCAACAGTATCTGATTTTAAAAAATTTCTTCTTGCAGGAATATTATAAAATAAGTTTTTAACAGCAATACTTGTTCCTGTGCAAGTATTTACAAAGCTCTGAGAAATTATTTTACTTCCCTTAATTTTTATATAAGTTCCTAACTCAGGCTCTTCTTCTTTTGTTTTTAGTTCAACATGAGAAATTGCAGCAATAGAGGCCAAAGCTTCTCCTCTAAAACCTTTTGTACATAAATTAAATAAATCTTCTGCCTTTTTAATTTTAGAAGTAGCATGGCGTTCGAAACTCATTCTAGCATCTGTAGCGCTCATTCCTTTACCATCATCAATAACCTGTATTAATGTTTTTCCTGCGTCTTTAAGAAGTAATTTTATATTTGTTGCTCCTGCATCAATAGAATTTTCTAGTAATTCTTTTACTACCGAAGCAGGTCTTTGAACTACTTCTCCTGCAGCAATTTGATTAGCAACATGGTCTGGTAAAAGCTGTATAATATCCGACATTATTTTTAAAAGAAAATAGATAAATCAAAATCTATAATAAATAGAAATATAAATACTAAAATTATAATTATATAAATTATAGTTTTATTTACGCCTCCATCAGAGTTTTTAAGTTCATCTATTGCGTCTGTAAATTTTGTTTTTATTCCTTTATTTTTTCCAGCAGTTTTTCTAAATTTATCTAACTTATGTTCAATTTTAAAAGGATTTCCTTCTCCTTTGTAATAACGAGGTTGATAATCAAATTTTTTATTAGTTCGTTTTAAAAATCCCATATAATATTTAATAATTGGTTAATAAAAAATAAATCAATTATTAAGCCAATTTAAGCTATTCCAAATTTACTGATTAAAAAGAAATACATCAAGAAATGATGCTAAAACTATTCTTAAAAATAATGAAAGGAACAATTTTTAAAAACCGATGCTCTCTGAAGTTTTATTTTGGTTTTTAATTGCGGCCATTTTTATAGCAGCAACTGCACATTCAATTCCCTTATTCCCTAATTTACCTCCAGATCTATCTAAAGACTGTTGTTTAGTGTTATCAGTTAATACACAGAAAATTACAGGAACATCATATTTTACATTTAAGTCAATAATACCTTGTGTTACACCTTCACAAACAAAATCAAAATGTTTTGTTTCTCCTTGAATTACGTTTCCAATAGCAATAATAGCATCCACTTTTTCAGACTGAATCATTTTTTTACAACCGTAAACTAATTCAAAACTACCAGGAACATCCCAAGATATAATATTACCATTAGAAGCGCCACAATCTAATAATGTGTTGATTGCTCCTTTTTGTAAATTTTTTGTTATTTCAGAATTCCACTCAGAAACGACAATCCCAAATCGAAAAGGTTTCGCATTTGGGATTGTTGTTTTATCGTAATAAGATAAGTTTGTTGTAGCCATATTATTAAATCTTTTTAGAAATAATTAATCAAGGAAAGGTACAAATTAATTTGTTGCGTATTTTGCAGCATTTATAAACTTATCGATATTATTTCCTTGGTCAGAATTAGGATAATTATCCTTAATTCTAGTAAATAATTCTTCAGCTTTACTATATTCTTTTAAAAACATAGCAGTTTCTGCAGCTTTGTATAAGAATAAAGGTGTTGTGAAATTATTATCCTTTTTATTTGCAGCTTTTACATAATAATCTAAAGCCTCACTTTGTTGATCTATATCTGAAAATGCATCACCAATTGCACCTAATGAAATAGGGCCTAACATTTCATCATCTGATTTAAAATTACTTAAATACTCAATAGCTTTGTCGTATTGTTTTAATTGTAAATAAGAAACACCTGCATAATAATTGGCTAAATTACCAGCATCTGTATTACTGTAACTATCAGCAATATCAACAAAACCATAATTACCATCAGCACCTTCTAAGCCTAATGTCAATAAAGAGTCAATGTTTGAAGAACCTGCAGTTGAAGCTTCATCGAAATATTTTCTAGGAAAAGCTAATTCGTTTGATGCTTCTAATTCATTAGGCTCAACCATATATTTGTTATAACCTAAAAATCCTAAAAACAATAGAACAACAACAATTAATGATGAAAATAAAACTTTGCTGTTTTTTTCAATCCATTGTTCAGATTTAGATGCAGTTTCATCGAGTGTGTTAAGAACTCCAGCAGTTTCAAATTCGCTTTCATCTATAATATTTTCAGCTTTTTTATTCTTCGGTTTATATCCTCTTTTCTTGTATGTTGCCATATCTTTTTTAAAATTAGTGGCGACAAAAATAGTTTTTTTAATTGGATTTTAAAAGAGGATAATTCGCAAAAATTTCAATAATTTGCAAAACGTTTTCAATACCTTTTTTAATTTATGTTTTTAGAGAAATTATCTTTAGTGAATTTTAAGAATATTACCACTCAATCATTTGATTTTGAGTATAAAATAAATTGTTTTGTAGGTAATAATGGTGTTGGTAAAACAAATGTTTTAGATGCTATTTACTATCTTTCTTTTGCAAAAAGTTACTTTAATTCTGTCGCAGTTCAAAATATTAAACACGGAGAAAGCTTTTTTATGTTAGAGGGCGAATATTTAATAAAAGATAGAAAAGAAACTATTGTCTGTAGTTTAAAAAAAGGTCAAAAGAAAGTTTTAAAAAGAAATGGTAAAAATTACGATAAGTTTTCTGAGCATATTGGGCAAATTCCTTTGGTTATTATTTCTCCTGCGGATAGAGATTTAGTTGTAGAAGGTAGTGATGTAAGAAGGAAGTTTATAGACGGAGTTATATCTCAACAAAACAAAAGCTATTTACAAGACTTAATAGCTTACAATAAAATATTAACTCAAAGAAATGCGTTGTTAAAATACTTTGCAGCAAATAGAATTTTTGATGCTTTAAATCTAAGTGTGTATGATGATCAATTAGCAGATTTTGGAGCAAGAATTTATGAAGTTAGAAAATCATTTTTAGAAACTTTTATTCCTATATTTAATGAAAAATATGAAATTATTTCTAATGATAAAGAAAGAGTGAATTTAATTTATAAAAGTCAACTTCATGATTTAGATATGAATACTTTACTCCAAAATTCTTTAGAAAAAGACAGAATGTTGCAATATTCTACTGCAGGTATACATAAAGATGATTTAGGTTTTGAAATTGGCGAATATCCAATAAAGAAATTTGGTTCACAGGGACAGCAAAAGTCTTATTTAATAGCTTTAAAATTAGCTCAGTTTGAGTTTATAAAAAAACAGTCTAATATTACACCAATATTATTATTAGACGATATTTTTGATAAATTAGATGAAACTCGAGTTTTACAAATTGTCAACCTTGTAAAGAATGATGAATTTGGTCAGATTTTTATAACCGATACACATTCTGATCGAACAGAGAATATTATAAAACAAAGCAATACAAACTATAAAATGTTTCAATTATAATGCCTAAAAGAGAAAACGATTCTTTTTCCATTCAAGATTTAATGAAGTCTTTCATTAAAGAAAATAACTTAAGTAAAGGAATGCAAAAAATTAAAGTAGAAGAAATTTGGAAAGAAATGATGGGGCCAGGTGTTTCAAATAATACGATTTCTGTTCGTTTACAAAATAAAACCCTAATTGTTCAATTATCTTCTTCTGTTTTACGTGAAGAACTAACTTATGGTAAGGAAAAAATAATAAAAATGATGAATGAAGAAATGGGCGAAAAAATAATTAATAAAATAATGTTGGTATAAACCTTATAAAAAACTTAGTAATATAAATTATACTACGTTCTTTTAAACTAAAAAACTCATAGCAATTGCTATGAGTTTTTTTTGAAATTTAATAATTTCTATAATTCTTAATTTAAAATTGCTCTCTTCCAGAAAAATGAAAATTCCCTTCAATTTCTGCATTTTCATCAGAATCTGAACCATGAACTGCATTTTCACCCATAGAAGTTGCATATAATTTTCTTATTGTTCCTTCTGCAGCATCAGCAGGATTAGTAGCACCAATTAAAGTTCTAAAATCTTCTACAGCATTTTCTTTTTCTAATATTGCAGCTATAATTGGTCCACGAGTCATAAATTCAACTAATTCTCCAAAAAAAGGACGCTCATTGTGCACTGCATAAAAAGTTTCAGCATCAGCTTTCGTCATTTGTGTTTTCTTTAAAGCCACAATTCTAAATCCTGCTGAATTAATCTTTTCTAAAATTGCACCTGTATGTCCGTTTTCTACAGCATCAGGCTTAAGCATTGTAAATGTTCTATTTGTTGCCATTTATTTTTTATAAAATTTCTGCA